>JBAXOP010000332.1:0-6224 GCA_037133195.1 Verrucomicrobiota bacterium | reverse complement strand
GTGCGCGCCTGGTCGGCAATCGAGCGGGTGATCGCCTGGCGGATCCACCAGGTGGCATAGGTGGAAAACTTGTAGCCGCGACGGTACTCGAATTTTTCGACAGCCTTCATCAGGCCCATATTTCCTTCCTGGATCAAATCGAGGAATGAGAGGCCGCGATTGGTGTATTTTTTAGCGATGGAAATGACCAAGCGAAGGTTGGCCTCGACCATTTCGGTTTTGGCACGGAGGGCCTCCTTGAGCCAGTGGCGGAGGAGTTTGTAGGCCTCGTTGAAGGATTCGGTGGTATGCCACGAGCGTTGTTGGAGTTCACGCAATTTAGTGACGAATTCCTTGTCATTGGCATCCGCCTCCACCCGCCGGTTGTATTTCCAGAACTTTTGCTGGTAATCATCCACTTGTTCGCAAAAATCCTCGATAACCTTCTGCTTGTAATAGAACCGGGTGTAGTGACGATTGAGGGTCTGGTTGTTTTTCTCAAATTCCTCCTCCAGTTTCTTCCGGCCGCGTGGGCTCTTGGAGGAAAGCTGGCGGAAGTACTCGTCATTTTCCTGGTGGAGTTGCTTGAGGTGCTCGCACAATTTGGGCAAGCCCTTCATGTAACGTTCGCGTGACTCGATTTTCTTGTCGAGGATGACGCGGTCGAAGCGTTCCTTGCCTTTGATGAGTTTGTCGGCCAGCTCGATGTAGGAATCGGCCACGAACCCGAACAGATTCAGATGGCGCGCCACCTCGGTTTCGGCGTCCTCGATGCGTTTGGAAATTTCCACTTCCTGCTCGCGGGTAAGCAGTGCCACCTGGCCCATCTGCTTGAGGTACATCCGCACCGGGTCGTCGAGGATATCGAGTTTTTGGTCGCTCTTGGAATCGTCGTCATCGCCGTCTGACTCATCGCGTTTCTTGTCCTTGTAACGGTCCACCTCAGAGGCGTCGATGACGTCAAACTCCATCTGGCGGAGGCGGTCCATGATTGCCTCGACGTCTTCCGGATCGACCAGGTCATTGGGCAAAATCTCATTGATATCGTCGTAGGTGAGATAATCCTGTTCCTTGGCGAGCTTGATGAGTTCGCGGATCTTCTCTTGGATTTCCGGGGTGTCGATGCGGCGTTTGACGGGCGCGGCCGGGTGCTTGGCGGAGGGTTTGGCAGGTGCTTTGGCGTCCTTAACCTCGGGCTTGGGAGTGAGCACGGGTTTTTTGGGCACAGCCGCCTTATGGCTCCTGGCGGGTGTCGCAGGCCCCTCTGCTGCGGGAGCTGCGGGTGTGGCCGTGAGCGGCTTTTTTACCACGGTCGGCGGTTTTGCCTCGCGTGCAGCTGGCGTGGCCGGTGATGATGCCGCTGCCCGGGTGCCGGCGTGATCAGCTTCACTATTGGACGCAAGTTTCGGCGGAGAGGGTCGCTTGACCGAGGCTGGCGTTGTGGCGGCGGTTTTGAGCGGAGCTTTCACTGGACGGGTGGTGGGTGGCTTCGGGGGGAGATGCGCCGCTGGTTCGGCAGAGGCGGTGCCGACGGCTGTCGGCGTGGGTGGCGTATCTTCTATCCTATCCGCCGGTTCCGAGCGGTCGTCCGCTTGCGTAAAGGTATCCAGCGATAGATCGATGGGAGAGGCCCCGGTATCGGGAGTGTCGGTGGGGGGGATTTCGGAGGCTATGGTGGTCAACATGGAATAAGGATAAAAAACACTGGACTCTGGAATTAGACAACAATCCACCCATGATAGGGCAACGCCGGCATGCCGTGAGCGAGAGAAATGAAATTGCCTAACCGGACAGCGTCAAGTTTTTTCTGAAAATTTATTTAACCGGCGTGGCAGGGAATGCTAGAAAACGTGATGATATTGGCGAATTCCACGATTTTCGGTTGGCAATTAGGCGTGTGGCGGTTACCAGTCGCGGGGGGGGTGCTGTGGCAACGCAGAGGAGAGCCGCTGCGACCCGCCGCAAAGTCATGCCACGCATTCTGGAAGAGCCCAAGCCGAGACGACCCGCCTATTTCTGGTGGCTGTTAATCAACGCAGTGGCGCTGTGTTTGGCCGTGATGAGTTGGTTTGTGTGCCTGGATATTTTCAAGCACATTGAAGTTCCCAGGAACTACGAACTATTGCGTAAGTTGCACCGTCTGCCGACCCTGCAAGCCTATGCGGCAGCGGATGTGCCAAGTGGCAATGGGCTTGGACCCAAGGAGCTGTATCACAAGTTTTTCGGCTCGTCGGCCAAGGATCAGGAGCGATTCAACGGCTTGTTGCTGCGCAATTACCTCACCAATTTCCAACGACCTGCGCTGCTGACATACATTGAAGGGGACTATCAAGTGACCAGGGTGCGGGTGCTGGGAACGGCGGATTTTTTCAATCCGGGCTTTGTGATTCGAGCCCAGGCGTTGGTCAAGCCCGATGAGTATACAGTGGCGGCCCCCTACCCGGTGCACATTGAATATATGTTGCCAACAGGCGACGTGGCGGCGGCGGCATATTTCAAGAGCGGAGATGTGCTGGGGGTCAAGAAGAGTCCCAATTATGCGGCGGTGGTGCATGTGGGCAAGCTCAGCTTGGATGGCGAGTCGGCGTTGCTGCTCACGGTGATTCCGATTGTGTACGGGGCCTATCAAATCGGTTCGGTTCACTCATTCGATACCAAGCCGCCGGTGCTATTGCGTCCGGGAGCTACGTTTCCGATGTTCGGCAATTGAGCCTTGTCTGCGCCTATTCAGCGGGTTTGGGCGTAACTGGCGGGGCCTGCTTGCGGGACTTTGATACTTCTTCAACACGTTTTTTGATCTCATCTTGAAGCGCCGGGGCTATCTCGTTGGAGAGTTCAGCATCCGAAGTTGAGCGACTCAAATTCCCTCGATAAACCATCACCCGCATGATATTGATCGCGTCATTGAGCCATGCGGAGCGCTTCTTGCGAATTTCCCTGCTCACCGGGACGCTACGTCCGATCCAGTCCTTGGTGTATTTTCCCGTCCAGCCTTTGAAATCGTCAAAGTCTCTGTAATCCGGGTCATTCTTATCCTTCGCTTGCATGCGCACAATTGGACCGCGGATCGCTTCAGGCACCCGGTCTGGCTTGGTCTCATGCACAAACTCACTGAGCAAGTGCACGTCAGGCTCAGACAGACCGTCGGCCAACGCACGTGAAATGAGCTGTTGTTTGCCTTTCTGAAATTCCGAGTCCGTTAGGATCTGAGTCGGATCCACAATCGGCTGCCGAGTCAATTTCCATACTTGCGACTCCGTGATGGGCGGCGTATCGAACTTCGGCTTAAATTTATCCGCCGTGCTGTAAGCCACCGACAGTGTAACGACCACCGCCGTCCACTGGCTGATTTTTTTCACACGATCCATGATGACTTCGCGCAAATTGGTAGCGCGGTAGCTTTCGATGATGCGGGCACCTATCGGATAGGCAGCGGTATTCACCGAGAACAGAGCGTCCCGGACTTCCGGTCGAAGGGCGTCTTTAAAAGTTTGAAAATCAACCTTTTTACGTTCTTCGTTATGGTCTTTTTCTGCTCTCAAGAGTTCCTGCAAAGTAGCCAAGCGAACCGCTGGATCATTCTCAAAGAGTGCCCTATGCATAGGATGTATCTGCACCCCGATCAAGTGGGCGAGAAATTGAGCACGAATAGCGGCAGCCGCAAAGCGTGTCGTCGCGTTGCCCTGTGTGCCATTCCATTCTCCGGCACTTCTTGCGGTTTCTTCCTTAAGCAAAGCCGTTTTCTCGCCCTCATCCAAGGCCCAGTGGGCCGCTGCGGCCTCGAGCTGAGTGGTAGCCACTGCTCCGCCGGTGCGCGCCGCAATGAGGTATTGGTATGCCTGTTCAAGATCAACATAAATCACATTTTGTAGTTTCTGGCGCTCTTTGCCAAGGTCTTGCTTCCATTTGAGCCGGGCTGTTTCAATGCCCTGGCGATAGATCCAGTAGTATCTGTCTGAAAGTGACGCATGCAGCAATTTTTCCCACGTTTCGGTTGAAAGTTTCCCGGGTTGGAGCGCCATTTCGTCATGCTTCAAGATATGGGCCTGATTATCGAAAGCAAACTTCATGACGAGGTCGATGAAGCGGCTGGTCCAGATCCCCTCTGGAATGGCTAGGCGCTGCGCTTCGAGCTTGAGTTCGGCAAAGGCCGGATGGTTGCCCAGGACATCTTTTCTTGCGGCCTCTGGCAGGCGTTCCGCAACGTTCATGACATCCAAAGCGACCGTCTGGTAGATTTCCGGCAGGTCCGTGAAGAGCAGACTTTTCGGGATGGCCGAATTCTTGTACTGCAATACATGGACGAAATAGCGTTCAAGCAACTGGCGCAGCAGGGACGGGATAGTGTCGGATTTTCCGGATCGTTCCCACGCCAGGCCCAAGGTTGCCCCCGGAGTTTTCACGCCGGCGACCATTGGACTGGTTAATACATTCACGGTGAGCAAGGGCACCGACCATACCTTATCATCTATGACGCCGTTGGTGCGGCGCGATGGCAGCTTGACTTTAGTTAGAAGCAAGTTGCTGGCTCGGCGTGGATTGCCGCGGGCGAGCATTTTGTGCACGATGAAAATGCGGAGGATATTGATGCGCGACGGGCCGCCGGGCAGATCCTTCAGAAAGTCTGTTCTTACCTGGGTTTGGGCATCGGATGGCAACCGGGCTTCAAGCTGATCTATCGAATCATGGCTTTGGAGAAACAGGTGGCCGAGGGCTTCCAGAAGTGTTTGAAGCTCCTGGCGATCCGCTTCAGAATGCGGATCTTTCCCAAATGCAATGAAAATCCGACTTGGGCCATCGGCCGCGTCAATAACTATGGGGTCAATGTCAGCAAGCAGTCTTTCAAGTTTCAGGGAATTCCAGAAACCGGGATCGTCCAGCACCTTGAGTACTTCCGAGCTGGGCAGATGGCGGTGGGGTTCGTGGCTGATCTCGGTCGTGGGCATTGCGGTGCTATGGGTGTAGGGTGAATGAATAAATGTTAGAAAATGGAGAATCCGCCGGCAGCGCCCGGATTGATGCGTTGCTGGAGGATTTCATTGCCACAATCACTGGCCAAGAACGTAGATATCCGACCTATCTTGCCAAGGATTCTTTTGGAAATTCCTCCTGTCGCCGGGCGTTTTTCGCCAATTGCTCGGCAAACGCTTGCAACGCCGCGCTGGTGAGTGTATTGGCTTCCCCCCAGCAGGCACCTCCGCCGAACCCCAACTCTCACATGATCAAGTGGATTCTCCAAAAAATCGTCGGCAGCAAGAACCAGCGCGAATTGCGCCGGATTCGCCCGACGGTGACCCGCATCAATGAACTTGAGGACGCCTTGCAGCGCGAACCGGAGGAGAAACTGCGCGAGCGCACCCTGCAATGGCAGGCCCACCTGGCCCGTTATCACGCGCTGGAAGCGCCCGCCAAGCCGCTCATTGAGCGCATGAACGACGAAGAATTGCGTACCACCGCCGAGGCGCTCGAACAACGTCTTGCGCCGCTGCGGGATGAATTTCCCTCATTGCCTAGCCGTATCGAAGCGAGCCCGGCCTCCATCGAGGAGGCCAAGGCGGCGTTTCACGACATTGAGTCGGAGTTTCGCGTTTCGCGGGCCAAATATCTCGAAAAAATCCTCCCGGAAGCCTACGCGGTGGTCAAGAATGCCGCCCGCCGCTTGTGGGGCACCACCATCAGCGTCAGTGATCAGCCGTTGCTGTGGGAAATGGTCCACTTCGATGTGCAGCTTGTCGGCGGCATCGCCCTACACCGCGGCATGATTGCCGAAATGCAAACCGGCGAAGGCAAAACCCTGGTCGCCACCTTGCCAGTTTTCCTCAATGCCCTCACCGGCCTCGGCGTCCATGTGGTCACCGTCAATGACTACCTCGCCCGCCGCGACTCCGAGTGGATGGGCGCGGTTTTCCGGTTCCTCGGTTTAACCGTCGGCTGTATTCAAAACCAAATGCCGCCCTGGGAGCGGCGCGCCGAATATGCCTGCGACGTCACCTACGGCACCAACGCCGAGTTTGGTTTCGACTACCTGCGCGATAACGGCATGGCCACCTCCAGGGACGAGCAAGTCCAGCGCGGCCATTACCTCGCCATCATCGATGAAGTGGACTCCATTCTCATCGACGAGGCACGCACGCCTCTGATTATTTCCGGGCCCTCCGCGCAATCGTCCCATCAATTTGATAAGTACACGCCGCTCGTCGAGCAACTCGTCAAGCGCCAGACCCAACTTTGCAACGACCTCGCCG
>JBAXOP010000331.1:0-6231 GCA_037133195.1 Verrucomicrobiota bacterium | reverse complement strand
AGTAAGGATTCGGTTGGAAGGTCGCCACCGCGTTCACCGTGGTATATGGCAAGGATGCCACCGCACTCACCGTGGATAAGCCAGCGGGAATGTTGGTTTGCCCGTTGGTATTGCTTCCCCAAGCCGTCACCGTACCATCGTTCTTCAAGGCTACGCTGTGATAGAGCCCACCCGCTGTGGTGGCTGTGCCCGCGTTGAGCCTGCTGGGAACCATCGCCTGCCCGAATTCCGGATCCGTGCCGGTGTTGGTCGCGCCTGCGCCCCAGGCCAGCACTGCGCCGGTGGTGGGGGCGTTCACTGTGAGTGTGACTGACGTGCTCGTTACGCTACCGTAGGCGTTAGTCACCAGCACGGAATAGCTGGACGCGTCTCCGGCCTGCACATTGTTCAACAGCAGTGTCGCACCCGTCGCGCCGGGAATCGCCACCCCGTTTTTCCGCCACTGATAGCTAACCGCGCCGGTAGCTACTATGCTCATCGTAGCAGTTCCGCCCTGGGTCACCGTCAGGCTGGCGGGCGGGCTGGAGGTGATGATGGGCGGCTGGGTCGCGGCGATGGCCACGGCATGATAAGCGCCCGCCGCAATGGCCGTCACCCCGGTTAGGCCGACGGGAACGGTTTCGTTGACATATCCCGAACCATTCCAGATTTTCCCCCAGGCCTGCACCGTGCCGTTGCTTTTGAGAGCCATGGCATGATCGCCACCCGCAGCGATGAGCGTCACCCCGGTCAAGCTGCCGGGAATATTGGTTTGGCCGTTAGAGTTGTCCCCCCATGCCGCCACAGTGGCATCGGGTTTCAACACATAACTCGTATCGCCACCCGCCGCGATGGCAGTGGCCTTGATCCCGGCGGAAAATGACAACGTCTGGGCGGCGGAAGTCGCAGTGCCGATATATGTATTGCGGGTTGACAGGGTCAGGGTCACACCGTCAGCGGCCTTGTTGAGTACCATGGCCCCGATGCCTACCATCGTGGCCAGTCCGTTGACGTACATGCCGGGAATAATCGCGGGATTGGCGGCCGCGAGGGTCACGGTGTTGTTAGCTTGGGCGGCGAAGGTCAAGGTAACACCGGTAAGCGCGGCTGCATTGGTGTTGGGAACCGACAATGTGACGGGAAAAGGACTGATAGCAGAGACGGCGGTAACGACTGCATTGGAGCCGATCGTCCCTGGCGCGCCGCCGGACACCAGCATGCCGGGAACTATCGCGGCATTGGCAGCGCTGAGGTTTACGACGTAGTTACTCAAAGTGGTAGCGGGCAGAACCGGCGCTGCAATGTTCACGGTCGCCGTGATCGCGCCGGGCACAGTCGCGGACGCGGTGATCGGGGACAAGCCGTTGGTGGACGTTTGGCCTTCCACATTGCGGCCCCAACTAACGATGGATCCATCCGCTCGCAGGGCCATGGTGTGCTCGTTGCCTGCGGCGATTGCCACCACCTTCACACCCGGGGTGAAAAGGAGCGGCACAGGAAGCAGAAGTGCATTGACGGCATTGGGAACCGATAGAGTCAGGGTCGATGGGCTGGCACCGGTCTTGTAAAGGATGGCGGCTCCGGCACCTACCGAGTTGGGCGGACCGGTGACCAGCATGTCGGGCACGATCACCGCGCTGCTGGCACTGAGCGTCACGGTATTGACAATGCCCAAAGGATTCTGGGGCTGTGTAGCGGTGAGTCCTAACGTTGAGGTTGACGTGGTTTGCATGCCGTTTGGGACGCTCGTCTGGCCGGCGGTATTGTCCCCCCATGCGATGATTGAACCATCGCTCCTGAGGGCGACACTGTGATAATAACCCGCGGCGATGGCCACCACTCCTGCGGAAAATGTCAAGGTGTTCGGCGGTGATGGGGTGAAATCGGTATTCAAATTCGGAACTGACAGGGTCACCAAAGTGCCTGACACACTCAAGACTCTCGCCCCAACACCCACCGTATTTCCCGGGCCGGTGACCAACATCCCGGGAACGATGTTGGAATTGGTGGCACTGAGTGTAACGGTATTGACCAAGCCCGTGTCATTGCGGGGGATGGTGGCGGCCACGTTGGTCTGCGTCGTCAAGCCTAGCGGAACATACGATTGCGTAAGATTGACGGTGCCCGTGGTTGCGGATGAGGACGTTCCAGCGCCCCATGCCACTACCGAGCCATCGCTCTTGAGGGCCAGGGAATGGAAGCCACCTGCCGCCACCGCCTTGACAGGGGAAACCGGGGTGATAGATAGATTCATCTCACCCTGGGGACTGCTGATATGGGGCTGGGAAAGCGCCAGAATGTTCACGCTGCCTACCGGGTTGGTCGTGGGTATAATGGTCTTGCTGACGACAGCCGCACCGACGCCTACCGACCCAGTAGGACCGGTCACCAACATGCCTGCAAGTACCGATGTTGCAGAGAACCCGGTGTTAGATGTTGGGGTGACGGTCACCGCTACGGGATTGCTCCCCCATGCGGCGGGGGCGGCAAGGGTCAAGGTGGCGTTGAAGGGATTCACCACCGTGGCATCCGTCATCGCATTGACAACGGAAAATGTGAGGGTTGTCACGTTGCCGGATGTGACCTTGCTGGTGATGAGAGCACCATAGCCCACGGAGTTGGCCGGTCCGCTCACCGTCATGCCGGGAACAATCGCGGCCATGATCAGATTGGTGTTTATCGACGGACTCACGGTGATGCTGCAGGTGTTGAGAAGAGAGTAAGGATTCGGTTGGAAGGTCGCCACCGCGTTCACCGTGGTATATGGCAAGGAAGCCACCGCACTCACCGTGGACAAGCCGGCGGGAAGGGTAATTTGCCCGTAGGTATTGCTTCCCCAAGCCGTCACCGTACCATCGTTCTTCAGGGCCACGCTGTGATAGAGTCCTCCTGCGACGGCAGTCGTGCCCGCTCCTAGGCTGTTAGGAATCATCGCCTGCCCGAATTCCGGATTCGTGCCGGTGTTGGTCGCGCCCGCGCCCCACGCCAGCACTGAGTTTGAAATCGCGGCGGCCGCACTCAATCGGGTGACGCTCACTTGATAGGTTTTGCTAATGTTAGTATCCTGGGCGGTGACCACCGTGCTGATGAGATTCACCCCTATCGAGAGTTGGATTTCATCACTGTAACAACCCGAAATCACCGGGATTCCATTTACTCTAACCGTGGCGCCGCCATCCGCCATTACCGGGACCAAGCGCAGACTGGTTGCCACGAAAGGCACCGTCATGGCATAACTCGCTGTCACGCTGTCAAAGGCCGGAGCCAGCTTGCCGAAACTAGTCCAGAGCGAGGCGAGATTGGCATTTCCACTCAGGCGGATCACGTTCACCGAATAGTTTTTGGTGATGCCCGGATCCTCGGCGGTGACCACGATGCTGATGACGTTGGAACCCACGGCGAGCTGGATCGGTGCACTCGCGCTGCCTGAGTTCACTAGACTGCCATCAACCCTAACGGACGCCAACACGTCCGCTACGCTAGGCGTGAGGGTGACGGAACTCGTCGTGCTGGAAACGCGAACGGTGTAGTTGGTAGTCGCGCTGTCGAAGGATGGGGACAGCGTGCCCGCGCTGGTTGAGAGCGAGGCGAGATTGGCATTTCCACTCATCGCAGTGACAAAAGTCATGTCCGCGCCCGGGGTCGTCCCCAGCGAGTTGGTCGCGATCACACGGTAATGGTAGGTGGTGGCTGATGTCAGGCCGCTGATATTCGCCGTCGCGGCGGTGGATTCCCCACCCGTCAGGGGGGATGGCGTGCCGGCTACCGTCGTCCCATAGGAAGCGGTGAGGCCATACTCAAACGATACCGTGGTGCTGTTGGAGTTGGCATTGACAATGCCATTCAAGGTCGCACCCGAGCTTGTTAGGGAAGTCGCTGCCGCAGTGACAGACACCGGCCATGGTGGAGCGGCGGCGATGGCGAGGTTGTGGTTAGACGCCAGACCACATGTGGCGGCGACAAAATGCTCGCCTGGCGGCAGTGCTGCCATGCTGATGGCAATGGGGACATCACTGGAAATAATGCTGTTATCCCCGAGTTGCCCATGAGAATTGTCACCCCATGCGGCCACGGTTCCGTCCGCGCAGAGAGCGAGGCTGTGGAACCCGCCCGTGGAGATGGCGACCACCGTCTCGCCGGAAAGGATACCGGAGGAAGTGATGGCAAGAGGGACGCCACTGGAGTTGCTGGTGCCGTCACCAAGCAGGCCACCGGAGCCCCAGGCGGCCACCGTGCTGTCAGCGCAAAGGGCAAAGCTCGCATAATAGGATGCGGCGAACGAGACCACCGTTTTCCCCGAAAAGACCCCCGAGGAGGTGATGGAGATGGGTATATTGCTGTCCATCGTGCTGTTATTGCCCAGTTGGCTCTGCCCATTAAAGCCCCATGCGGCCACTGTGCCGTCCGCGCAAATGGCAAAATTGTGCGCCGCCCCAGCGGCAATACTCGTCACGGTTTTGCCCGAGAGGATCCCGGAGGCGGTGATGGCGAGTGGGACGTTGCTCTGGTTCACAGTGCCATCGCCCAGTTGGCCATAATCATTGAATCCCCAGGCGGCCAGCGTGCCGTCCGCACACAGCGCGAGGCTGTGAGCCGCACCTGCGGCGATGGCCACCACCGCTTTTCCTGATAGGACTCCGTCGGAACCGATAGCGATCGGAACGAGGCTGTTGGTTGTACCATTGTTGCCGAGTTGGCCGAAATTATTCCATCCCCATGCGGCTAGAGTGCCATCCGAGCATAGGGCGAGGCTGTGGGAGAAACCAGCGGCGATGGCAACGACCCTCTTGCCTGCGAGCGCCCCGGAAGTGGTGATGGCCACCGGAACCAGGCTGGAGTTGATGCTGTTGTCGCCAAGCTGGCCATTATCATTGAGTCCCCAAGCGGCCAGCGTGCCATCAGCGCATAAGGCGAGGCTGTGGCCACTGCCACCGGCAATAGCCGTAATTGTTTTGCCGGATAGAATGCCCGCCGTGTTGACGGCTATGGGGATGTTACTGTTGACGGTGCCGGTGTTGCCGAGTTGGCCGAAATCATTGAGCCCCCATGCCATCGCACGGGTATTGGCCCATTGCAAAACCAAATCATTGCCCGTGCCTCCATAATAGTTAGCGACAAAGTTGTAGGTAATCCCCGAATAGGTCAGGGGAACCTTCTGCCCTTGCGCCAGATTGTCGAAAACACCATCAATGAATGTCATCCCGGTGTTTTTTACCACCGTTAGGTTTGCGCCTGTGGCGGGAGTGAAATTCAGCGTGATGTTCACCGTGCTGCCCGTGGCCGTGTAACTGGCGGCGGTGACCGGTACGTCGCTTGGCGAATTGTATGAGGCATCAATGACAGCCGCCCGCGCGGAAAACATGAACACGGGTATGGCAATTAATACGGCACGGAGTAATTTTGTGGACATGACAGGGTTTCGTTAGAATCCAATCTTCGGTTACACAGACGCCTCATTACGCTAAATAATGCTAAGGCTACAGGGGGACAACGGCTGTATAGTGGCGCGTGAGGGTGAGTGTCAATGATTAATCAAAGCCGAGTTTGTGAACGGCAAGCGCCGGGACTAAGAGGGACTAAAAGGATTCTTTGCATTTTGTTCATTTTCGTATTCATTCATCCCATCTGACTCGGGCTAGCGCTGCCCTGTGAGCCCCGGCACCACAACCCTCACCTCCGCCCGCACCGACACACGCCGGTAGAAGTCGGCGTGCTCCTTACGCCTGCCAATCGCTTGCCAAACGCCCCGTCGTGGGCGGGACGATTTTCTCTGTCCTAAGATTCACGATCCCGAAAGCGCGCCAATGCGGCACATCTTCCTTGACAAGGGCCTCGTCCTCCTTACCGTTCGGTAAGCCAGCCATGATTGCCACTCTCACCAGTAAAGGCCAAATTACCGTTCCGTTGCCTGTACGCGAGACGCTCGGGCTCAAGCCGGGCCATCAGCTTGATTTCAAGCTATTGCCAAGCGGGCGGATTGAACTCAGCCCGGTCGGCCTTGCGACCCTCGGAGACTTGAAAAACCTGCTGCCCAAAGCCGCCGTGCGATTGTCGCTTGAGGAGATGGATGAAGCGATTGCCACCGGGATCCTCCATGAACGGGATTGACACCAATATTCTGGTACGTTTTTTTCGCACGCGATGACAAGGTGCAAGCGAAGCAAGCGGAGGGGTTTCTCGGCAAGACATGTTCGTCGGCCAATCCCGGATGGATCAGCGTCATCGTCCTCTGTGAAATGGTCTGGGTCTTGT
>JBAXOP010000330.1:0-6233 GCA_037133195.1 Verrucomicrobiota bacterium | reverse complement strand
CCTTTCGGTTGCTGGCCCTTATCGCCCTGGGTGCCGGGGTCCTTGGGCGGGGCCTTGTCTCCTGGTTGTCCTTGCTCGCCCGGCTTGGGTGGGTCATCTTCGCCGGAATCGCCGGGGTTGCCGGGGTCCGGGCCGGGCTGGGGTTGTGGGATGGCTTGGTTGGTTTGTTCCCGCTCCTTTTCCATCAACTCGCGCAGACGCTTCAGATAGGTGAGGGTGGTTTGGCGGTTGTGGCGGAGGTCCTGGTTGCCAGGATCGTGGGCGAGGGCGGAATCGTCGTGTTGGATAGAGTCAGACCAATTGATGATGAGTGATTCCAGGGCGGGGACGCCTGGAGTATCTGTGTCTTCGGTGGCCTCGGTCTTGCGGATTTGGCCTAGGCGGGCCTTGACCAAGGCGTCGAAGCTGGCCAGATCGGGGAGATTGTTAGTGCTGTTAGGATAGGTGGAGCCAGTGAGGTTGAGCCAGCCGAGTTGGAAGAGACTGTTGGCGATGCCAAAGTGGGCGCTGGCTAGCACGCTGGAATCGCGGGCAAGTAGCGCAGCGCTGAATGCCTCACAGGCACCCGTGAAATCCTTGGCGCGATAGGCGGCGGTGCCTTCACCGAGGCGGTATCGGGCGGCGTATTCCGGCACTCGGGAGGCTTCGGCGAGTTGGTGGAAAGCGTTGCGGGCGGGTTGGTTGGCGCCAGCGGCGAGGGCTTGGGCGGCGGCGGTTGCATCGTCGGCGCGAGCGCCGGAGGGGCTGGCAGCCAGAGCGAGGGCCAGCAGGGATGCGGGTTTGAGGCCGCGCCAGCGGGTGCCGGCGATCACTGCCACGATGAGGAAGAGGATGGCCGGGAGCACGAGCCATTGATAGAACTCGATGGCCACACGGCGTTCGCGGCCTCGCATCTCGAAGGCATCCAGATCTTTGGCGGCCAAACTAACCATTGTGGCAATGTCGGTGCCACCGCCGGCCATGGCGTACCGGCCGTTAGTATCACTGGCGAGTTTGCGCAACACCTCGGGTTGGAGCCGGCTGAGCACGATTTTACCCTTGCGGTCAACCATATTGGTGTTAGATGAATCCGGGTTGGGCACATAGCCGCCGTCTTCGGTACCTACGCCGATGGCAAAGATATAGACACCGGATTTTTTTGCCTCGGCCACGACCGGGCCTAGAGAACCCTCATGTTTTTCACCGTCGCTCAAGATGATGAGGGCGTTGTTTTTCTGGCCGGTCTCCTTGAGGGTAGTGATGGCTAGGCGAATTGCCGAGCTGAGGTTAGAACCGCCGATGGACACCCAATTTTCATCCACTTGTTCGACGGTTTCGCGCACCGCGGCGTGGTCGATAGTCAGTGGGGCGAATAAATGGGCGCTGCCGGCAAAGCCCAGGAGCCCGATGCGTTCGTTAGGCAGGGCATCCAGCAATTCATAGATGATCACCTTGGCCTGTGCCAAGCGGTCGGGTTTGACGTCCTTGACGCGCATGCTGCGGGACAGGTCGAGGGCGACGAGGACATTGCGGCCGATGGATTTTTCGGTGTGGGTGGTGGCATCGCCCTGGGGTCTGGCGAGGGCGACGATGAGGGTGGCGGCGGCGGCGACAAGGAAAATGATGGCCAGCCAGCGAGGCAGCGGGCTGCTGCGGCGCAACAGGATTTGGCGCAAGCGGGGCGCGACAAAGGCGTGCCATTGTTTGCGGCGCAGGCGGGCCACCAACAGCGTGGTGGTTGCCAGCAACGGCAGCAGGACCAGTAGCATCAGCCAGGCAGGATCGGCAAAATGCATGGGTATCAGGGGGCGGGTGGGGGATTGAGGGCTAGGCTGAAGGCGGCGGCTAGCGTGGCGAAAACCGCCATCGCAATCAACCACGGAAATAGCTCAATGTCATCCACGACGGAGTGGCTTTGCGAGGTGGATTTTTCCAGGCGGTCGATGGTGCGGAAAGTGGATTCGAGGGTTTCGAGTTGTTGGGCCCAGAAATGTTCGCCGCCGGTGACGCGGGCGATTTCTTTGAGCGTGGGCACATCGAATTCCTGGCGTGGGAAGGATTGGATACTGCCGGGGACGCGTCCTTCCTCTGTGCCGATGGCCACGGTGTATATCTTTATGCCGAGCGTCTTGGCGTGGGCTGCCGCCTCCAACGGCGAAATTTTCCCGGAATTGCTCGCCCCGTCGGTCACCAGCACAATGATTTTACTTTTTGATTGCCGGGAATCCAGGCGCAGGGCGGCTGCGGCGATGGCCGAACCGATGGCGGTGCCGCTTTCCTTGACGGTGCCGCGGTTGCCGGAGTCATTGAGGCGCAGTCCCTTGAGGCTGTCACGCAACCATGGATGAGCCAGGGTGATGGGGCTGGCCGACACCGGCCGCCCGGCGAAAGCCACCAGTCCAATGCGGTCGTCGGGCCGGCGGTCGATGAATTCATCGATCACCCGTTTGGCCGCATCGATGCGGTTGATCGTGCCACCTTTGTAAATGAAATCGTCGATGGCCATCGATAGCGAACAATCGAAGGTGATCATAATATCGATGCCGCTGGCGTTGCGGCTTTGGTATTCGTCGCGCCATACCGGCCGGGCCATGCCAAAAATCGCGGCGAAAAGCGCGAGACAGGCGAGCGGCAGACCGAAATGCCAGGCCCCTTGGCGCACCCGTTGGCCCAGGCTCACCAGAATGGATAGATTGGGAAAACTAACCGCGGCGGCTGCCCCGCGGCCACGGCGCAATACCATGAGCATGAGGGCCGGTACCAGCAGCAGCAACCAACCGGGCTGAGCAAAGTGAAAATGGTGGAGCTGCGCGGCCATGTCAGTTGCGGAAAGCGCGGTGCAGGATTTCTAGCAATTCACGCGCCTCGCCGACCACCGCTGCGGCCTCGCACGCCGGGGCGCTCGGGGCGTACTTGCAGGCGGCGAGGCGGGTAAAGCTTGCGGCGCAAGCGGCGCGTGCCGGAATGGATAGGGAAAGCAAGGAGTCGCTGCGTGCGATGAATTCCTCGTGGGTTTCAAACAGGGCGGGGTCATCTGCGGCGAGCGACAGATAGCGGCGGAGTATCAGCGACGTTTGCACGGCGGCGCTGCGGGCTTCCGCCGCCGTGATCCGCTGGAGGGCCGCGGTGGCTTCTTTGTAGGCGTGGTTGCGGCGGGACCGGGGGGTGTTTTTGTGGGTGAGGCGGCGCAGCCAGCGGATGCACCAGATCCCCAGCACGAGCAGCGCCAGCATGGCGGCGGCGGAACAGGTCTCTTGCGAAAACCCGCGTGGTAGTAGCGGCTCCGGGGTAGCCGGTTCCTTGAGTTCAAAGGTGGGTGGGACGTCGGCCATGAATTATTAGTTAGCCCGGCAATGGGGATGGGCGGGAGGCGTCGGCACCCAATACGGCTCGATTATGAGAGTTGAACCGCAGATGAACGCAGATAAACACAGATAAAACCAAATCGAATCCCTCTTCATCTGCCTTTATCTGCGTTTGAAAATAGTCCTCTTCATGCTAATACAAACCGCAATGGCCGTCAGCGCCGGCGTTGGCCATGGCGTTTGAGGAGTTGGTGAAGGGCGGGGAGAGGATCGGCGGTGCTGCTCAGTTTGGTGGTATCGATGGCGTGTTTTTTGAGGATAGATGAGACACCCTCGCGGTGGCGGCGAGAGAGTTTTTCGTAGCTCATGCGGAGGTTGGAGTTAGAGGTATTGACGAGGGTTTCAAAGCCGGTTTCCGGATCGACCATTACTACCTTCCCGGCGGCTGGCAAAGTGGCTTCGAGGGGGTCGCTCACTTGCAGGGCGAGTGTCTCGTGCTTGCGGGCAAGCTTGCCCAGCGGGAGGTCCAGAGGGTCCGCATGAAAATCGGTGAGTAGAAACACCAGGGCGCGGCGGCGCAGCGTGCGCACCAGAAAATCACAGGCTTGCTTGATGGATGTGCCTGGGCGCGCCGGCTTGGTGGTTAGAATCTCACGCACCAAGCGCAGCACATGGCGCGTCCCCTTGGCCGGCGGCACAAACAGCAAAGGCACGTCGGCAAAGACGAGCAGCCCGACTTTATCACCATTTTGCAAGGCGCTGAAGCCGAGGATGGCGGCAGCTTCGGCGGCCACCTCACGTTTGCTGCGCGACTGGCTGCCGTAGTCGATAGAACCGGAGACATCCACGGCAAGGACAACCACCAATTCGCGCTCCTCGCGGAATTTGCGCACGTACGCCTGGTTCATGCGGGCGGTGACATTCCAATCGATGAAGCGCACCTCGTCGCCGTGCTGGTATTCGCGAAAATCATCGAAATCCAGCCCCTGGCCGCGAAATGACGACAGGTACTCACCCGAAAACGATTCGCGCACCAAGCGCCGCGCCTTTAGCTCGAGCTTGCGCACGCGCTCCATCATTTCCTCGATCTGATCTTCCGAAAGCATGGGGTGAAGAAAACCTGAAACCTGAAACTTGAAACCTGAAACTTGAAACCTGAAACCTGAAACCCGAAACCTAAAATTCAAAACCTAAAATTCAAAATTCAAAATTCAAAATTTCCATCTACGGCACCGGCACCTTGTTGAGGATGCGGGTGATGATTGTGTCGGTGGTGATTTCCTCGGCTTCTGCCTCGTAGGTGAGTAATATGCGGTGGCGCAATACGTCGTGGGCCATGTCCTTGACGTCTTGGGGGGTGACAAACGCGCGGCCTTGCATGAAGGCCCTGGCGCGGGCGGTGAGTGCCAGATTGATCGTGCCGCGGGGTGAGGCACCGGCGCGAATGAGGTTTTTCATCGGTATATCCACTTTGGCGGGGAAGCGGGTGATGTGAATCACTTGCACGATGTACTGGCGCACCGCCGGATCAATGTACACTTGGTTGACCCATTCTCGCGAGGTGGCCACCTGCGCCGGAGTGGCGACGTTTTTCGTCTGATAGGGCGGGGCGGAGGTGGCCATCCGGTCGAGGATGGTGAGTTCTTCATCCTTGCTAGGGTAGCCGACGCTCACTTTGAGCAGGAAGCGGTCGAGTTGGGCTTCCGGAAGTTGGTAGGTGCCTTCCTGGTCGATCGGGTTTTGGGTGGCCAGCACCAGGAACGGTTGGGGCAGGGGATAGGAACGGTCTCCCAGGGTCACCTGGCGCTCTTGCATCGCCTCCAGCAGCGCACTTTGGACTTTGGCCGGGGCACGGTTGATTTCGTCGGCGAGAATCAGGTTGTTGAAAATCGGCCCGAGTTTGGGCTCAAATCGGGTCCCCTGCGGGTGATAGACCATGGTCCCCACCAAGTCGGCTGGTAACAAGTCCGGGGTGAATTGAAAACGCGCAAAACTGGCGTCCAGCGACCCGGAAAGCGCCTTGACGGCGAGGGTTTTGGCGAGGCCCGGCACCCCCTCCAGCAAAATGTGGCCGTTGCATAGCAGCCCGATGAGCAGGCGGTCCACCAGATCGGCTTGGCCGACGAGTACGCGGCCCATTTCGGCTTTCACATCCTGGATCCAGCCGCTGGTGGCGGCTATGTCTTGTTGCAAGGTCTCGGTTGTCATCGGGTTGGCTGGCGCAGTCTGACATGGGATCCGCGCAGTGCAACCGCCAAAGCAGGCCGACAAGACACAAGACACAAGACAGAAGACGACAAGACACAAGACCGCTGCGCTCCAAGACAAGAGCAGAGCCCTTGGACTGCGCATGGCACCTCTTATTCCAGTCTTCTGTCTTCTGTCTTTCCCTCTTCTGTCTTTTTGTGGTGGCGGATGGCTTCCTCCACCGTGGCGCGGGCATCCTGCCCGCCGCCTTCTTGCTCCATTCCAAACCCCATCTTCCATGAACTCTGACATGTCGAAGCGGATCAAGCGCCGCTCGTCGTGAAACAATGACTCCGCCAGAGCCTTGGCCAGCTCGGTCTTGCCGGTGCCGCTGGGGCCGACAAACAAAAACACGCCCACCGGTCGCCCGGGCTTCTTCAAGCCGGCCCGCGCCAGTCGCACCGCTTCCGCCACTGCGGAAATCGCTTCCTTCTGGCCCTTCACCCGCTTTGCTAGATCCTCCTCCAGCGCCATGAGTCGCGCACCCTCATCGGCACTCAGCGTCCCCACGGGAATGCCGCAGCGTGCCGCCACCGCTCGTGCAATGTCATCTCTTCCAATGTGGCTGACGCGTCCCGCGGCAGGCCATGCTTGCGGCGTCTCGCCGCAAGCCGCGTCTCGCGGCAAACCTTGCTTCGCTTTCTCACCTCCGCACGCGACACTTGGCAAGTGTCGCTCCGCAGGCCGTGCTTGCGGCGTCTC
>JBAXOP010000329.1:0-6243 GCA_037133195.1 Verrucomicrobiota bacterium | reverse complement strand
CAGCGCACGGGTTATGTGCGGCGACACGGCGGCGGGCACGGCCATACTCAGTGAAGTTAACTGGCGCGGTTTCATGGCCCAGGAACGCAAGGTTTTCCGCAGCTTACTGGTGAAATTTGAAAGCTCAAAGCTGCCGATGCCGGAGTTGCCCAGCCAGGTAGCCGAAGTGGATCCAAACAAGATTCCAGCTTGGCGCAAGGCGGTGGAACACTTCGAAAAGGATCGTGCTGGCGATATTCTGCCCGCGCTGTTGGCCCCAAAAATCCCGGGTGCCAACCAGCCTATCCCGCCCCTTGACGCCGATCCTAACAAGAGTCGCGCTTGGCGCGAGGGGCTAAGATTACAAGACAATAAGAGCCAAGACAAAAGCCGATGAGTCCTGCGGTCCGGCTTGGCCGCAGGCCTGTCGGAAATTGGGCTGCAGTCCCATGAAATTCCCAATTTGCCTCTCCTGGCTCAACACAATGAATGAAGCCAGTGTGGAGTCCTGCTTCGTTAGCTGGCTATGCGATTGGCTTGAGCGGCTGAGAAGCATTGTTTGGCGATGCGGGCGTAGGCGAGGGCCTCGGCATAGCGGTCGGATTCCTCATGGTGGGTGCCCGATGCATCTGGGAATGTGCGGGCATAATAGTATCGGCGCGACAACAGTTCGGGGCAGATGATGAAGGTATCACCTGGGGCAGCGGATTTGAGGAAACCGGCCATGGAGCGGGTCCAGAGGGTTTTAAAATCCGCGAGGTAATCGACGTCGCCAGTTGCTTGTGGCGGGCGTGCGTCGCCGTTGCCTACTGGCATCTGGATGTTGCCCGGGCTGCCGATGCGAGCATGCATAAAACGGATGCGGTCGAGGATAGGTGCCATGAACTCGATTTTCATATCGAGTCCGCCATAGACGAGTTCCTGGCCGGTGTAATAATGACTCAGGTCGCCGTTAAAGCGAATTTCCGGGAAACGTTTGGTGAGCTGCACGCTGCGCCAAATATCCTGGGTGATGGTGGAGCGATGGGTCTCGATATATACCGGTAGCGCAAACTTTTCCGAGGAGCTGAGGATAGCCTCCACCAAGTGCCAAACTGAGTCGTCGTCCTCAATGCCCCAGCCCGCGTGGACCGTTAAGCATTGGTGACCCATATCGGCATAACGGGCCACAATATCGGATGCCTCCGCAGCGGTACTGATGCGATCCGAGACACAGGTTCCCAGAGATGTGGCGGTGGGTGCTACGAATTGGCCGTCGGGCAGTTGGATGCCGTGAAAACCATCGGCCGCCAACTGATCAAACATGGCAGCGCCCTCAACACCCGGCCACCGGCTTGCGGGCGGCAATCCCTCGAGGTTGTTGAGGTTGAGGAAAATGAGTAGCTTCGGCGCATCCTGCGATCCATCGTTGGTGTTCGGTATTCGGTTAGTTATCATCGTTTCAAAAAGTTTTTCAAGGATTCCAGCATGAAGGTTCAAGTATGGGCCAGCTTGAGGAACAACCTATCGTCGCGCTTTTCCAACGGGTAGGTCTGGAGAGCAACACACACCGGAGCACGTTGAGGCGAACCGTCGGTGACGTCGAAGCGGCCGTTATGTTTTGGGCACTCGATGAGGTGTCCTTTCAGCAAGCCGTCGGCGAGGTGGGTTTTGCCGTGGGTGCAGGTACCGGTAGTGGCGTGGTAAAGGCCGTCATCTGTTTGATAGATAGCATATGTCTGATCGCCGTGATCAAAACGGATTACCTCACCCGGACCGAGTAAGGCCGCGGCGCAGGCATCAATCCAACCATCGGCAGATATCGCAGCGGTGGTGGTGAAGGCGCTGGCTTGGCGCGGGGCAGCGGGTGGCGGGAGTGTGCGGGTGACAAAGTAGGTGGGGTCCTTGACTTGGCGGAGCACGGCCGGGACCAGTTCGCGCCACGCCTGCCATAGGCTCAGGTACGGAGGGGGCATGTCGGATTTGACGAGCTGGTGCAATTTGGGTAACGCGTGATAGGGCACCAGCGGGAACATGTGGTGTTCGACGTGATAGTTCATATTCCAATACAGGAAACGGTTAATCGGGTTCATGTAAACCGTGCGGCAATTGAGCCGGTGGTCGAGCACATTTTCCGGCAGACCGGCGTGTTGGGTGTCGCCATAGATGGGCATGAGCCAGGCACCATAGAAATTGGGCAGTCCGATGAACATCAGAGGTAGGAGGCTGTGTTGGAAGCAGGCCGCGGTGATCACAGCGGCGTAGATGAGTAGATAGATACGAGCCCTGAAGACGACCTTGGGATGTTCGGAGGCGGGGATAAAGCTGGACTCCTGAGCATTGATCAAGCCGCAGGAATGCAAGATCACGCTGCGAAAGTATTTTGGAGCGGTGTTCAAATTGAAAAACACCAGCACCATTGCCAATATGTCTGGCGGACTCGGCACGGCGATTTCCGGATCGCGCCCGACAATGAGCGTATCGCTGTGGTGGCGGGTGTGGCTCCAGCGCCACACGGTTGATTCGCGCATGACCATGAACGAGGAAATTTCGTAGAGTGCATTGTTGAGCCAATCCGTACGGAACGGGGTGCCGTGGCTTGATTCGTGCCAGCGAGAGTCCGATGTGGAGGCATAGATGACCCCATAGATGAGAAACGCAATGAGAGCCCACCACGTACCCCATAACTGGAACCCTGCGTAGCCTGAAGCGGCTAGCAAGCCGAACCACAGCAACGTGTCGCGAAGGGCCGGCCCGTCGCGGCGTTCTAGCAACTCACGCAGCGCAGCTTTTGGAATCGGGCAGGTGTACCAATCCGCCTCGGCCAGTCCTTGTTCGATGGCGCGGGCGGAATTTGCGGCGTTGAGGATATAGCGATTGTAGGGGGCACTGCTCATGGTGAATATCTCGTGGCGGTGCACGCAATTATCCGCATCGACGTGCTTGATGCAAGAATATAATTTCTCTAATGTGCCAGTTTACTGTTCCTGAATTCGGTGGAAAATGCTCAGGGTTATAGGACTGCGGGTTCAAGCCGGAGAATCACGGCCGGGTGGGGGACGGCGTGGCGCAGGCGGGCCGCTTTGCATGGGGCGTCCGCTGGACATGTGACTGATGAGCCGCTCGTTGAATTCATCGGCCATGTTATAGCCGAGGCTGCGGAGTTGTTGGTCGAGGGCGGCGATGGTGACCATGCGAGCAGTATCGCGTCCGGGGCCGACGGGCACCTCGACCTGGACGACTTGCTGGCCGAGGATTTCGTAGGTATCCTGTTGCATGCCGCAGCGGTCCACCTCATTGAGGTCGGTGCCGGGTTTGAGTAAGACTACGAGGTCGAGGCGTTTATCGGGGCGGATCGAGGTGAGGCCGTAGAGGTTGGCGATATTGATGATGCCGATGCCGCGAATCTCCATGTAGCCTCGCGACAGGGCCGGCGCGGTGGCCACCAACTCGCCGCCCACGTATTTGATGGATACCATGTCATCGGCCACCAGCGAGGCACCACGTTCGATGAGACCGATCGCGGTTTCGCTCTTACCCGAGCCGCTCTTGCCGATGATGAGAATACCGATGCCACGCATGTCCACCATGCAACCGTGCACCGTCACACTCGGCGCGAAATCATGCTCCAGGCGGATGGTGGCAGCATTGAGGAAATTCATCGTCACCATCGATGTGCCAAACACCGGGATGCCGTGATGGTTGGCGACTTGCAACAGGTCGTCGCCTAGATCCGCGCTGCGAGCCACTACAATGCACGGGATATCCCGGTCACACATGCGCCGGAACCGGTCTGAGCGCAGCGCGTCGGGCAATTTTTTCAGATAGGACAATTCCGAGTTGCCGAGCACTTGCACGCGTTTGGGGGCGAAGTAGGAGAAAAACCCAGCCAATGCCAGGCCGGGCCGGTTCATTGCTGGTTCGCTGATGGGGCGGTCGAAGCCGACCTCCTGTCCCAACAGGACGAGATTGAGCTTGTCCGCATGGTTTTTAAAGAACTCACCAACCGAGATGGATGCAACCGTTTTAACGCGTTGTGGGGGCATGGCCGACACTCAAGCATATCCCGTACCACTCGGCACGCAAAAATTCCGACAGCAAAAAGTTCCGACACTTGACGGCATCGGCCACCGCTGGCAGCTTGGGTGCCTACCATGCACCTCGACCTGACACCACTACTTGGCCGCACGCTTTCCGAAGGGAAAACCAAGCGTATCGTTGAAAAAAAGGATGACCCGAGCCGGGTGATTTTGTTAGCGAAAGATGACATCACAGCCGGCGATGGGGCCAAGCACGACATCATACCGGACAAGGGACGCATTGCCACCCAGACAGCCTGCAATGTTTTCCGCTTACTCAAGGGCTGTCAGATTCCGGTCGCTTTTGATGCGCAAGGCGGGCCGGATTGGTTCATTGCGCCGAATTGCCGGATGCTGCCCTACGAGGTGGTTACTCGTCGCGAGGCCCACGGGTCGTTTCTCAAACGCGCTCCGCATCTCGCCAAGGGGCAGTTGTTTTCCAAGCTCATTGTCGAGTTTTTTCTCAAGACCAAGGATCGGCGCTGGAATGAACACGAACTCACCTGCGATGACCCATATATGATTTGGGACGAGTCGGCAGCTACTATCAGCTTGTTCCATCCCGCCAAGCCGTTTGCCAGCCAGCAACCGTTCCTCGTTCTGGCGCAGAGCGAAGTATTCAGCCAGCCCGGTGAAAGCTCGCTGTTCGCGGAAATGTCCCGCCGTGCCCGCCAAACGTTCCTCGTCCTCGAAAAAGCCTGGCAACTCGAAGGCCGAAAACTCGTCGATATGAAGGTCGAATTCGGCTGCGACCCCACCGGCCAGTTGCTCCTCGCCGACGTCATCGACAACGATTCCTGGCGCGTCCTCGAAGACGGTGCTTACATCGATAAACAAATCTATCGGGATGGCGGCGAGTTGTCGGATGTTGTTAAAAGTTATCAACTTGTTGAGAGCATCACCGCGCGTTTCGGGTTGCCACGCCAGCGGGTGGTTCTGTGGGCGGGCTCGCCCAAGGATGATCTCGGATCGCTCGCCGAGGCGGTGGCGCGGTTTTCGGATGGCCAAATTCCCACGGTTCACATCGCCTGTTCGGCCCATAAGGAACCGGTCCGTGCCATGTTAGAATTGGCGCGGCTCACCCAGGAACTGTCAGATTGCGTGGTCATTGCTTGCATCGGCATGTCCAACGGCGCAGGACCGACGCTCTCGGCTGCCACCAGCGTGCCGGTCATCACCGTACCTGCTGCCTATGATACCTTCCCCGACGATGTTTGGTCGTCGTTGCGCACGCCTAGCAAGGTGCCAGTGATGACCGTGCTCAACCCGACCAACGCCGCCCTTGCCGCGCTGGGTATCCTCGCTTTGCACAACCCCCAGCTCCACGCCTGCCTGCGCTACGAGATCGAGGAGCGCGGCACCAATGTCGTCGTGCTGGAGTAGCGGTAGGGAGCACAACTGTCCCGGCTGCGGCCCGTTATGGAGCGACGACTTGATTTAATCGTCGTGCGGAAGCATCGGCCATGACACAGAGCCCTCGGCAAGTACTCATGGGCAGCCCTTTCGCTATCACCACAAATAATGTGCTAACATACAACAGCGGCACCCCGGCGACTCTTCGCCCGCTGGTCGTTTGGCGTCGGTGGGAGACGTCTGGAGTAGGAACCGCCGCCCGCGCCGCCACCAGCGGCGTGGCAAAGAGAAGAGAAGAAGGGACAGTAGCCCCCTGCTCCTTATGGCTTCTCTCTCGCCACCAAGGGAGCGGCGGTCGAACCAAACCTGCGCACCCCGGCGGAATTGCCAGTCATTTGATGGATTTAGGCAAAAAATCGTGATTTTGCAATCTGCCGCTTGCCACGGGCGGGCTGACGCCTAGGCTAGCGGCCACACGCACACATGAAAATTTGGCTCGACGGAAATCTGGTGGATGAATCGGCAGCAAAGATCTCGGTCTTTGATCACGGCTTGCTCTATGGCGACGGAGTTTTCGAGGGGATCCGGTTCTACAATGGCCGCATCTTCCGCTTGGAAGCGCACATCCGACGGCTGTTCGAGTCGGCCCGCGCGATCGTGCTGGACCCGCCGTGGAGCCAGGAGGATATCTGCCGCTTTACCTGTGAGACAGTGGCGGCCAACGGTCTGAGCGATGGCTACATCCGTCTGGTGGTCACCCGCGGTTGTGGTGAACTGGGCCTCAATCCGTACCTGTGTCCGCGGCCGTCGATGTTCATCATTGCCTCGACGATCAAGCTCTATCCGGAGGAAC
>JBAXOP010000328.1:0-6248 GCA_037133195.1 Verrucomicrobiota bacterium | reverse complement strand
CGCTACGACCGACAGGAAAACCCGTGGAGAAAACCACTGGAAACCCGTGGATTTTTTTGCAAAGCTCCCTCACCCGAACGAAACTGCGCCACCGCCCGCCACCATGCCCGAACCAAACACCCAATCCGCGCCCCCGGTTGCCATTCCCGAGTCACTGCATCGGCAGCTCGAGGATTTCCGCCGCCATCTTTGGCGCGTTAAGGTATTCGAGGCCTTCGCTGCGGGCGTCGTCGGCCTGCTCGTGTC
This sequence comes from Verrucomicrobiota bacterium, assembly GCA_037133195.1. Lineage (GTDB taxonomy): Bacteria > Verrucomicrobiota > Verrucomicrobiia > Verrucomicrobiales > Akkermansiaceae > Luteolibacter. Next base: position 6,002 of record JBAXOP010000328.1, on the reverse strand, counting down.
CTTTTTATTGGTCTATGGCTTGGACCGCTTATGGGTCACCCCGGGCCTGGTGCGGCTGGGTATCTTGATTGGCGGCACCTCGTTGTTTGCGCTCTTCGCGCCATTTTGGTTATACCGCTGGGTGTGGCGACATCGCCGCGAGGCTCAACTCGCACGCTTGATTGCGCGGCGCTTTCCCGGCTTGGGCGACCGCCTGCTGGGTGTCATTGAATTACAAAGCCAACGCGAAGATGCAGACTCGCTATCGCCGCGCTTGCGGGCGGCGGCGATGGAAGTGGTGGCGGCCGAGGCGGGAAGACGCTCGCTCGATGATGCCTTGCCGCCGCCGCGTCACCGGCGCTGGGCGCTGGCCTTGCTAGTGTTGACGGGAGGGGTAGCGGCAGTGCTGACAATGACGCCGCGAGCCGGGATCAATGCGTTCAAGCGCTGGCTGATGCCGTTATCGGACACCGAGCGCTACACGTTCACGCTCTTGGAGAAACCGCTTGGGTATTTGGCCGTGCCGTATGGCGAGGCCTTTGATGTTTCCATCCGGTTGGCGAAAGATTCCGAGCAACGCCCGGCCAGCGCCTCGGGTCGCTACGGCCTGCAACCGCCGGTCCATGCCAATCTCGACGGCAACTCCTACCATTTTTCCTTTCCCGGTCAGCAAGACCCGGGCACGGTGGTATTTCGGATTGGCGATGCTCGCCACTCACTCAAGGTAGAACCGCTGCAACGGCCGTCCGTCAAGGCGGTGAGCGCCAGCGTCACGCCACCCGCCTATCTGGCCATCCCCGAACAATCCGTCGATCTGAGCAACGGCGTGCTCAGCGCCGTGGAAGGCAGCCGCGTGCGCATCAAACTGACCACCAACCGGCCGCTGGCCAGCGCGACGTTCGGACCGACCCGCGCCTTGCTCGCCGCCGATACCGACGCGGCCGCTGGCAAACCCACCGCCGCGCCAGGTGACCCAGCCCCGGCGGCCCCGGCTCCGGCAGCCCCGGCGGCCCCGGCTCCGGCCACTCCACCCCCGGCTCCCTACACGCCGCTGACGGGAGATCTGACGCCCCGCGACTGTGATTCGGTCACTCCGGATTTTGAAATTGGCAAGGTGGCGTTTGAGATTCCGTTTGCTTGGACGGACCGATACGGACTGGCCGGGGAGGCTGGCTTCCGCTTGCGGGTGGACGCCTTGACGGACGCGGCGCCGGCCTGTTATTTACAGGGAATTGAGCGACAAAAGGTGATGTTGCCCGAGGAAACCCTCGATTTTGAGGTCCTCGCCGAGGATGATTTTGGCATCAAACTGGCGGGCATCGAGTGGTCTGGGGAATTCACCAAGCCGAGTGCCGATGCGCCGGCCAAGGGTGAGATGAAATTGGTCGAGGGGGCCTCGCAACAGCAGCACGTATCCCGGCCGGCTGCCTTTTCGCCCAAGGCCTTCGGAATTGCGCCGCAGAAAATCACTTTGCGGGGGTTTGCCGAGGACTATTTTCCGGGGCGTGCCCGGGTATTTTCCGAGCCGCTGACCATTTATGTGCTCACCCGCGATGAACACGCACAATTGCTCAAAACCCAGTACGACCGCGTCATCACTGAGTTGGAAGACCTGCGCGGCGCGAGGAAGGACAGTTAGATGAGACCCAGCGCCTCGACGATCTTTCCGGCGAGGACCTCCAGAAAGAAGAAAACCGCAAACGCCTCGCCGCCCAAGAACAGGCGGAAGCGGAAACCAACCGCCGCATGGAAGAACTCACCGCCCGCACCGAGCAACTCATGAAGGATGCCGCTCGCAACGGCGAAATCGACAAGTCCACCCTCAAAAAAATGGCGGAGTCCCTCAAATCCATGCAGGAACTTTCCAAGCAAGACATGCCCAAGGTGCAAGGAAAAATGGCCGATGCCCAAGAACAATCCAATACCCCGGAAAAAACATCCAAAGATGTCGATAAGGCCAAGGACGAGCAGACCAAGGTGGTCGAAAAAATGAATGACGCCATCGACAAGGCGAATGATGCCAACCGCCGCATGGAGGCCGGCACCTTCGTCAACCGCTTGAAAAAAGCCGCCACCGAAGAGGACGCCGTCGCCGGCTCGCTCATCGAGGCATTTGCCAGCTTGCTGGGGACCCGGGCCAGCGATATTGATGCCAAGGATGCCCGGCGCCTCAAGGAAGCCAATCGCCAACAAACCGAAACCTCAGGCGACGTGCGCTGGCTGCAGGAGGATTTGGGGCATTATTTTGCCCGCACCGAGAAAGAGGCATTCAAACAGATATTCGATGAGATGCGCGAATCCAAAATTGATATGGGCTTGGAGGATGTCCGCAACCGCCTGCGAGACAACCATGCCTACCTCGCCACCGAGGGAGCCAAACAATGGGCCGGCAAACTCAACGAGTGGGCAAAAAAACTCGAAGGTGAAATGAAAAAAGACCAGCAAGGCGGCGGCGGCGGCGGCGGCGCTGATAGCCCCGAGGACGATGATTTCGAGTTCATGCTGCGCGTCATGAAAATGATCCAACAACAACAGGATTTGCGGGCCCGCACCTGCGCCCTCGAACAATTCCACCGCTCCCTCCCACCCGCTCCCAAACCCGCCGCCGCCACCACCCCATGAAACCCCTCAGCCTATCTACCGCGGCCGTCGCCCTGGCCTTGGCTGCCTCCGCTTGGGCCGCCGATTCCCCACCCGCCGCCACTGACGCCGATAAGCCGCTAGATCCCGTTGCCAAGCACCACCAGGGAGCCACCAAGGTCGCCAACGACCAAGACGAACTCGCCGCCGACGTCCAACAACTCACCATCGAACAAACCATCCCCAAGGTCATCACTCTCTTCAAGGAAGTGGAAAGTATCATGGACGAGGCCACCGACTGGCTCGCCGAGTACGATACCGGTGGCCGTACCATGGCCGCCCAAACCGAGGTGATCGAAAAAATTTACGAAGCATCCAAGGAACGCCAAAAGCAACAAGGCAGCGGCAAGTCCGGCGGTGCCATGATGGACATGATGGAAAAAATGATGGAGCAAGGCGAGGGCAAGGAAGGCGAAAAAAAGGACGGCAAAGGAAAGAAACCCGGCGATCAGGGCGGCCAGGGGATGACCGGAGATTCAGATGCCGCCAACGACCCGACCGGAGCCGCAGGAGACGGCAAGAGCGAGACGCGGCGCATCCCCAAGGCGGCCGGCACCGCAGGCCACGCCCTGCCCGAAGAGTTTCGCAAGGCGCTCGACGCCTACAACCGCGGCCTGGAGAAAAAGGTGAAGTAAGTTTTATGGGTTATTACTCTTTATAGAATCATGCGCAGCTACCCAACAATTTTATTCGTGCTCTCGGCGGCGCTGGCATGCGCACAGGACTTGACCCACCGCCAAGACGACACGGTGCCGCCGCAGGCTGAGTCGATCTATGAGAAAGGCCTACAATACCTTGCCAAATCCCAGAACGAGCAAGGGTCGTGGAGCGATAGCACCGGTTCTGAACCCGCCGCCGTCGGCCTCTGCGTCGCTGCGTTTCTGGCTCACGGCGAGGATCCTAACAATGGCCCGTATGCCAAGGTCATGCGCCGCGGCATCACTTATATCCTCACCCAACAGGACACCTCCAATGGTTATATCGGCTCCAGCATGTACAATCACGCCTTCGCCACCAAGGCGCTCGCCGAGTCTTACGGCGTCATCGACAATCCAAAAATCGCCCCGGCCTTGAAAAAAGCCGTCGATCTTATCCTCAGTGCCCAGAAACGCAATCGTAGCGGCGGTTGGCGCTACACCCCCCAATCCACCGATGCGGACACCACAGTGACGGGTTGCAATATGGTAACGTTGTTTGCCGCACGCAACGCCGGCATGGCCGTGCCCGACGAGGCCATCAAAAGAGGTCTGGCATTTTTGGCCAAATGCCGTAGCAGCGACGGTTCCTATGGTTATACTAACGCCTTTGGTGGCAAGCCGACGCTTACCGCCATCGGTTTACTGTGTTCGTCGCTAGCCAAGGACACGGATACCAAGGCGTTCAAGACCAGCTTCGAGTATCTAAAGAAAAACCTGAATTACCGAGAACAGTATTACCCATACTATTATGAGTACTACATGTCCCAGGCCCTGTTCCATGCGGATGATGCCACCTGGCGCGAGTGGAACGCCCTCAATATCCGTTACCTCGGCACTATCCAAAGCCGCGACGGCGCCTTCCCAGGCAACCAGGGCGCCTCCTTCAATACCGCCGGCGCATTGCTCTCCCTCGCCCTCAATTATCGCTACTTGCCCATCTACGAAAAATGATCCGCTCCCTTTGCCTTTCGTTGTTAGCTGGGATTTCCTGCGGACTCGCCGCCGCCAAGCCGGGCGATCGAGAAAATCATGAGGATACCCACCCCGCCCGGCCTTCCAAGCCGGCCCAAGACTTGCTGCGCTTCGTCAATGGCGACCAATTGCATGGCTCGTTCCAAGGCGTCAAGCCGGGTGCGCTGGCGGTGTGGCAACGCCCGGATCTAACGGCTCCGGGCGAGTTCAAGTCCGCTCAAATCCAGAAAATCATCTTACGGGCTGGGCGGCCTGCCAAGTCTAACGAATCAATCGCCTACGTCGCCTTGGTCAATGGCGACCGCATCCCCGGCACCCTCATCGCGTTGGACGAGGATACAGTGACCGTGGACACGACATTTGCCGGCGTGATACACCTGCCGCGCAAGTTGGTAGGCATGGTCGCGCCGATGCCGCTGGGCGGCAGGGTCCTCTATCATGGTCCATATTCCGAGGACGGTTGGCTCATGACCAATGCCGAGTTTCCGGATGGCATCCCCTCCCCCGCCGCCGGTGAGGACAAGGAAAAGGATGAGGATAAGGATGCCGCGGCCAAGCCGGCCGCGGAGGACGTGGAAGTGGCCGCGGTGGCGGGCGATAGCGAGGAGGAACCCAAAGCCAAAGACGCGCCAAAGGCCGCCATCCCGCGCTGGGATTTTTCCGGGGCGGCATGGTATTGGAGTCAGAAGCATGGTGCCACGGCCCTGATGCGCAAGTCCGGCATGACCGACCGCTCGTTGCTGCGTTTCAATCTCGCTTGGCGCAACCGGCTGATGGTTTGTCTGGCATTTCACGCGGATTGTACCCGACCTGGCAAACCCGCCGCCAACGCAGAAGGTGCCGACGATGAAGGGGATGAAGGCGATGCGAAGGTTAAGGCGAAGGAAGAGGCGAAAGCCAAGGAGGAGGCGAAGCGGCGGATCATGCAAAATGGGTTCGGGCCCGGCGATATGTCCTGCTTGCCGCAAATTTTCGGCAATAGTTATGTCCTCCAACTTAACTCCGGTTATGCCATGTTGCAGCGCTGCGGCTTCGATGAAAAGGGCAATCCCACCATGGAACGTATCCAAGTTAACAACCCTGGCATCCGCTTGCAGGAAACCGGATCCGCCTCCTTCGAACTGCGCTGCGACCGCCTCAAAGGTACTATCATGCTCTATATCGATGGCGAGTTCTCCATGCAGTGGTCTGAACCCGGCCTCGCTGAGGAGGGCGGCTATGCGGGCAAGGGCGGCGGCTTCGGCTTCCTCACCCAAATGGATAACTCACCGTTGCGCGTGTCTGATGTGGTCATCGCTGAGTGGAACGGCATGCCAGACTCCGCCCGCAGCATGCAGGTGGACGCCCACGATATCGTCTTGCTCGCCAATGGCACCGATCGCTTCTCCGGCAACGTCACCGGTTTCCTCAATGGCAAACTCCTCCTCCATAGCAAATTCGGCAATTTCGCTTTCCCTCTCGATGAAATTGCCGAGGTCCGCTTCGCTGCCGACTCACTCTCAAAACCCGAGGCCCCCCCCACCGATCGCATCATCGTGCGCCTCGATCCCATCGGCAATATGAGTGGCAAACCTGTCTCCGGCGATGCCTCCTCACTCAAATTTCTCACTCCCTATGCCGGTACTATCAACATCAACCTCGACTCCGCTGTGATCCTCGATTTTCAACCATCTAATAATTTTCTCGATGACTGGGATCCCCAATTCTAACTAT
>JBAXOP010000327.1:0-6251 GCA_037133195.1 Verrucomicrobiota bacterium | reverse complement strand
CTACCGCCATAGTAATTCACCACAAACCGATAGGTGTCGTTGTTGTAGGGCAATGTCACCACCTGCCCCTGCGCCAAATTGGAAAAGCGCCCGCTGATGAAACCCAAGCCCGGGTTCCTCACCACCATCAGATTGGTCCCGGCGCTTGGCGCGTAGGTCAGCGACAAATTCACCGCATTGGTCGGAGTCGTAAAATTCGCCATGGAACAGGGAACCGTCGTGGCGGAAGCAAACGTCGCATTCAATGCCGGTCTCGTTACGGTCAGCGTGTACGTGGTGGTGAAACTAACATCCTGCGCCGCCACCTGAATGGTGATCACGTTGCTGCCTACCGCCACCGGGATTGCAGCACTGGCGGCACCGGAAACCACACTGACCCCATTGACTTTGACCGTCGCCGCAGAGTGCGTCACGGTCGGCGTCACCGTGACCGCCGTGGTGGCGTTGGCCACGCTGGCCGTGTAAACCTTGGTCCCCGAAGCAAATGTCGGACTCAAGTTCCCCGCGCTGAGCGTTAGAGTCGAAAGTGTGGAAACCGTCGAAATTCTATTCACCGTGATGGTGTACGATGTCGTTGACCCATCCTGGGCGGTGACCAACACGGTGATCGGGTTGTTGCCAACCGTCAACGTGATCGCCCCGCTGGCCGCGCCCGAGACAACCGTCATTCCGTTCACTTTGAGCGTCGCCGTTGCATCCGTCACAGTAGGCGTCACCGTGATAGAGGTGGTGGCATTCGGGACACTGGCAGTGTATGAGGTTGTCGCCGCTGCAAACGTGGGGCTCAAGGTTCCAGTACTAATGGCGAGGGAAGAGAGGGACGAGATGAGAGGAGTTGCTGCCATCGCGAGCATGTGAGAACCGATGCTTGTGCCGCAGGGTGACACTAACCTTACCCCCAGCCCAAGGTACGCAGTCGAAACTGAAACAGGGATAAGGCTATTGGTCGTGCTATTGTTGCCAAGTGTGCCGTAACCGTTGCCTCCCCATGTTGCCACGGTGCCGTCTGAGCACGATGCAGCACTATTATCGGCGCTTCCTGTGACCGAAACGAAAGTCTTTCCAGCCAAAGCTCCTGAAAAGATGACTGAAACAGGTTGGTTTTTATAAGTAGTAGTGTTATCACCAAGTTGCCCGACGTTGTTCTGTCCCCATGCTGCCATCGAGTTGTCCGAACATAGGGCAATGCCGGTTCCTTGACATGCGGCGATGGCAACCACCGTCTTGCTTGTGAGCACTCCGCTCTTGGTCACCACTACCGGAACGCTGCTATTAATGTTGCTGTTATTGCCAAGTTGACCGGCATCGTTACTACCCCACGCGGCCACAGTCCCGTCTGAGCACAATGCCAGGCTGTGATTGTAGGCCGACGCGATGCAAATCACCGTCTTGTCTGCCAGCACGCCGCTATTATTCACTGCCACAGGCACATTGCTGTTAGTTGTACTGTTGTTACCAAGCTGTCCGCTGCTGTTGAAACCCCACGCAGCCATCGATCCGTCTGAGCACAAGGCAAAGCTGGTGTACCGACCTGTAGCGACAGTCACTACGGACTTGCCTGCCAGCACCCCGCTTTGCGTCACCTGAACCGGCACGCTGCTGGCGGTCGTGCTGTTGTTGCCGAGTTCGCCGTACGTATTGTCTCCCCATGCCGCCAATGTGCCATCAGAACATAAGGCGAGACTATGGTTATTACCTGCGGAGACGGCTACCACAAACTTACCGGATAACACGCCTGAAAAAGTGACAGAGACTGGCACGCTGCTATTGGTGGTGGTGCTGTTGCCGAGTTGGCCACTGCTGTTAAGGCCCCACGCTACCACTGTTCCGTCCGAGCATAGGGCGAGATTGTGACAAAACCCTCCAGCGATTGCTGTTACTTTTTTTCCATAGAGCACTCCTTGGTTATAGATATACACTGGCACACTGCTGTCGGTGGTGCTGTTATTGCCGAGTTGCCCGTAGTTATTGTGTCCCCATGCCACGGGATTACTGTTAGCCCATTGAAGAACAAGATCATTACTGGATCCTCCATAGTAATTTGCGATGAATTGATAAATCCGCGAATTGTATGTCAGGCTGACTGCCTGCCCCTGCGCTAAATTGCTGAACCTGCCTTGGATGAATGCAAGGCCTGTGTTCTTTACCACCATGAGACACGTTCCAACGGCCGGCGCGTATCCGAGTGATAGTGAAACGTCATTTCCCGTGGCCGTGTAGCTGGCTGCTGTTACCGGGATTGTATCTGCCGATGTGAAGTTCGCAATGATAGTATCGGCCTTTGCAACCGTAAGAAGCGCCAGAAGTGCGAGAAAGAATGCAAGCGGGATTTTCATGGATAAAGGCATCGGTGGCTACAAAATATAGGAAATAATACGGGCAACGTATGGTGAGAAAATGCGGTTGGGCCGTGCTGGCCATTTCGGGTCCACATATTCGGACGCCGTGTGACGCTGGGTGGCAGGTAAGGATCTATAACGCAAGTAAACCGCCTGCACATGGGCATCGTCCAGTTTGTGGTGACTGCCAGCACTATTGATAATTCTCAAGATACCTCCTTGATTGACGACAGAGAATGACGATTCACCACCTAGGGTCGAGAGTGTGATGGTGACGGGTAACTTACGGGCAATATCAGCGACTTTCATTTGGAGTGATTGTGTTGGTCTATGAGCATGTTTGTGTGGATGCTGCTTTAGTAACGAATGGAGAGTTGATTCTGCCTACGGTTTTGAACCTAGCCGCTTTGCTAATGGCTTGCGTGCCGGTTTCGCCGGTTTCGCCGGTTTCGCCGGTTTTTTAGTCGGTAGCAATTTCTTTTGGCCTCCGGAAGAAGCTGCTGGCGAATCCTCGTCTGGAGCTTCTAGGACGACATTCTTTTGCCCGAGCTTCCAGATCAATTCGGAACGTACTGCAGCGCGGAAACCTTGGCCGTCGGTGATCTTTAATCCAGATTTGTCTGGAGTATACTCAGTGAATAAAATGCCAGAGAGATCGGATGCAGTCACCTGGCCGACTTGACGCAACACATAGACATTTCGAGCGTTCTCATGCAAGGCCAATGCCATTCCAAGTTCGAGAAGCACATTCGGATTGTTGTCGGAAAGATCGAAGACAAGCACGTCCGCGTCACGAATCCGATCCTTTATAACAGAGAGGATGCATCCGCCATGGCGTGCCCGCAGTCGATTTACGGACACATGCAACTTGATCCCGGATTTTTCAGCTAGCCTTTCGACCTCCTTACCGATGGGGATGAGGATGCCTCGTAAAGCAATCCACTTAGGATTTTTTTTGGGTGCAAGCCCCGCCCATGAATAGGCAATCACGATTGATAGATGCATAATTTTATATATTGGTCAGGAACACTGTTGGGCGCTTGGAATTGAAGCGGTCGAACATGAGGAAGTCACCGCACACGATGGAGGGCATGACACCAAGCCAATCACGCGCAGCACATGGCGGATGACCGCAGCGGCGAACGGGGATTTGATCATGCCGAGCACGGGCTTCGGCCATTTGGGACAGCCGAAGTAGGACGGCCGCCAAGTTTGTGAACCCGCGGAAGTTTGCCGGTTTTCAGGCCGAGTTGGTAGCGCTGGCAAAGAGCGGCGCGCGGCCCAATGGAAACGCGAACATCGAACATTCAACGCCGAACATCCAACGTCGAACCGAAGAGAAGAGAGGAATGCTGCGCACTGAACTGAGGCCCCTGCATTGGCACACGGGCGGGCCGCCCGTGCCCCCCTTGAAGATGCAGCTCCGCTCTTTTGTTCGAAGTTCGGCGTTCGATGTCGGATGTTCGACGTTCGTATTCTCTTCGGGCCCTCCCATGCGAGGGCGCAGACCGCTTTGAGCGCAGGCGCGGGTGCCGGGAGGATTTTAGGACCGGGGTTCATGGCAGGAAGGACCGAATTGTCCTTCCTGGTGGACGGGGAGTTAAGAAGTCGCAGTTAGTCGACCGCAACGGCCTTTAGCCGTCCCCGAAGAGACCGCCTGGACATGCGCCGCCGCCTCCCCGGCCTTTTGGGTCGGTTTGGCGGCAATGGTTGCGGTCATTGCCAACCGCTAACTGCGAGGATTCTTACGTCCTCATCCACCGGAGCGGACAGGTGGAAGCAAGCGCTTTGGCGGCCGGGTGGCAAGATTAATTTTGGATTTTTAATTTTGAATTTTGGATTGGAAGAGATCTGTGCGCCGCCCGCTGGAAATGCGAACATCGAACATCCAACGACGAACATCCAACGTCGAACGAAGAGAATCAAGAGAGAAAGATGGGCCGTTCAGGCTGTTATTTTCGCCTCTTATGTTCGACGTTGGATGTTCGATGTTCAATGTTCGATGTTCGCATTCATTCTTTCGGCGTGAGGTGTTGGATGTTCAATGTTCGCATTATTTCTTTCGGCGTGAGGTGTTGGATGTTGGGTGTTGGATTAGAAGAGACCTGCACGCGGATCTGGGGCGCTTTATGGCGGAGAGCAAGCGAAACGCGGAGGGGCAGAGGCCGCAGAGAGGAGCGCTGAGGCTGATTGGGTTGGGAAAAAATTGGGAATTGCAACCCTGTGGGCAGGTCGCGCCATCATTTCCTCGATGCGGGAGGAAGGAACTTGACGCCTGCCAGGCAGTGTTCCAGCATTGGTGTTGATCATGTCAGAGAAGTCTATCCACCAACCCCACGACAAGCTCTTCAAGGCGGGATTGGGCGATCCCACCAACGCCGCGGCATTCCTGCGCTGGGAAGTCCCGGCGACCCTGGCCGATAAGATCGCTTGGGACCGCCTCCGGCCAGAGTCCGGCACCTTCGTCGATTCCCACTACAGGCACACCGAGAGCGACCTGTTGTTTTCCACGCGCCTGGGCAATTCGGAGTGTCTTATCTATCTGCTATTTGAGCACCAGATCACTCATGAACCCAACCTCCCGTTGCGCCTGCTGCGTTACATGGTGAGGATTTGGGAAGCCTGGCTCAAAAAACATCCGGGACCTATCAGTCTTCCCGTCATTCTGCCAATCGTGCTGGCTCAAAACGCCGAAGTGTGGGACTTGCCGCCACATTTCGCCAACCTGCTCGATATTCCCGACGGCCTGGAAGACGACTTGCGGCCCTTCATTCCCGACTTCACCTTCCGGCTCATCCAGCTGGCCAGTCTGCCTTTTGAAGCCATCCGCGGAACCCCGGCGGGAATCCTGACGCTGCGGGTCATGAAGGCCGAACGCATCGCCAAACTTCTCGCCGACCCGGTGTGGGATGAGGCACTCATGATCCAGCTGCCGCGGGAAATTCTGGAACTGCTCATCCGCTACATTCTGAACGCGGGCGTTGACAAGGACGCCTTTGACCGTAAGGTTCTCCACATCACTCAGCCGGAAATCCAATCATCTGCCATGACAATCGCTCAACAAATCCGCCAGGAAGGCCGCCAGGAAGGCCGCCAGGAAGGTCGCCAAAAAGCTCTCCAGGAGGGCGTCATTGAGGCCTTGGCGATCCGTTTTGAACAAGTGCCGGCAGGACTTCGCGATGCCATTGAGGCCATAGGCGACGAGGTTCGGCTGCAGGGCTTGCGCAAAGCCTCCATCCAAGCCACGTCCCTCGAAGATTTCGCCCGCAGTCTCTGAAGCAGCAGGCGGACGCGCGTGCCGATGGGTAGAAGGAGTATGGGTTTTTGAACGCGGAGTGAGCGCTAGCGAGCTTGGAGAAAACCGGCGAAGCCCTAACTGGCATAGCCGGAGGCAATGTTCGGCGTTCGTATTCATTCTTTCGGCGTGTGTGTTGTGAATGCTGGATTGGAAGAGGGCCGCGCGAGGGGCTGGGCCGCTTGATGGCAGAGAGCAAGCGAAACGCTGAGGGGCAGAGGCCGCAGAGAGGAGCGCTGAGGAGGATTGGGTTGGAGAATGATTTGGAATGGCAGCCCTGCTGGGAGGCTACGACTTCATCGATTCGCTCAGTTCCTTTCGCCGCGATCCGTTTCGCAACGATGTGACGATCATTGCCGAGGTCCGTGCCTCAACTCACGAACCACTCCGCCGGCGGGGTGATCACCCGCAAGCCCTCGATCTGGGAGAAATGCGCGTCCGAGGTCAGCACTGCCGCATCTAAGCGCAGCGCGCTGGCGGCAATCACTACGTCCGCACTCGGAATCACCAGTCCCTTTCGGTCCAGTTTCCACGCCAGTTCGGTGGCAGCCGGCCACAACCACTGGTCACTCGGCACATTGACCATCGCATCCATGAAGGCGCGAATCCGCGTGAGC
>JBAXOP010000326.1:0-6289 GCA_037133195.1 Verrucomicrobiota bacterium | reverse complement strand
GTCTCCTGTCTCCTGTCTCCTGTCTCCTGTCTCCTGTCTCCTGTCTCCTGTCTCCCCATGAACCCGCTGCCCCGAATCCTCCGCTCCCTCACCCTGGCGCTCGCCGCACTCGCCCTGAGCCATGCCGCGCCCGTCGCCGTGGTTTCCTACACTTACGACACCACTCAACCCAATTCGACTTACGGGCCATGGGGCGATGCGGGCAATGTGAAATTGACCGACGGGGTGATCCCGGCGGCGACCAATTATGGGGATGCCGGGCACATTGGGTTTTATGCGAGCTTGCCCAATCCGCAGATCACCCTCGACCTCGGTACCAACTACTCACTGGCCACGGTCAAGCTATCCTACTGGGCCGATAATGGGGCTACCTTCTTTGGGCCAAGGAACGATCTGGGCGACCGCCTGTTGATTTCGGTTAGCAATGACAACATCAGCTACTCGACGCCTGTAAGTTACAGCCCGTTCAGCGGGCCGCTCGGGCAGGAGGTCACTTCGTCCATGGACGTGACCGGCAAGAGCGGCAGATATGTGCGCTTGCTCGTCCAGAGCCATACCGACCCCGCGGGCGTACAATGGTTATGGCTGAGTGAGGTGGCGGTTTCGAGCACGGCACCCGATACCGGGGCGACCCAAACGCGGGTGGAAACGACCGCTGACGGCAGCGGCACCGTGGTGGGCGCGCAGTCTATCACCGCGGGCAATTCCATCACCGTCTATGCCGTCACGCGCAACGCCAGCGGCGCCTTCGTGGGCAATCCTAGCGCCACCTGGTCATTGCAAAGTACCACCGGCGGCGTCGTGAGTGGCGATCTGGTGGCCAGTGGCCCGAGCGCTGTCTTCACCGGTCACCTCACGGGCACGGCGATCATTCGCGCGTTCGCATCCGGGTTTGTCGGCAATTCGGGCACGCAGACGGTGAGTGCCGGCGCGGCTAACAAGCTGGCCTTCACGACCCAGCCTGGTGGCGGCCAGCCCGGCACGGCCTGGGCGGCACAACCGGTGGTGAGCGTGCAGGATGCGGGCGGCAACACGGTCACTTCCAATACTTCCACGGTAACCCTGGCAATATCTAACAATGCCGGTCCGGGCGGCGTGTTGAGTGGTACCAAGGCGAAGGCCGCCGTGGCCGGTGTGGCCGCCTTCAGCACGCTGAGCATCGACGTGTATGGCACGGGCTACACGCTCAGCGCCACCGGCGGTTCTCTAACACCAGCCACCTCCACGGCTTTCAACATCACCAGCACCGCCACGGTGGCCTTGACTAAACCCATCACCCGGCAGGTGGTTCAACGTGGCTCAGCCAATACCGGCAACATTGCCATTGCCGGCACTTACGCCGGATCGCCATCGCGCATTGAGGCCCGCGCGCTGGTCATGGCCGGATCCGGCAACTCCGGCAGCGATACCGCCTGGATCGCCATCACGCCCTCACCCACGGGCGGAACTTTCAGTGGCTCCCTGGGACCTGTGAGCGCGGGCGGCTGGTATCAGGTAGAGGTGCGCTCGGTCACCGCGGGCGCGCCCGGCGTCACCTCAAGCGTCCAGCGCGTCGGGGTGGGGGATATCTATCTAACAGCCGGGCAATCCAATTCCGCCAACTATGGGACGCCCGCCGCGGTTTGTGCGGATGACCGGGTGAGTTCCTACAATTATGCTGACGGCAGTTGGGCCAAGGCGGCTGATCCCATGCCTGGGCCCGATGGCCCTGGTGGCTCGGTGTGGACGCGCCTCGGGGATTTGCTAGCTGCGCGCGACAACCTGCCGGTGGCCTTTGTGTGCATGGGCCAGGGCAGCAGCGAGGTATCCCAATGGGTGCCGGGCACAGGTGGCTACTACGCCTCGCATATCACCGTGGCGGTGCAGGCATTTCCCGTCAATGGCTTCCGCGCCTTTCTCTGGCATCAGGGCGAATCGGACGCCATAGCCAACACCACCCCTGCGGTCTATCAGACACGGCTCAACTCCGTCATCAGTCAAAGCCGTGTGGACGCCGGTTGGAGCGTGCCTTGGTATATCTCCGAGGCAAGCTTTCACCCGTACACCAGTTTGTCTCAGGAGGAGCCCGTCGTGGCTGGGCAGCGGCGCGTCATCGAGGGTGACGCGCTGGTGTTCCCCGGCCCGGTCACCGATGATTTCCATCTGAATGGCGGGGTGGAAACTACCGGTTGGGGCTACGGGGTGCATTTCAATGCCGCAGGCCTCGCCGACTTCGCCGCTCAATGGGCCGCCGTGCTCGGCGGTTCGCCCGATCTCGCCCCGAAAAACGCCGATTTCGAGAGCAACACCGCTCTCGCAGATGGTGCGAGTGGATCTATCAACACCGGCGACGCCACCTCGCCCTCCGTGATCGGTTGGCGCGCGCTGGCCGCCTCCGGTGAAGCGGTGGCCGATGGCGACTGCGGCTACTACAACCCGGACAACGCATCATATTCAGGTGCCTCCGACACGGGTGCCGGCGGCGGCGTGTTGCCCCACATGTCAGGCCGCCATGTGGCCTATCTCTCGAACTCCACGGCCGGCGCGGGTTTCCTGCAAACGCGCCGCACCATGTTGCTAGCTAACCAAATTTACACCCTCACCGTGGCTCTGGGTGTGCGTGGCAATGGCAATACGTTTGGCGGTGCCACCCTCGAAATCCTCGCCAACGGGTCTATCATCGCCAGTCGCAGCGTGACGCGCACCGACCTCAATACGCTCAACGGCGGTAACGCCTCTAACACATTCACCGACGTCTCGCTGCAAGCCAGCACCGGCGCAAGCGTCACCGCCGGCCAGGCGCTGGCCATCCGCATCCGCAAAACCAGCGGTGCGGGTACTTATCTGGATTTTGATAATGTCCGCCTGGAACTTGTACCTAACACGCCACCAACAGCCCCGACCGGTCTGTCGGCAACGCCCATGGACGCTGCAGTCGCCTTGAGTTGGACGGCCTCTCCCGGTGCCACGAGTTATAAGGTATCGGTCACGCCGGGAGCGCTCATCACTACCGCGGCATCGCCCTACACCGTCACCGGCCTGACCAATGGCATATCCTATCAATTCATGGTGTTAGGAACCAACAGCGTCGGCGATGGTGCATATTGTGGAGTCGTTAGCGCCACGCCTGTTGCTGGGGTGTCTACCACGACCACGCTGTCTGCCCTATCTTCCTCCATCTACGGCAACCCGGTGTCTTTCACTGCCACCGTCGTACCCGCGCCTACCACGGGCGGTACGGTGATTTTCTATGATAATAACGTGGCGCTCAGCGGGCCGGTGACGGTCAATACCAGTACTGGGGTGGCTCAATTTACCACCAGTTCCCTCAGCGCCGGCAGCCATCCTATCACCGCTACTTTCAGTGGTGTTACAGGATTTAATGGCAGCAGCGCCGGTTCCAAGACCCAATCGGTAAACGCGGCGACGCCCAGCGTAAGTGTCACCGGCAGTATCAGCTTAACCTACAATACGGGTGCCCAAGGGCCGAACACCGCCACCACCGGCGGTTCGTCAGGCACCGTGACCTTCAGTTATGCGGGGGCTAGCGGCACCGTTTACCCGGCGAGTTCCACCCCACCAACGAATGCCGGCAGTTATACTTGCACGGCGACGGTGGCCGCTGATGCTAACTACCTCAGCGCCTCGTCCGCGGCGACGTCCTTCACCATCTCCAAGGCGACTCCGGTCATCACCTGGGCCAATCCCTCACCTATCATCTTTGGCGCGGTCCTTGGCTCGTCCCAGTTGAATGCCACAAGCGGCGGGGTGGCCGGAAACTTTGTCTATACTCCGGCCAGCGGCACGGTGCTCACTGAGGGCAGTCATACTTTAAGCACGCAGTTCTCGCCCTCCGTCACTGCCAATTACAACTCCCCGGCTCCCATGACCGTCACTATCCTGGTGCGGCCCGTGGGCTCGTCTAACATCACAGCGGCAGATTCGTATCCGTTGACCTTGTATGCGGGTGCGGGTTGGGGCAACCCGCCTGCCGACGCTATTTCCGCAACGGACCTCATGGAGGCCGGCCAGTCAACGTTTTCCTCCATCACAAATAACGCGACTCCGCTATGGGGATCTAACAGCGAGCTGAACGACGGGCTTCACTATCCGTTCGTCGGCTACGGCGAGGGTGGCGGGTTTACGGTCACGTTTAATACCTCGGTGAACACCGCCGGATACGACATCATCTCGGTCACCTCATACTCGGCAAACCAGGACCCAGGGGATCGCATCAGCCAGAAATACGACGTGGAGTATCATGTCGTGGGCGGCGCCACCACCTGGACCCTCCTGTCCGGTGACCTTGGCGCGACCGTGGATCGTCTGTTTACGGGGAGTCATGCGTATAACGGCGTGGACATCGGCGGCACGATGGCCGTGACCATCTCCGGACTCAGTCTCACCGGCGTGGATCAACTGCGTTTCACGATCCATAAGAACAGTTGCCCAACTTCCTATGAAACCTTATATACGGAACTCGATGTGTTCGGCACGGCGACGGTCGCCAGTACCCCCTACGACACCTGGGGCAATGGCAGCTTCGCCCACAGCTTCACGGACAAGGATCCCACCCACGATCCGGACGGCGACGGCATGACCAACTTCCAGGAATTCGCCTTCGGCCTCGATCCCACCTCCGGTGCCTCGCTCAACCCGGTCACGCCGTTGATAGGCAATCAATTTACCTACACGCGCAATGCGGATTCAGGCCTCGTCTACACCGTCGAGAGCAGCACGGATCTAACTGTCTGGAATCCTGCCGTCACCACCGAGTTGATCGGCACGCCGAATGCCAAGGGCGTGCGACTCGTCACCGTCACGGTCACCAACGCTCCAGCCAACGGCAAACTCTTCGTCCGCGTGCAAGCACAGTGAGGATGGAGAAATTTAGTCTTTCTAGCACCAGAACCCGCGCACTCTCTGGTGTGGCGCAGGGAGTCGCTTGGGCTAAGGAGCCACCACATTCGTGTGGTGGTAGCGGAAGAGCGGCCCATGAATGAGTGCCGAAGGCTCGGTTCATCGGCGTTGCTTCCGCACGACGACAGTAAGGTCGTCGCTCCATACCATGCCGCAGCCGGGCCAAGTCAGTCAGAAGGATGAAAGAGCAAGAGCCACTCAGCAGCGCAACGCTCTTTTCCCATCCAAAATGGCCTCAGACTATGCCATTTAGGGCTGCGCCGGATTTTCCAGGCTCGCTAACGCTCGCTCCGCGTTCAAAATCTCTTCCTTCTCCTCCCGACTACCCATGTTTATGGGTATTGCGGATTATGCGCAAGGCCACAATGATGTTGCTGATGCCCACGCTCTGACACCAATTCACCAACCCATCCCCCGATGCATCCGCTGATCTCACACAAAATCACCCAAGCAACGCCAATCCTGTTAGGAACCATCGCTCTTGCCTCCTCCCTCACCGCCGATACGTTGGTTCAATCAGCAGACTTCGCCGCCTCCAATGCGGGCAACCTTTACAACGGAACCGGTTCCGCGGCAGTCGTTAGCCCGGGGTTTTTCAGCCGCAACATGCAACCCTTCGACCTATCCATGGGCACTTTGCAATCCTTCACCGTGAAATGGGAGATCAGCGGCATGCTATCGGGGACCGCCGGACCAACCGGTGGCAACGCATCCGTCAGTTTTACCAACCCGGCTGGGGGGGTGTATTTCACAATAGCTGGCGGCATATACGATGGCGGCGGCGGCGGCAACGGCAACGGAGCGGGTCCAGGCCAGCCATTCGTAGTAAACTTACCAGCAACAGGCGCCATGGTCTCCGATAAGACCTACGCCGTCGCCGATGCCGGAGTCGGGTATGATCCCACCATTCTCACTGCGCTCACTGGCACCAGTCCCTTCGCCACCGCCTTCACCGGTGGGGTCACGGTGAATTACGGGACTGTCGCCGATCTAGCTGCCAGCGTGACCGGAAAAGTCACGCTTACCTACACTTATGAGCCGCCGCCTGGTGTGAGCGTAAGTGTGAGCGTGACCCGGATCGTGCGCGATGTCGCGTTACAGAGCGTGACTATCGAGTGGACCTCCACCGCGGGCAAAACCTATGGAGTGGATGCCTCGAACGATCTTATCGGTTGGGCCCCCGTCGCCCTCGCGGTGAGCGGCGCCACGTTCACTGAAACCTCCGTCCCGTCCTCCGTGACTCGCCGGTTTTACCGCGTACATCAGAATAACTAACTGCAATGACAGGGCTCCCTTGCTAGTGTGGAACGGGCGGACCGTCCAATATTGTCAATTTAGCAGGAGGATAGGCATCCTGCCTGTCATGGACGACGGGCTTCCAGCCTGTCGT
>JBAXOP010000325.1:0-6292 GCA_037133195.1 Verrucomicrobiota bacterium | reverse complement strand
CAGCTCGGCCTGTAAGGGAACGCGCCGAGCTGGTGGAAAAAGACAACCCGAAAATCAGCATGAGAAGACAGTGCGAACTACTCGGCGTGGCTCGCGCCACAGCGGGCTACCAACCGATTCCGGAAGACCCGGAGGACCTTCTGATCAAACGTTTGCTTGACGAGCTTTACATGAGGGATCCCTGCCTGGGCGTCCGGCGGTTGGTGACGGTGCTGGAGCGCGATTACGGTCTGAAGGTCAACCGCAAGCGGCTCAAACGGCTGCGCGACGAGATGGGCCAGCAGACCATTTACTGCCGTCCGCGCACCAGCATCCCGGACGACGGGCACCGCAAATATCCGTATTTGCTGCGCAAACTGGCCGTGACGCGCCCCAATCAGGTCTGGTGCGCCGACATCACCTACGTGCCGATGGAGCGCGGCCACGGCTTCCTGTGCGCCGTGATGGACTGGCACAGCCGCAAGGTGCTTGGCTGGGCGCTGTCCAACACCATGGACGCGGGGCTCTGCCTGGAGGCTTTGGAACAGGCGTTGAAAACGACCGGACAAGTGCCGGAAATCTTCAACACCGACCAGGGCAGCCAGTTCACCGGGGCGGAGTGGATCGGGCGGCTGGAGGGCCTGGGCGTGCGCGTCAGCATGGACGGCCGGGGCCGCTGGATGGACAATGTTTTCATCGAGCGGCTGTGGCGCAGCGTGAAATACGAATGCATCTATCTCTACGGCCACACGGGCCTCACCGCCCTGCGGGCGGCACTCGCCCAATGGCTCGCCAGCTACAACGACTGGCGCCCGCACCAGCATCTTGGGAACCTCACCCCATCCCGTGTCTACGCCGGCCACACGCTGCCGCGGGAAGCGACCTCGCCCCCCGGCCGGGCGGCGGACGGTACCGGCTCCGACGAGCTTTAATGGGCCCATTCTCGCCGGCCCCGCCGCCGCCCGGCACCCCGGCAAAACGGCCATCCATCACCTCCTCTTGACAACCTCACCATGAATCTCCACCCTCCCCGTCGCACCCCAAGATCATAGCTTAGTTTTGGCCACTCCGTGGCCGGGATTTTGGGTCCACCTCAAAATTTTGCTGTTGCAAAAAGAAATAGTGTAAAATATGAAAAAGCTCTGGATATTTGCTATAATTGGAATTCCGTTGGTTATAACTGGATTATATATTTTAGGGCACATCCCAAATACTTTAGATCATGTAAGGATGGATCAAGTCAATGTCGTGCCTGGGGATTCACTAATATCAGTTTGTCTAAGAATTGAGACTTCTATCAGGCTATGTGGTGATCCTTGGACTGTTGCGGTAGGGGCTAACATCTCAGATCGGGTCTCCCACTCGTCGTTTTCCGGCGGCGGAAGTAAAGCAGGATACGCTGACTTTTCTTATTATGTGGCAAGAGAATATGGTTGCCATTGCATGGTAATAGAGCGCAACAAGATAATACTATTTTATTAAGTGAACCGTCCAAGGCGCAGGCACCTTGAAACCACTGCGAGCGCCGGGTTTAGGTGACCCATAATTGGGCCAGCTACGTTATCGGGTCCCCGATAACTTCTGACAAGGGCACTCTTGGTCAAACCAACCGCCCGGGCATCCCCGTTGTCAATCCGACGAAATGTCCTGCCGACGGGACATTTCACTCACGCTCTTCCGTACGATTCCGCCCCGGACCGTCCGCATTCGTTCCGTGGTTTTGGCGTTTGTTTCCACCGGTTACATGCGGGGCTGCCGCCCCACACCCCGCCGAGCTGCCGCCAGCTCGACCGCGTACCCCTTCGCCCCTAAATCCCCGCCAGGGGACTTCGCCTTTCCCGTTTCCCCGGAAAGCGGGGGGAATGGTTGGTCTTGCCGGTTGGGGTTGCTTGCTGGTACCGGTTGGGGTTGCGTGATGGTGCCGATGGTGGCGAAGGTGCCGATGGTGTCTGGCCCTGCTTTATCGGACAGTGTGATCCAGGTGCCAGTCACGGTCACAGGCATTACGCCGGTGACGCTGATGCTGGTCATGGAACTTTCACAGTTCCTTCGGTCCCGGCGAAGCCGCGCAAGTGGACTTCCACCTCATCAGGAATATTTCACGGCCGGTGGGATTCATTTCATGGAAGGCGTGGATGATCATATATTCAACCCGAGCGATTTTGCAATGATGGGGGATTGGAGGTGGCGCAAACAGATCAAACGGGATTTCCAGCACCTGCTGGAAATCTAACCTGACGGAACCCGCAGCCGATCCTGGGCGGAGCGCACCCCGGGCCCCACTGAGAAGCCGGTCACGGGTCAGTTTTTCGCCCGCAACCCGGACGCGGGATTGGGCACGATTTTCTATAACGGCACCCAGACTTGCACACCTAACAGCGTTTACCTCAAGGTTTACAAGACACCCTCCGGCGGTTCTGAAACCCTTCATGCCACCTACAGCCAACCGCTTGTGGGCGGTGCCTATGCGTTCTCCGCAGCGAAAACCAACGACAAAACGCGAGCCTTGCCGGTTTGTCGGGCAGACCAGCTTGGGCGGGGATTGTAGTGGCTTGCCGGACCCCCCCGGTAAACGGCAATCGTGGGTGATTCTCCTTACCCAAGCTCCCGCAAAGGCTGAAAATTGGCTTTTTTTCTAACCTCACACCACCAGTCACTCGGGAAACAGAAGACTTTCGGTAAAACCCCATGGAACGGGCGCGGACCGTTAGGATTAAGAAATTTCTGCTACGCCAGGTTAGCCGGATGCCCGGCGGAATTCGACCTCTTATTAGTTTTTGGGATGGGGCCAAGTCAGGGTAGTCTTCCGGCGGGAGCCAGGGGCGCGAAAGGTCGTGCTCCCTGTGCGGTTAAATTCGTCGGTGGACACGATGGTCTCAAGCCACTCCTCTAGCCCGGCGGCGTCGCTGGCGGAGACGGACCACCCCGGCAAGTCGGGATGGATGAGGACAAACCCGGGGCGGACGGCTTCCAGGTGACCGATGATGGACATAGTGGACGTTTTCATGTGTGTTTGTGTGTGTGTGTTGAGAGCCCGCAGTGCATTCACACCTACGGCGGCGGACCTAACCGCGTCCCGGGACAGTGTGCCAGACGGTTGATTGTCACGCAACCCGATGCGTAAGATTTTCTGGAATGATTTTGGTAGCGAAGCGAGAGCGAGGTTGGACTTGAGATGAAGGCCGCACACCGCCAGCCGCTTGCCTCGGACGTTGAACGTCGCTTGAGCGTAACCTCTGGGTGGCCTGCCCACCCTTTCTCCCAAGGCTCCGACCAAATAGCCTCGGCGGGCATTCGGGCGGCAATTGCAACCTGCTGCCGACAGATGAAATTCCCCTGCATGAAGCGGCTGACAAAGGCAACAGGCTCGTGGAATACCATAGAAACCGAAGACTTCTGAGGCGACGGCGCTAATTCGTATCATGGCGATGACAACATGGAGCGGATCATCTCGGAGTTGATCGAGATCGGCGTCGAGATCCTCAACCCGGTGCAACCCGAGTGCATGGATCCGCGCCGCATGAAGGAGCACGGCGACCGCCTGGCCTTCTGGGGCGGCATCGGCACCCAGACGACCATGCCCTTCAGCACCGCTTCCTTCGGTCCCGGCGAAGCCGCGCATGGAAGGCGAGGATGATCATAAATTCAACCCGAGCGATTTTGCAATGATGGGGGATTGGAGGTGGCGCAAGCAGATCAAACGGGATTTCCAGCACCTGCTGGAGATCCGCGGGCAATTGTGATTTCCGTCCCAATCTGTAGTCACTTGGTTCCCAACTCCGTTCCGCCATGGTTTCCTTGGGCAAACCAACCGCCCTGGCATCCCCATGTCAACCTGACGAAATGTCCTGTCGACAGGACATTTCACGCACGCCGCACCGAAGGAGATGTCCCGGACTGTTCGCATTCCATGTCTCCGTTTTGGCGTTTGTTTCCGCCGGTTACATCCGGGGCCGCCGCCCCGGACCCCGCCGAGCTGCCGCCAGCTCGACCGCGTTCTCCTTCGCCCCTAAATCCCCGCCGGGGACTTCTCCCCTCCCGTCCCCCAGGGGAGCGGGGGGAATGGTTTGTGTTGGCGGTTGGGGTGTCGGTTGGGGTTGCTTGATGGTGCCGATGGTGGCGTGGGGCAGACGATCCACGCCTGCACAAGGCCGCCGATTTCCTCCGGACCTGCCGGAACCACGCGAGTGGGGAAGCTGCCTTCGATGATGGTGGTTTCTTCCAACTCCCCGCCGTGAATTGTCAAACGATCCCTTTTACGAACGAGTCAGAAATCTGGGGCGTGAGTCCACCGACTACATTCGGGAAACCCACCCTCCGCAAACTCCTCTGGAAAACCTCGTCCCCCCATCAAACTCAGGTTTTTATGGGGGGATTGTGAGTAATTTTTTCAGCCCCGATGTACTGATTGCCACTGCAATCACTGAATATTTATTAATTTATTATCTGAGAGTAGGCGAGCCTTGGTCGGCGGGAGGGTTTGATGGACGGCACCCTGAAAATCGGTGATTTTGTCGGCTTCTTGTTGTTTCTGTCGCTGTTCTATGAGCTGATCGACCGACTCAACTCGCTCAACCAGATGATCCTTTCCGGACGGGCGGCGGCGGATCGGTGCTTGCCATTCTGGATGCGGAAAGGAACCCAACGCCGCCGTCGGCAAGGCACCGCCCGCCAAAATCTACGGCGCGGTGCGCTTCGACCAAGTGACCTTCAAGCGCCGCAGGTGCCTGAGATCGCCCGCTCCGCGTAGAAAGTTGAAACCCACCGGGCAGAGCTGGCGGATATGAGGGCGATGAGAACTTTTTTCCCTTCCCTGCTAGGCAAACTCCGTCTGCCGCTACTGCTGCTGGCGGGCGCTCTTTCACCCCATGCCGCGGAACATCCGCTGGCGACGGTGACGAGGCGCTTGCCGGCGATCACCGTCACCACCCAAGTCACCGAGGCGGACGGGAAAGTCATGATTCTATCCGCCGACCCGCAGGGGAACATCCGCCGCGAGGAGACCGCCGGCAATTTCCAACCCGTATCGACCGGGCTGCCCGGCATCAACCAACTTCATCGGTTGGGGGGGATCTGGGGCGGACTGGCGGCGGGGAAACTGTGGCGGAGCACGGCCTGGCCGGCGTGGGAGGAAATCACCCTCCCGGGTGGCGCCGTCCTGATGGAAATGCGGGTGTTCAACGGCGAATGCTGGGGCTGGACCTGGGGCGGCTTGAAGTGGAATAACGGGACCGCCACCCGGACCTATCCGAGGTTGTTCCGCACCGCGGACTTGCGGACGTGGACGGAGGTGATCGCCACCCCGGACCCCGCCGCGCGAGCACAGTCATTTACCGATCTGGCCTGGGCAGTGGGACGGTATGTGCTGACGGGCGATGCCTATCAGCAAGTCAATGGCGTTTTTTGCCATGCCGGCGGCTTGTGGACCTCGGTGGACGGCAGTGACTGGCAGCGGGAAACCGCAGTAGATGGCGGCTACACCAGCGTCGCCTATGGCAGCGCGGGCTGGCTGGCGGGCGGCACGGGCCAAAGTTACGCCGTGTCCAGCGATGGCACGGCGTGGACGAAGCGGACGCATCCGTTCATCAGCGAATGGGTGGGGCATGAATCCGGTTCTTGGCCGGTCTATTCACCTTTGGCAGAGGTCGTTTGGCTGCCCTCCGGCTATCATGCACTGGCGTCTGGGTATGGGAACCCCTTCGTGGTGGTCTCCCAGAATGGGATCGACTGGAGCTACGGGGTGGGGGTGGAATACGACGATATTGACCCATCTCCTGAATTGTCGGCAGTGGCTGGCAAGGCGTGGCTGTGGGGAAATGTCAGCTCGGTGTGGAGTTCAGACGACTGGCGCTGGGGCGCACAACGCATCCTGCCGGAGGAGCCATCCGATTGGTGCACGCTCGCAGCGTCGCCAGACCGGGCGGTGGTGTTGGGCGAAGAGGGCCGGGCCGGGTGGTCGGCGGATGGGGCGCAGTGGAATTTCGTCCCGCTGCCAGGAAGTGGCTCAGTGCCGGTGGCTGCGGTGTGGGCGGCGGATCGCGGGGAATTTCTCGCCGCGGGAACCAGCGCGGACCCGGAGTCGATGCGGATTTGGCACTCGGTGGATGGCGCTGCGTGGGGCTGTCGCCTCGTGGGCGGTTGCCGGACGCCGGTCGGGTTGGTGAGAGGAGGCGGAAACTACGTGGCGGCGATGGCGGATGGCTGGATTTGGTATTCGCCGGATGGTCTGACGTGGAGCATGGCGGCGATCGATGTGCCAACGGCAACACCTTGGCTGGCCCAGCCTGCGCCGCTCCAGTCGCTGGCTTATGAT
>JBAXOP010000324.1:0-6298 GCA_037133195.1 Verrucomicrobiota bacterium | reverse complement strand
ATTTTCCCGGTCGTCGGCGAAGAACTCGGCCTGCCCGCCACCCTCGGCGTCGTCCTCTGCTTCGTGCTCATCGCCGTGGCTGGCATCGGTATCGCCGTCCAAGCCACCCAGGTTTTCAACCGCTGCCTCGCCTTGGGCATCACCTGCCTCATCGTCGTCCCCTCCATCCAAAATATCGCCGTCACCACCGCCGTCCTCCCCAACGACGGCCTGCCGCTGCCCTTCGTCAGTTATGGCGGCACCAGCTTGGTCTTCAGTCTCGCCGCCGTCGGCTTGTTGGTGGGCATTCACCGCCGCTCTCAATGCGCGGCACCGCAGGAATTCCCCCTCAACCGAAAAACCCGCCTCGCCGTGCGGCTTTGAGCACGTACAGGGTGACAGATAAATTGAATAAGCTTGCCGGCCATGCACTTTCCTGCAAGCAATTTCGCAGGAGGCCGCCCATCTCCTAACTGAATCGCGGCGGCGTCCGATGGATCGTAATAGGCATGAACGAACCCACCGAACAACCCCGCCGCCGGTGGCCCGTGATCCTTTTATTACTCGCATTGCTCGGCAGCGGGATCAGCGGCGGATGGTGGTGGTGGAAGTATATTAGAGAACCTGCCGCAGCCGGCACGGACCTGCCGCAGCCGTCCGTGCCGCAAGCCGCGCCCGGGGCTAACGAGCCGCTGCCCGGTGCCCTAACATTCCTAGTGGCCGCCGACACCCACCTTGGCGCATCCGGCATGGAGCAGGCCAATGCCACCCTGCTCGCCGCGCTGGATGAACTGCCCGGTACGCCGTGGCCGGCACGCATCGGCGGGGTGGTGGAGCCGCCGCTGGCGCTGGCGGTGTTAGGCGATCTAACTGATTCAGGAAGAGTCGACCAGATGCGCTGCTTTGAGCGCCTGTACTATGCCAATAGTCATCCGCGGCGCGGGCGGACCGTGGCTTTAACCGGCAACCACGACCAGGTCAGCGGGCGCACGGCGGTGGGCCAACGAGTGATTGGCTGGCATGGCGCGCTGTTTCGCGCATGGGATTGGGGCGACGTCCGGATACTGTGTTTGGACAAAGGGCCCAGCGAGTCGGCACTCGCTTGGCTGGAGCTAGAGTTGGCCACGCTACCGACGAAACGACCGTTGATCCTCATGCAACACTTCCCGCTGCTCGGTCCCTATTCCGGGCCGGACTGGGTGCCAAACGCCCAGAAAGCCCGTCTCGCCAAACTCCTAACAGGCCGGCGGGTGCTGGCCATTTTCCACGGTCATTTCCATGGCTCGGGTCACTACCGCTGGCAGGGCATCGATGTGTACAACACTGGCTCGCCCCGCCACCAGTGGAGCGAAGTGCTGGCCGTGCGCATCACTGCGGACTCCTTGGTGGTGGCGTCCTGGAATTGGAAAGCAAAATGTTGGTGGTGGATGCACACCAAGCAACGGGAGGGCAAGGAATCGAGCGTCTTCACCGACCTGTCCGGTGGCCGCGCCGGTCCGCCGGTTCTCAATCCTTACCCGCTCCATCCATAATCGTTATTCGCCCCCCCAGAACTCAGTGTCCGACCTCAATCATGCCTAAGTTGCGAGCAAGTTGAATAACCCTAACTGGTGGCAGCGGGGCCAAGTTATTCCAGAAGGGTTGCTTATTTAGCCGCACCCCAGCTACAGCGCCACTTCGGTGCCGAGACCGAGCCGCCGGGCGTTAGTCAGTGCGCTAGTAGCTGCCGCTAGATCCTGGATGGCAATGCCCACTGATTTGAAAAACGTCAGCATCTGGGCATCGGTGCGCCCCGGCTTGGTGCCGGCGACGAGTTCTCCGAGTTCAGCACGCAGATGATCGGAATGGATCAAACCGGCTTCTAGCGGGAGAATCAGGTCGCCTGCCTCGGCCCAGGCGGCATCGTATTGGTCCACCACGACGTAGGCGCGGGTGACGGTTAGCGGGGGAATTTCCCGCATGTGCGGTTTGTACGAGCCGATGGCGTTGATGTGGCAACCACTGGCCACCTCATCATCGGCAAACACAGGGGTGGCCGAGGTGGTGGCTGTGCAAATGACGTCGGCACCGTCGAGGGCCTCAGCGGAAGAGGCCGCCACCGTCACGCAAATGCCAAGTTCGGCGCTGGCATCCCGAGCGAAGACCGCAGCACGTCGCGGATCTTGGTCGAAAACACTGGCGGAAATGATGGGCCGCACCGCGCACATCGCATCCAGTTGGTTGCGTGCTTGGAGACCCGCACCAAAAATAGCAACCTTGCGGGAATCCGCCCGGGCTAACAAATCGGTGGCGGCTCCGGAAGCCGCCCCGGAGCGAATGGCTGTCAGTGAGGTCCCTTCCATGATGGCCAGCGGAGTGCCGGTGGTGGAATCAAACAGCATGACCATGGCCTGGATGAAGGGCAAATTGATTGCCGGGTTATTTTCAAACAGACTGATGACTTTAAGACTGAAGCGTGCCGAGTCGGGGCTGTGGGCGGGCATGACCAAGACGCCGCCCCGGTGCTCGGGGATATTCACATGGGTGCGCAGCGGCACAACGGCGCGGTTCTCTGATAATTCGCGGAAGGCGCTCTTCATCACCTCTACGGCTTCTTGCATCGGCAGGGCCCGCCGCACGTCGGCTGCGGATAAAAAGAGGAGGGTCCGTTGGTCATTCATGATTTTATTATGTCTAATGGCGGGGTGCTTTCTTGGCGGGTTGGCGGACGGCACAGTGAATCCAGCCTCCCGACATGTCAACAGAACTCAGCATTCAAATCTGCGTGAATCTGCGTCCATCTGCGTGAATCTGCGTCCATCTGCGGTTTCATTTCTCTTTCGAGGTTAATCCCATGTTCCAGGTGATTTGTCAGGCACTTCAGGACGGCGGATTTTCCTCACCGCTGGGCGGCGCTGCGGCATCGGCGCGTTGCCTGAAGGCCCGGTAGAAATGCAGTGTTTCGTAGGGAATGCGGCCACCGAGGGCCTCGTGAAGTGGGGCGAGACGCTCAAATCCGTGTGCAACGGCGGCTTGCTCGATGACTTGCTCGTCCTCGTAACTATAGAAATCGCGGGCCTCTGCCTTGAGGTCGCCGCTGATGATGGCACTGGCGAAATGTTGGGCGATGGTGCTGGGGGAAAGGGCACGCAAGGCGGAAATTTCCTGTGGGGATTTTCCGTTGTGAAACAGCCGCAGGGTTTCTAACACGGATACATTGAGGGCACCCTCGCTCTTCATTTTGGGAGCGGCCTTGGGTGCCACCTCGTCGTGCGCAAAGGGCTGCGCTTCATGACTCGTTAGCCAATTGCGAATCGCCTGCAGGAACGCCGGACCAAAGTCGGCGAGCTTTTGACTGCCGACGCCGGCAATAGCCAGAAATGCGGTGTCGGTGACCGGATAACGGCGAGCCATGTGGCGCAGGCTCACGTCGCCAAAGACCACATAGGGCGGCACGCCGCGGGCATCAGCGAGCGCCTTGCGCACGCCGCGCAATTCGGCGAACAGGTCTTCGTCGCAGGCGATGTTGCCGGCTCGCGATACCTTGGCGCTGCTACTGCCGGAATTGACTTGGTGGGGCGCGCGGGTGAGCCGGATTGGGCTGCGCTGGCTCAGGGCGTCGCGCCCCATGGGCGAGAGGCTGAGTGTTTGGTATATATCGGGGCTGGCGCTTAGATAGCCGAGGCGGATTAGCTGGCGGCCTAGCGTCATCCACTGTTCGCGTGGGGTATCCTTGCCGATGCCGTAGGTGCTGAGTTGGTCGTGCCCCCAATTACGTATCTTCTCAGTGTTGGCTCCGGCTAGCACTTCCACCGTGTGGTTGAGACCCGTGCTGAAACCGCCTTTTTGTTTGATGCGAAATACACAGCTGAGAAGTTTTTGCACCTGGGTGGTGGCATCCCATGTCTCATGCGGTTGTAAGCATACGTCGCAACCCCCACAATTGTCGCCCGGCCATTGCTCACCAAAATAATCTAGCAACGCACTGCGGCGGCACTCGCTGCCTTCCGCAAAGTCGGCCATCTGCCGCATCTGGCGGGCGGCAATCCCCGCCGCCTCCGCGTCCGTCATTTCAGCGAGAAATTTCAAGTTTCTAACCAAGTCGCCACGAGAATACAGCAACACGCATTCGGCGGGCAGGCCATCGCGTCCGGCGCGCCCGGTTTCCTGATAGTAACCCTCCAGGTTTTTAGGTAAATCGGCGTGGATGACGAAGCGCACGTCTGGTTTGTCGATACCCATGCCAAAGGCGATAGTGGCGCACACGACGCGGGCCTCATCGCGGATGAAGGCATCCTGGTTAGTGACGCGTTGGTCGGGTTGCAGGCCGGCGTGATAGGCCACTGCCTGAATCCCCTCGGCGACGAGCGCGGCGGCGAGGTTTTCGGCGCTTTTGCGAGATTGCACATAGACGATGCCGGATTCGGTTGGCCGCTCGCGGATGAATTCAAAGACTTGGCGGGTGGCCTTGTCTTTAGGCAGAATCGTGTAGCTAAGGTTGGGGCGGTTGAAGCTTGCTAGAAAAACTTCCGGTTGGTGCAGGCGGAGTTGTTGGGAGATATCGGCGCGCACTAGGGCGGTGGCCGTGGCGGTGAGCGCAAGGAATGGCACGCCTGGCAGGTGTTCGCGCAATTGGGCGAGTTGGCGGTATTCCGGGCGGAAATCGTGGCCCCACTGACTGATGCAGTGGGCTTCATCGACGGCGATGAGTGTCACGTTCCAGCGTTGCAAGTCTTGGATGAAGCCATCGGTCATCACCCGTTCGGGTGCGGCGTAGAGGAGTTTGTATTCGCCTTGGGCAAGGGCGGCGCGGCGGCGCTGGGCCTCCGCTCCTTGGATAGACGAATTCAACAGGGTGGCTGGCACCCCGCTCGCAATGAGCGAGTCCACCTGGTCTTTCATCAGCGCGATGAGTGGCGAGACTACCAGCGTGAGCCCGTCGCGGGCCAGCGCGGGCAATTGGAAACACAGGGATTTGCCAGCCCCGGTTGGCAAAATCGCCAGCACATCGCGCCCCGCCAGCGTCTGTTCCATGATCTCGCGTTGCAGCGGCCGAAAACTGTCATAGCCAAAGTATTGTTTGAGCAGCGGCGAGAGGGAAACAGACATGGGTGGAGTGTAACCAAATGGGACGGCTTCGGCAAGCTTGGGGGCGCGACATCATTACAGGGTGACAGATAAAAAGCATTGAAGAACTCGGCTCCCTTGGTGATTAGATCGGCGGCAAACGCGCCCCGCGACACTTCGATCATGGTGCCTACCTGATATTCAAAGGTGACTTTTTTCTCGGCCATGACTTCCTTGGCCATCCGTGATGATTACTTGACCAGAGCCGACTGAGGAGGCAATTTCCAGTGCATGATTTCTCTGTCCCTTTATCCAAGCATCCGGTGAGCGAATACCAATACTACGAATTCCAAGCCATTGATCGCCCGCTCGGCAAAGACGAGCAAGCAACCTTGCGTGCCTGCTCGACCCGTGCACGCATAAGCGCCTCCCGCTTTGTCAACGAATACCACTGGAGCGGCCTGAAAGCGGACCCGATGAAGTGGATGAAGGAGTATTTCGACGCCCATGTTTATCTAAGCAATTTCGGGTCCAGATCTTTTCATCTGCGCTTTCCACTTGCCCTGCTTACGAGCGAGACCACCCGAGACTATGAAGAGGGTGGTACGCTGGAAACACGCACGACTCCCACTCATCTCATCCTTTCGTTTCTCTGCGAAGAGGAGTCTGGCGAAAACTCCCACGATGATGACGGGGAGGGATTGCTGGATTTACTCCTGCCGATTCGTGAAGCGCTCAGCGACGAAGCGAAGTCGTTCGCCCGGCAGCTCGCCGAGTTCCGCGACCTCCGTCGCCGCAGGTCCAGCTTGATCGCACGCCTCGACCAAGCCGGATTGACCTGAGGGCGTGAAAACCGGTTCCTGATGGCCGTGGCTCTGCGCCTAGACCACCAGAGGGATCGCCCTTTGGCGCGTAGGAGCAAGTACGACACTTACCGTCGTCTGGCATCGTGAGCACACGTGGGTATTCGCATCAATCTATTGCATAAGGAACAGGTAGCCAGTCTTGGCCGACTGGCTTTTTTGGCCTGAGGTCCGGACATCCTGTGCCCATGGGAAATCCATGAGCTAACGAGCAGCATGGCAGCGGGCAAGGATGCCCGCGCCACCGTGGTCCGGGCATCCTGCCCGGATTCAAATGGGCTCATGCATTCTCCCAAACCAAAACCATTTTCCGGCACGGCTCCAGATGTCTGAGGTGGAACCGGCAATAAAAAAAGCCGCCCCGGGAGTTCCGGGGCGGCTTGGGGAGCGGAATGGATTGTTCCGTTAGT
>JBAXOP010000323.1:0-6322 GCA_037133195.1 Verrucomicrobiota bacterium | reverse complement strand
CCCCTGAAACGGGCGGGGCGGTAACGGTGGTCGCCGCGCTATCAGCCGCGAGGTCAGCCGTGTGGTCCACGATTCCGGCTGGGTCTGAGGTCTGGTGGAACTCGAACGCACCGACGGATTGTGCCAGCAGCACGCAGCACAGCGCGACAAGCCACCGGGGCGCAGCGCTGCGCTGGCGGAAGCCCGAAGGCCTGCGGTTGGGCGGGTGGAGGCTAGCAATCATGCAGGGATGAGTGCGGGGGAGAATAAAATCAGGGAGTGGCGAGGGCCGCGGTGTGGTTGGATTTCGCACTGATGGCAGTCACATGAGAAGCCATTTGGACAGGCAACAACCGAGTGATGTTGGTATTATCACCAAGCTGGCCGTACCCGTTATAGCCCATGGCCCAAGCCGAGGAATCGCCGCAGAGAAATACCGTGTGATGTTCTCCACTCGCCACACGGGTGACATTAGCCGCACCCGAAGTCTGTACGGGAAGGAGCCGCTGAGTGGTGGTGCCGTCGCCTAGCTGCCCGTAGCCGTTGTAGCCCACCCCCCACAGCGTGCCGTCGGATTTGACAAACTGGGTGTGATAGTAGCCGGCGCTAATG
The DNA here is from genome assembly GCA_037133195.1 of Verrucomicrobiota bacterium. Taxonomy (GTDB): domain Bacteria; phylum Verrucomicrobiota; class Verrucomicrobiia; order Verrucomicrobiales; family Akkermansiaceae; genus Luteolibacter. The sequence continues at coordinate 5,731 of JBAXOP010000323.1, read as the reverse complement.
TCGGTGACGTTAGTACCACCGGACACTGCTGCGGGCGTGTAGCGGGTGCTACTGGTGCCGTCGCCGAGTTCGCCGTTGCCGTTGTATCCCATCGCCCACAGCGTACCGTCGTTCTTAAGGAAAATGCTGTGACCACCGCCCCCGGCCACTTTGATCACACCGGATACCGATGGAACCTGGACCGGCGAAGTGCGATCAATGTTGGTGCCATCGCCTAGCTGGCCGTTTTCATTGGTTCCCATCCCCCACAATGTCCCATCTACCTTGGCAAACAGGCCAAAATAGCCGCCGGCTCCAACCGCAACAACATTCGTCGCACCAGGCACTTGGACGGGTGAGAGGCGCTGACTGGTGGTGCCGTCGCCTAGCTGGCCGTTGTTATTTTGGCCCATTGTCCACAGGGTGCCATCGGATTTCACGAACATCGAAAAATAGAAACCGGCGGCAATTTTCGTCACGTCCGTGGCGATTTGGATAGGGATATTCCGGTTGGTGAGGGTGCCATCGCCGAGCTGCCCTTGTTCATTGCGCCCGACGCCCCACAGGCTGCCGTCGCTCATGAGGAACAGAGTGAATTCCGAGCCGCATGCAACGTCCACCGCAGAGGGTGCGAAAAAGGAAAACCAGTTCGACTCGCCGTAGTTGTTAGTTCCCGAACCTTCGTAATAGTTAGTGGCTGAGCCAGCAGCTTTGACCACGGTGAGGTTAGTGAGCGAGGAGAATCCATAACTGCCGCCCTGAGCGCGTGCCAGTTCGGCCCCCGATATCGGGCGCACGCTCATCTTGTTGCAGGCATACGCCCTGCCCGCACTCGAAGTTGCGGGGATGTACCACCAGTTGCTGTTGCCGCTAGCCAGCGTCCGTCCGGCATAGATTCCTGTGGTGCCGGTTATGGTCCCGTAAACCGTGTCCGGGGATGTGGTCAGACTCACGTCATTGCGAGTGGCAAGGAACCACAGCCACAAGTCGTAAAGCTGGGAGTCACTGATGGGTGCCGCGCTGGCCTGGAACGCCGGCTGGCCAGCCGAAGCTGGCACATTGATCCAATGGATGCCGAGCAGATCGCGGGAATCCTTGGCAAGTACCTCCATCTGGATATTGGTGTCGGATAGGGCGTCGGTCGCCATATCCCAAGTGACCGTCAAGGGCGTGTCGCGCGGTTGGAGAGTGCCGAGATTGCTGGCCGTACCCTCGACGAAAGTGCGCGGTACCACCACTTGCCCGAGGTTCTGTCCCCCATTTTTGAAGGCGAGCAGACCGGTTGTGACAGTGGGACTATCGGTATCGGAGACCTTGTAGGTGATGTCCATCAGCGATGTTGCGGGTCGCTGCACTGCGGAAAGGATGGCGGGCTGCGGGATTGCGGGGGCGACTGGGAAATTAGAGGCGTCGCGGTATTCGCGTTTAAACACGGAGACTTTCGTGGCATTCACGCTGAACAGGTCGCCGCGTTTGGAAAATGCCGAGTTCTCGGTGGGCCATGCCGCCGGAAAGCCCTCATAGGTACCGGTCATGCCGCTCAGATTTGCAAACGACCAGCCGTTATAGTTGGTGATGAACATTCCGTCGGGGGCCACGGCAAACACGCTGCAGGCCCAAGGCACGCTGTAGTAGGTGGAGACATAGTTGCCGAGGGTATCGAAAACTTTGCCGGTACTGGCGAAGACATGGTTGTCCGACGAGACGCAAATTTCGGTAGGCTTGCCTGCGGCGAACTGGCCGGGCAAGGCACCTGCACTACCCCATTTACGCTGGAACACGCCGCTGGTGTTATACACTTGGATGCGGCTGTTGCCTGGGTCGCAGACATAGACGAGGCCCGCGCTGTCGGTGGCGATCATCTGCGCGCCGTTGCTCGCGGCAATGTCGAGCTGGCCGTCAGCCGCACCTTGCGTACCCCACTGAGCGAGTAAATTCCCATCGGAATCGAACTTATTGACAAACGGCGCTGTGCCGTCGAGCACATAGACATTGCCGGCCGGATCGCAGGCAACACCATGAATATTGGTGAACACCGTGGCGAAGGTCGTCACAAATACCCCAGCCTCCGTGAATTTCAGCAACCGGGTCGGCACGCCCGCATTGATTTCCGCGACAAACACGCCGCCAGAACCGATGGCGATGGAGCGCATCTCCTGGCCGCCTGGGTCGGACAACTGAGTCCCTTCGTAACGCCAGTAATTTTGCGGCATTTGCTGGGCCATGACGCAAGGTGCCGCGAGCAGTCCGGCAAGGAGCGAGGCAAGGAGTTGGTATTTCATAACTGCGGGGGATTTATTTTGTTTGGAGCCATTTTAGGGGGCCGATGTTCGGCCCGGAGAAGGGATGAAAAAATACAGGCACCATGGCCTTGGCCCGCCCGGTTCCCCGGGGGAAACCGGTGATTCCGTTAGTGCCAAGCTATGTCGCTCAGCCGGGAAACTACAAAAACAAATCACGTTGACAAGGATTATTTTCGGAAAAATATGGAATTGACGATATTTTTTGTCGTGATGGGGAAGACACGACCCAGCAACGAGCCCGCGCCGCGCTGGAGTGTGGAATTGGAAGTCATTTGGGTTACACAATGGAGCGCTGGCTTCAGCGGGCCATACGCGCCGGCTGGAGCCAGCGCTCCGTAACGGGCCAAGGTACTCGGGAGGATAAGCCGGTTGGCCTCGCTGCCTCAGCCCTGCAAATCGCGCTGGACGATTGCGCCGGGGCGGGTGCTGGTATTCGGCCAGAGTTTGCGGCCAGGATAGATAGAGGTGTGGATACCGGTATGAACGTGGTCGCCGACGATGGCACCGAATTTGCGCCGACCGGTATCCAATAACTCGCCATCGACCATGGAGCGGTGGTTTTTCCCGTCATGGCGGAAATTGGAAATAATGGTACCGGCACCGAAGTTGACCGCCTCACCTATCACCGAATCGCCGACATACGATAGATGCCCAATATTGGTCCGGGATAATATCAGAGAGTTCTTAATCTCCACCGACTGGCCAATGTGACAGGCGTCGCCTATACTGGTGTGGCCGCGGATATAACAATTAGGACCGATCCGGCACTTCGCCCCCACCACCACGTTGCCCTCAATGAACACCCCGGGCAAAATCCGCGATCCCACACCCAAATGAACGATGCCCTCGAGCACCGCCGACACATGCACCTCACCGAGTAACTCGTTTTTTTCCAAGCCGCCCACGTATGCCTCGTTGGCCCGCAACATGTCCCATGGGTGACGTATCAAAAATGAGCCCGCCGCCGTCACTGTGCGCGATAGATCAGGGGCCGCACCGCGCCACACCAGCGGTGTTTGACAGGCATCCACCAAGGTATCGGCTCCCGCTAAAAACATGAGATCCGCCACAACCAGCCAAGCGTGCGGGTGGATGGTGAGCGCCTCACTGGCGAACCCGGCCCGTGTCATAGCCGCCTGCTGGTGCTGGTACAGCGGGATATTACCGATGGGAAACTCGCCGATGTTGCGGGTCAGCGACAGCGGCTCACAATTAGATGGGGCTTGGATATCCATCGCTGGTCGAGGTTAGCGGATTTCCTCCTGGATGACGCTGGCAAATTTGCTCACCCAGATGCGCACCTGTTCGATGTCCTTGTGCTCGACGAGCACGCGGATTTTATTTTCCGTGCCAGAATAGCGGATCAAGTGGCGCCCATCGTCACCGAATGCCTGTGTCGCCTGCGTCATGAGTTGCTGCAATTTTGGCAAACTTTCCAGCGGCGGCTTGGCCACTAGCGGGATGTTGGCGAGCTGGGTCGGGTACTCCTGCATAACCGCGGAAAGCTGGGCGAGGGTGGCATTGCGGGCATGCATCATGCGCAGCACTTGCAGCGAGCTGAGGATCCCGTCGCCGGTGGTGGCATGGTCCGCAAAAATCAAGTGGCCGGAATTCTCACCACCGAACGAATACCCGTGTTTGCGAATGCACTCGATCACACTGCGGTCCCCCACTGCGGTGGTTTCCAGCTTGATGCCATTCTGGGTCATCGCCTGGCGCAGCCCGAGATTGCTCATCACGGTGGCCACCAGCGTGTCATGGCGCAATTTCCCCTGGTCCTTCAGACTGATGGCACACAGCGCCAATATCCGGTCGCCGCTGACCACCTGGCCGCTCGCATCCGTGAAAATGACCCGGTCGGCATCACCGTCGAACGAGATACCAAGGTCCGCGTTGTGACGGCGCACCAACTCGCCGGCCGCTTCCGGATAGAGAGCGCCGCAGCCGTCATTGATATTGATGCCATCGGGCTGGCAGCCGGTGACGATGACTTCCGCGCCGAGTTCCTTGAAAATGAGCGGGGCGATAAAGTACGCCGCGCCGTGCCCGCAATCGACCACCACCTTGAGCCCGTGCAAGGGCACGTTGTCCGCCGTTTGCTTGGAAAACTCGATGTAGCGGCCACGCGCATCCTCGATGCGGTGCGCCTTGCCGATCTGGCGGGCCGGCAAGGGGTCGGCCTCGGGCTCCAAGCGCAGCACGTGGCGCTCAATGGACGTTTCCAATTCGTCCGACAGCTTGTAGCCATCCGGCCCGAAAATCTTCATGCCGTTATCTTCGTACGGATTGTGCGAGGCGGTGAGCATGATGCCTGCCGCCGCTCCCATCGACTTGGTCAAATGCGCCACCGCCGGCGTCGGCATCGGCCCCACCATGAATACGTCCATGCCCATCGACACCAGCCCACTGGTGAGCGCCGTTTCCAACATGTAGCCGGAAATCCGGGTATCCTTGCCCACCAGCACACGGTTGCGGTTCACTCCGGAAGAGCGCAGCACACGCGCCACCGCCTTACCTAACAGCAGGGCGACTTCGGCGGTTATCGGAAATTCATTCGCACGGCCTCGAATGCCGTCTGTTCCAAACAGTTTTTGTTTCATAGGGGGATAGGATAGTTCAGATATTTTTGAACAAGAGAAGCGGAAAATTCAATTTTGAAGGAGTGGAGGGTCCGCCGCGAGCAGCATGCAAGCAATATGGACAGTGGCCAAAACACGGCCGGGGGGACTAAAAAATCAACACGTTTCCTAAAGACGCGGGCAACATGGCAGGTACCGGTGCGTGGCACAAGCGCAAATGCCGGGCAGCATGTGGCAAATGCCCGCAGGAGTTGACCTTGGCGTAAGATGTGATTGCGGTAAGTCCATGCCCTGCCACTTGAACTCTCACTGGCCCGGATCGGTAACTCACGCGGCATTCGTCTGCCCACCGCATTGATTCGCAAGCATGGTCTTGCGTCTTCAAGTCTTCTGTCTTGGGTCTGCGGCAAAGTCCCGCTAGAGAACAAGCGCCCAGAAGAGCAAGGGTTAACTGAGTGCCTCGCGCACCTTTCTAGGTAACCCGGACACGACAAGTTGATAGGAATGTTCGATAAGTTCTCGCACCAGAGTGGCGGGAAGGGTGCCGTCGAGGGTCAGCGTGTTCCAATGGCGTTTATTCATGTGATAGCCGGGCCGGATTGCCTCAAAGCGATCGCGTAGTTCCAGCGCACGCAGCGGATCGCATTTCAAATTCATGGTGGCAGGGAATGCCTCGGGCTCGGTCAAGGCAAACACCTTTCCCCCGACTTTGTACACCAGCACCTCAGGGCCGAATGGCGTTGTTTCGTTGGCGTGAGGCTGGCTCAGACAATGGGCGATGGCGTCTTCGAGGTGCATGGAAGAGTTGATGAGAAGGGTCACCCGCCTAACACCGCGCGGCGGATCCGGCCGGGGGATTTTTTGAGAAAT
>JBAXOP010000322.1:0-6345 GCA_037133195.1 Verrucomicrobiota bacterium | reverse complement strand
CGCCAACTCTTCGCCCAGGACTTTGCCGGGCACATCGAACTCATCGTGATTGATTCCGGCTCGACTGACGGCTCCCTTCAAATTATCAAGAATGCCAATCCCGCCAAACTCATCGAAATTCCCCTCGGCACATATGTCCCGGGTGTGGTCCTCAACCAAGGTGCCCGCGTGGCCTCACATGAGTGGCTGGTCTATTTGAATGCCGACGCCACGCCCGTCGGCAATACCTGGCTCAGCGAATTGCTGGCAGCAGGCCTCGAGAATCCCAAGTTAGGAGCTGTTTTCTCGCGGCAGATTGCGCGGCCGGACTGCCAGGCGGTGTTCGCCCATGATTACGAACGCTGTTTCGGTCCTAACCGCGAATCCAGAAATTGGGAGCATTTCTTCAGTATGGTAAGTTGCGCCACCCGGCGCTCGGTGTTAGATAAGTATCCCATCCGCGAGGACCTGCAATATGCCGAGGATGACGAGTGGACCCGCCGCCTCGGTGCCGCCGGATACCAGATTATATATGCCGAGAAATCCGTGGCCATGCATTCTCATAATTATACCTTGCGCCAGGCCTATCAACGTGCCTTCGGCGATGCCAAGGCGTTGGCTGCCGCTGGCAGCGCGGCATCGCGAAGCGGCGTGCTGGCCGGTTGGTTGGCCGATACATGGCGCGACGCCAAATGGTGTGTTGCTCAACACCGGGCAGGTGAGTTGGTCCGCGCCAGCGCGGTGCGGTTGGCCCAGCGGCTTGGCAGGCGTGCCGGCACCAATTGCGGACGTCAATCCAAGGTAGCCCGCGCCACCCCAAGCTCCGCTCCATCGTCATGAAAATCCTTGTCATCTCCAATCTCTATCCACCTCACGAAATCGGTGGATATGAAATCCGCTGCCGCGATGTGGGTGAGCGCCTTCGCACCTTCGGCCATCAAGTCCGCGTGCTCACCTCCAACCATCAGGTGCCCGGACGCGCCAGCACGGACGAACCCACGGTTTCCCGAAAGTTAAAACTCCACGGCATGTACGGTCATCCGTGGCTGCCCATCCAGCAGCTCTATGCCCAGGAAAAACACAATCATCAAACACTCTTGCAGGAAATCGCCAGCTTCACCCCCGAACTCATCCACGTCTGGAATATGGGCGGTATCTCCAAATCCCTCCTGCTTCAACTGGAAAAATCCGGTATCCCTCTGGTCTATGACGTCTCCGACCACTGGATCGCCGGCAGCCTCGCTGCCGATGTCTGGCTGTCTTGGTGGAATGCACACGGATCTATCTGGCGCACCTTGGGTCGCAAGATTCTAACTTTTTTAGGCGTGAGGCGTCTGTTAGATAGATCGGCGCCGACGGCATCCTGGAGCACACTCCGTTTTGAGCGCTGTTATTTTTGCAGTGCCTTCATGCGCGATCTAACGGTTCAGCGGGGTTGGCCGGTGGCCCACGCCGGCGTGATCCATTGCGGGATTGACACCAGCGGCTTTGCGCACAAGCCGGAGCATACTGGTTTTGCGAAGTTGCTTTGGGTTGGGCGGTTGGCAGAGGATAAGGATCCGCTCACAGCGTTGAGAGCCTTGGCCGCTGCCCACCGCGCCGGGCTCACCCACCTCACGCTGGATCTCTACGGCCACGGCGAACCTAGCTACACCGCCCGGATTGATGCGGAGATTCTCAGCCTTGGTCTGACGGGTTTTGCCCGGCGTAAACAGGCCACGGCTGTGCAAATGCGCCGTCTCTATGCCGAATATGATGCGCTGCTCTTCACCTCCAACTGGGGAGAACCTTTCGCCCTCACGCCTCTCGAAGCCATGGCCTCTGGCCTGCCGGTGATCACCTCGCTGGATGGCGGCCAGGTGGAACTGGCCCGCCACGGGCATAATTGTCTGGTTGCTGCCGCCGCTGACCCCGCCCTCTACGCCACGCGTATCGCCGAACTCGCTAGCGATCCGCAACTGCGTGCTACCTTGGCCGCCAACGGCCTGGATGAAGTGCGCAGTCGCTTCGACATCGACCCCATCACGCGCCAAATCGAAGCTTTCCTGCTCACATCCCTCACCCCATGAGCTTGCTTTTTTATGATGATAGCCCGGTGTTTGGCGGCCACGAGGTGATGGCTTTGTTAGGCCTGGAAGCGGTGTTGGCGGAGTTTTCCGAGCCGTTGTATTTTTTTGCAGCCGCCGCTAACGCCAAGCTCTGCGAAAAAGTAGCCGCCTTGGCAGCCAGTCATCCCCAATTGCGGCTCGAAACACTGGATTATCATTCGTCAAAACTCGAGTCGCTGCGCAACCTACTCCAAGTGTCCCGCAGTCGCCGCCTTGCCCTGCGCTTCGAGCAACTCCAGCCCTCATTGGTGGTCGCCATCCAAGGTAATATCGAGCATTCATCCCTCGCGCTACTGGCTGCCAGGCGTGCTGCCATCCCCGTCACCAGCTACATTCCAGTGCCTCATTCCAACGCGGCCATGGGTGCGCGCTTGGGAGCAATTCGCGATGTGTTTGCCAAGGGGTTGTTCCGGCTTCCGAATTCTTTCATCACCATCAGCGATGAAATGGCCAATATCCTCAGACAGCGCGGCGCCAGCGTGCCTATCCACATCGTTTATAACGGCGTAGATACCTCCCGCTTCCGGCCCGGCGGCGGGCAGGATGCCCGCGCCACGGTGGCCCGGGCATCCTGCCCGGAGCCTTCTTTTGCTCCGGCTTGCCGCCAATTGAACCTGCCATCCGACAAGATCCTGCTAGGCATCATCGGCCGCATCGAGTTCCGGCAAAAACAGCAACATCTCCTCGTCCAAGCCATCGCCTCAACTCCCGCACTCGCGGCCGCCTGCCACTTGGTCTTTGCCGGCGACGGACCGGATAGCGGAGCACTGCGCTCCCTCATCGATGAGCACCGGCTTTCCGCCACGCTATTGCCGTGGTGCGACCCCGCCCCGCTCTATCAATCCCTTGCCGCCCTGGTCATTCCGTCCCGCTATGAAGGGCTTCCGCTGGTGATGTTGGAAGCACTTGCCTCTGGCACCGCCGTGCTCGCCAGTGATCGCGACGGCATGAAGGACGTGCTGCCAGCGGAATGGCGCTTCGAACCGAATAACCCAATCGCGCTCGCCGCCACCTTCAACCGATTCATCCAACAAGGCCGGCCGGCTCCGGCTCCGGTGTTGGTAGCGAGGGTGCGTGACTCGATGTCGCTAGAGGCATTTCGACGCGCGTTTGCCGCCACCATCGTCAGCCTGATTCCCGGAGCGGAGATTGGCTGGAAAGCACATCAGTCATGAGTTATGAGTCATAATCGTTATCCTTGGGTCGATCACCTCAAAGCACTCGGAATTTTCCTGGTGGTGGCCGGGCATTGCACGCTGCCGCCAGCACAGCACCGCTGGATCTATGCATTTCACATGCCACTATTTTTTCTTATTAGTGGATTTCTGCTGACGCCCGGTGCCTTTGGTGTGCCCCTGCGGGCGTTTTTCCAGCGGCGGATATGGAAGTTGGTGAAATTCTATGGGTGGTATGGTTTGCTAGGCACAGCGGTGTATTGTTATGTGTTCAAGCAGGAGCAATCGTTGGCGATGGCGCTTGGCGGGCGCCTCCACTCGTTGTTATATGCCAGCGCCTCGCGTGATACCCCGGCTGACCTCTATCCGATGGCTCTGTGGTTTTTCCCAGGTCTCATCAGCGGGTTGCTCATCATTTTTTCCGTGTGGAAAATCCCTTGGTTATGGGCCAGGGCGCTGACTATGGCAGCGGTGGTCACCGGCGGCTTTCTGATGGTCGGTTGGGCACTGCCTTGGGAGGTGGAAAGTGGTTGCCTGGCCGCCGGTTTGCTAGCCACCGGCCACTGGGCACGCCTCGCGGCCTGGGATGAGAGGCTGCGGCAGGCTGGCCGCCGGGCTTGGCCTGTGGCGGCAGTCGCCTTGTTGATAGGTAGTTGGCTGGCTCTTCTCAATACCGATTGTCTGGACTTGCGCGTCGGGAACATTGGCAATCCGCTCCTGGCGTTGCCTGCTTGTGGCTTGTTGATTGTGGCGTTGACCGTTGGCGCAATGCGTCTATCGGCATGGCGGATATCCGAGGCGGTGGCCGCCGCTACCATAGTGATTTTTCCCACCCACATGTTATTTTTCCCGTATTTAGATCGGCTTGTTCTCAAGCTTGGGGCGCCGGTATCTGTCTTAGCGGCCAATCCCGCGTGGTATGGGTGGAGCAAGGCCGCTGCGATCGTGGCGGCCACCACTCTGGTTCATGCCTGTTACCGCTTTGCATACAATGGGGTCAGTCCCGCTTTTCGAGCACTCGGGCACCGCTTCCACAACATCATGCTCGAAAAGCGGGACTGACCCCATTGCATGCCCTTCACTAAACCGTCTTTTCACATTCAATGAAACCCTTACGCGTACTTATTCTAGCTGAAGCCGCCAATCCCGAATTGACTAGCGTGGCCCTCATTGGTTATTCGCTTAGCCAGGCCCTCGCCGAGGTCTGCGAGGCGCATCTGGTCACCGAGAGCCGCAACGAGCACTCGCTGTTGCAAGCCGGGGTCGCGCCGGAGTCGTTTACCGCCATCACTAATCCGGCCCAGCGCGTGGCCTTCCGCCTCGCCACCTTGCTGCGTGGCGGCACCAGCCTGGGCTGGACGATCCATTCGGCCCTATCCACCCTGGTCTATCCGATTTTCGAGTACAAGGTATGGCGGCGATTCGGTGCCCGTCTGCGAGCCGGGGAGTTTGATCTGGTCCACCGCATCACCCCGCTGAGTCCCACCACGCCGTGCTATCTAGCCAAGAAACTCGCCCGCCTCGGCGTGCCACTTATTCTCGGCCCGCTCAATGGCGGCATCCCCTGGCCGCCCGGCTTTAACCAGGTCCGGCGAGCCGAGCGTGAATGGCTCGGGTATTTCCGCGATCTGTACCGCCTGCTGCCGGGTCTTAACGCCACCCGCGATCATGCCGCAGCGCTGGTTTTGGCGTCCCGCCATACCTATGGCGAAGTGATCGCCAAGCGAGCGCAACGCGAGGCCAAGGCAATCTGGTTGCCGGAAAATGCCATCGACCCGGCACGTTTTCCCGAGGTGATGGTTGAACCGGTTAGGCCGCCAGCCGGAGAGCCACTGCGCGTCGCGTTTCTCGGCCGCTTGGTTCCCTACAAGGGGGCGGATATGTTGTTAGAGGCATCACTGCCCTTGTTGCGGGAGGGACGGATGACTCTTGAAATCATAGGCGACGGGCCGCAATTGGCGGAATTAAAAGCGCGGGTGGCCCAGGAAAACCTTACCAGTGCTGTGGATTTTCCAGGTTGGGTGGCCCACGCGGAAGTGCGCAGCCATCTTTCCAAGGCGCAGATTTTCGCATTCCCTAGTGTCCGCGAATTCGGCGGTGGCGTGGTGCTGGAGGCTATGGCTCTGGGCCTGGCACCCGTCGTCATTGATTATGGCGGGCCGGCCGAACTCATTCCACAAGGCTGCGGCACGCTCGTGCCTATGGGTGAGCGTGCCGAGATCATCCGTGCGTTCCAGCGGGTTCTAACCGTCCTGACGGCCGATCCGGCAGCCGTTCATGCCACTGGCCTGCAGGCCCAGCGCCATGTGCGGGCGCATTTCACGTGGTCGGCCAAGGCCAGGCAACTCCTGCAAGTGTACGCCTGGGCGCTGCGTGGCACGCCTGCGCCAAAGCCGGACCTGTGGGTGGGGGAAGGGGAGTTGGCTGGCGCGGCTTTGCCTCAGACGCAAGAGACAAGACTTGAAGACGCAAGAATTTGACCCAGCGACAGCAGCTTTGACTTATCAGGGGCTCTAGCGCGGTGGACGGAGCCCCATGGGTGTCGGGCAAAGAAGTGTCGTACAGAAAAGTTGACTTGGCATGCCGTTAGGGCAGGGAGGATACCAGCGCAGCGATTTCCACGGATGAGTGCTTGCCCTGAGTGGACAGAGTAATGGTCCATAGGGGGCACGGCGGTCAGTTATAATTCCGGCAAGCGTCAATTGCTGCTTGTCAGGGCGGCGTGTGAGGATACCTTCGTGGCGATGTGCACCGGTGAGGGCGGGGTGCCTGCGCCAAGGTGTAAAATCTCCAGACAAACACAACGATGTCAGACATTACAGACCACACGACAACGGGCAATGCAGCAAAAATTCCGGTGGCAGTCACTATCACCGATTCGAATTTTTTCATAGCGGTGTTCACGCTGCTCTTATCGATGCAATATCAAAAGGTGAGGGCCAAGATGCATGTATTGAGCGTGAACCTAAGTGCGGAGGAAAAGCGCCTGCTGCGTCAATTTTCCGGGACACAAGTCATTGAGGCGAATGCCGATAACACCGCCGGACCCACTTTCGCAAGGGCGAAGGCATTCTGGCCACCCC
>JBAXOP010000321.1:0-6350 GCA_037133195.1 Verrucomicrobiota bacterium | reverse complement strand
ACCTCGGGGTGCAGGGCGTGAACGTAATGCTTAAACTGCCAGACGGCAAAATCACCCCCATTGCGCTGTTTAAGCTCTCGGATGCCGACAACGCCTTCGTCAAAGCTAACAATTTTAAATACTATGAAGCCTGGCAGACCTGGCCTGCGGAAGCGTACCTGACGATCCCCACGGTGGAGGTCAAGGAGTCACCCGGTGAAGCAGGCGCGTATGTTTACACCACCCCGCACTTCCGCTTCCTCGCCAACGTCAATCTAGGTGCTACGCTTATGAAGGATTTGGCGAGGGTGTTCGAACTGACCTATCAACTGCACTCAAAATCCCCTTTCGGCATTCTAGCAAAACCCGAGGACGCTTTGTTTGAGGCACGGCTGTTCGGCACCCAGCAACAATATCGCGAGGCAGGTGGCCCGGTCAGCACCGCCGGCGTTTACCTCCTCAAGGACAGAAAATTCCTGGCACCGCTAGATATGATGGGGGTTAAGGCTGGTTCGGCCGGCTGGCGCAAGGCGTCGAGTGCGGAATACGATCCGTCCACCATTGTGCATGAGCTGACCCACATGCTCACCCACGACATGCTGAACAATCTACCGACCTGGGTGAACGAAGGATACGCCGAATACATCGAGTTCATTCCCATCGAGAGCGGAGCGTTCAAAGTGAGCAAGGAAAAGATCAAACAAGGCATGCTCGAGAGTTTTGTAAGCAAATATGAAAAACATAACTCCTCTGGCCGATCGGAAGTCCTGAGACTCAAGGGTACCGAACGCAAGGACTTCCTCAAGAGCGGCAAGGTCCTCCACTTGTTCCGTGCCGCCAAGGTGATGAGCATGACCGACCAAGAATGGGCGACCGGCCGTGCCCCCGTCAAACCAGGTCTTGAGATTCCGATCGACGGCCGGCGCGGAATGGGTTTTGAGCCCCCCGTGCGGACCATTACGTCGTTCGACTCCTATGACAGAATGCCGCGTCTCTATCAGACTGCCCATGCAATTCTCTACTATTATATCCAACTCGAGGGCGAAGCAGGGGTGGCGAAAATCCGCCGTTTCCTCGAATTGAACCGCCGACAACTCGCGCGCTACAACGAATACCTGGACGACTACAAGACGTACCAACAGCAGATGACGGAATTCATCAAGCTGCCCGGCGTTACCAAACTCGATGACGGGCGCATCAAGTATCCCTCTAACCTTACCGTGCCCAAGCAACCCGAACCGCCCTTCAGCGATCTTAGCACGTTGAAACAGGCCGGCCTCGAAGCCCTACTCGAGGGCGAAAAAGCCGAGGTGGTCGGCAAACGTATCGAAGAAGCTCTCCGCCAGGACCTTGGGATCAATCTCCGGTTTATTGACGACTGAGACGCTGGACTATCAAAATCGCAGAAGTCACCTCTGATTGCTGGCCTCGTATTGCTGGCAGATCCAGCATCATTTTCAGCCCGAAACGCGGGGCAGACCCCATTGGCTCTTGCCATGGACCGGTGGAGGGGCTTGGCTGGCGGCAGCCATGGCGGATTCACAGATGCGACTTGAGGCGCGACGAGCGAGGCTCGACGGACTGACACCGGTGGAGGTGGCGGGACGTTTGAGGCACTTGCCGGGCTTGGTGTTTTTCGATACGGCGGGGCATCAGCCTAGCGGTGGAGGCCGCGCGGTGTCGGTGATTGGGGCTCGGCCGCAACAGGTGTTGCGTGGGAAACTTGCCGCCGCAGAGGACCAAGCTGCCCTGCGCACGGTGCTGGCAGGCGGTCCGCAAGTGGCAGGAGGTGGCGGGTTTCCGCTGGGCGGGCTGTGCGGATGGGTCGATTACGAAGGGGAATTTGTGTTTGGCGAGTATCGGGAAATGTTGGTCTATTGTCATGACGACGGGACGTGGTGGGAGGTGGGGCGGCTTTCGGAATGCCTGGAGGTGGCACCAAGCGCCGAGGAACCGGCGGAAATCGGCCCGTTTGCGGCGGCGACCCCTCGCGAGGAGTTTCTCGCGGGCGTGCGGCGGATCAAGGAATGGATTGCAGCGGGGGACATTTATCAGGTGAATCTGTCGCAAGCCTATCAAGCGAGGGTGAGCGGCGGCTCGTTGTTTGGCTTGTATGACGCGTTGCGCGACGCCTCGCCGGCACCGATGGCGGCCTGGCTGGCGCTCGGAGGGCTGGAGGTGCTGAGTTCCTCGCCGGAGGGGTTTTTAAAGATATCGGGGCAGGAAATTGAGACACGGCCGATCAAGGGGACGCGGCCGCGGTTTGCGGCGGCGGACGACGACCGGCGATCGGCGTTTGAATTGCAGACCTCGGCGAAGGAGATTGCGGAATTGGTGATGATCACGGATTTATTGCGCAACGATCTGGGACAAGTGTGCGAATTCGGCTCAGTAGCTGTGGCCGAAATGCTCCAACTCGAAAGCCTGGCGCAAGTCCACCACCTGGTGTCCACCGTCACCGGCACACTGCGACCGGACGTGGATGCAATCTCGGCTTTGGCGGCGTGTTTTCCCGGCGGAAGCATCACCGGCGCACCGAAATTGCGCGCAATGGAAATCATCCGAGAATTGGAAAATTCCCCGCGAGGAATTTATTGCGGGGCGCTGGGTTGGTTGGGTTTCAATGGTGAGAGTAGCTTCAATATCGCCATCCGCACGCTCATCCGCGACGGAGAACGCCTCATCTATCAGGTTGGTGCGGGCATCGTGGCGGACTCCGATCCGCACAAGGAATACGAGGAAACCCAGCACAAGGCGGCCGGCATCCGCCTAGCCATCGAACGCTGGCAGAAGTGAGAGGTAACACTCAAGCCAGCGCCTCAATGCGGAACACCACCGGGCTGCTGTTGACACAATCAAGGGTTTCGATTTCCACCAAGGCTCGCTGTAATCTCCCGAATGGGCAGGTGTGCAACAGAAAGATCATGTCCACAAACTCGGCATCCGGGTTGGCTGGATTGACCGGCGAATGGGTGCCAGATATACCTATCCGATGGTCCGCCAGCACTCGGGCAATTTCCGCAATGACACCCGGCCGGTCAGTTACATCAAATCTAACATAATAAGCGGTGGATGTTTCCCCCACCGGGACGAGTTGACCCGCCGCACAATACGGCAAAAACCCGCGATGCCCGCCGACCTGGCCGAGCGAGCGGGCGGCCTCCACCAAGTCCGCCACGACCGACGAGGCAGTGGGGTCCTGGCCGGCACCGCGCCCGTAAAACAACGACTCGCCGGCGGCATCGCCATGCACCGCCACGGCATTGAACACGCCGTGCACCGAGGCTAAAATGTGTGACTTGGCAATAAACGACGGTTGAATGCGGATTTCCACCGCGCGGTCCGGATGCTCGCGAATGACCGCGAGCAGCTTGATCACGTAACCGAGGCTGTTGGCAAAGGCAATGTCCGCCGGGCGCACTTGTTCGATGCCCGAGACGTGGACAGCGGTGGCATCGATCGGAAACCCGTAGGCCAAGGTGGCGAGCAGAATCGCCTTGTGGGCGGCATCCCAGCCGTTGACGTCGAGGGTCGGGTCGGCCTCGGCGTAGCCATTAGCCTGGGCTTCGGCGAGGGCGGCAGCGAAGGTGAGGCCGGCCTCGCTCATGCGGCCGAGGATAAAATTGGAGGTGCCGTTGATGATACCGGAAAACGATTGGATGCGGTTGCCGATGAACGAGTCCTGCACCGTGCGGATGATCGGGATGCCACCCGCCACCGCCGCCTCAAAATGAATCGGCGTTTGGTATTCCTTGGAAATGGCAAACAATTCCACGCCGCGCTGGGCGAGCAGTGCCTTGTTGCCGGTGACCACGGGTTTTTTGGCACGCAACGCGGCGGCGACAATATCAAACGCATCGCTCGTGCCACCGATGAGTTCCACCACGATGTCCACCGCCGGATCCGCCACCAAGGCGCGCCAGTCCGTGGTGAACATCCCCGCCGCCACCTCGCTGGTAGTGGCACGGGCCTTTCCGGGATCACGTACCAAAATTTTGGCAATGTGCAACGCGATCTGGCCGCCGGTGCGCCCGGTGATCAGGTCTCCATTGCGTTCCAAGGTATTCCAGACTCCGGAGCCGACGGTTCCGAATCCGGCCAAGCCAATGCCATAGGATGAGCAGGTATTCACGAACGCCAATGTAACCGACTTGCGCCATCCTCCAAGCCGGAAGATTGACAAAATGCCCCTCCGCCCATGCACGTCAGGTGTTTCTGAAAAACTGACGATTTCGCAAAGGACACCAAGGGGCGCAAAGGGGGATGGGTGACAGCAGAAGACGCAAAGAAGAGTCAACGTTCCCCCCCAGTCTCGCCGGATTCTGGTGCTGAAAAAGAAGATGGAAACGGCGGGGGTGGCGTTTTTCCCTTAGATTTGCGGATTGCCAATGCGCTGAGACCCGCTAGGCTGCGTGCCCCCAGCCATGACCCATTCCGAGACATTTCAGCAACATGTGCTTCCTACCTACGGGCGTTTTCCGCTGGTGGCGCTGCGCGGCGAGGGCTGCCGTTTGTGGGACGACGCACATCGCTGTTACCTGGATTTTTGCACCGGCATAGCGGTGTGTTCTCTGGGCCATTGCCATCCGCGCTTGGTGGCCGCTGTGCGCGAACAGGCCGGCATGCTCATCCATGTGTCCAATCTTTACCAGATTCCCCAACAGGCCGCCCTAGCCCGCGAAATCAACGAGCATCACGTCCGCATTCCCGGTAAAGTCTTCTTTAGCAACTCCGGCGCCGAGGCCAACGACGGCCTGATCAAGGCTGCCCGCCGCTTCGGCCATCACCGCCCGCAGCCCGACGGCACGCCGCGCTTTGAGGTGCTCACCTTCCAACAATCGTTCCATGGCCGGACGCTCGGCGCGATGGCAGCCACCGGCCAAGCCAAAATTCAGGAAGGTTTCGATCCCCTGCTGCCGGGTTTCCGTTACCTTCCCTTCAATGATCCGGGTGCCCTGGAAAACGCGGCGCGACCGGAGACCGCCGCGGTTTTACTGGAGCCGATCCAAGGCGAGGGCGGGGTCAACGTTGCCACACCTGAGTTTCTGCGGGCCGTGGCTGCTTTCTGCAAAACCCATGACCTCTTGCTGTTTTTCGATGAAGTGCAAGCCGGCTTCGGCCGCTGTGGCCAGGCCATGGCTTGGCGCGCAATCGCCCCGGATATCCAACCCGACGGCTTGGCGTGGGCCAAAGGCATGGGCGGCGGCGTACCCATCGGCGCATTCTGGCTCAGCGACCGCACGGTGGACGCCGCAGGCACGGCCTTGTCATCATTGTTAGGTCCGGGTTCGCACGGCTCCACCTATGGCGGCAACCCGCTGGTGTGCGCCGCCTCGCTGGCGGTGTTGGAGGAAATTCGCAGCCAGGACCTCGCCGCCAACGCTCGCCACCAAGAAGCCCGCATCCGCCAAACCATCAGCTCCTGGCAGTTGCCAGTGATCACCGCCGTGCGCGGCCTCGGGTTGTTGCTGGGCATCGGCCTGGATCCCGCACGCATCCCCTCACCCGCAGGCCAAACCCCGGCGCTTTTCGTCGTCAACCGCCTGATGGAAAAAGGCCTGCTGGTGCCTCCAGCCGGACCGAACACCATCCGCCTGCTCCCGCCCCTCAACGTGACCGACGCCGAGATCGACGAGGCACTTGCCATAGTCCATGCAGTGCTAGCCACTTTCTAACACATTATATGAACCACCTCCTGTCCATCGAAGCGCTCGCCGCCGATGAAATCCACGGTTTGCTCGCCCTAGCCGCCGAGCTAAAACGCCGACGCGGCGTGCCCGGTGCGCAACCGCTGGCCGGGCAGACTTGGGCGCTCATTTTCACCAAATCATCGACCCGTACCCGCGTCTCATTCGAGGTGGGCATCCGCGAACTCGGCGGCCATCCGATGTTTCTATCAAAAAATGACATTCAGCTAGGGCGCGGCGAACCGATCAAGGACACCGCCCGAGTGTTGGGCCGGATGGTTCACGGTGCCATCATCCGCACCTTTGCCCAACAAGACGTCTGCGACTTCGCCGCTTACTCTAACATTCCAACCGTCAACGCGCTCACCGACGACGAGCATCCGTGCCAGATACTGGCTGATTTACTGACCATCAGAGAGGTGCTGGGCCGGTGGGACGGGCGCAAAATCGCCTTCATCGGCGACGGGTTCTCCAACATGACCCGCTCGTGGATGTGGGCAGCCAAGCATCTGGGTTTCGAATTGGCGGTAGCAGCTCCCGCAGCCTGTCTGCCACCGGCGGACTTTCTCGCTGCGCTCGCCGCACCCAACGTCAGCGTGACGTCAGATCCGGAGCAAGCGGCCCGGGGTGCCCACGTCATCAACACCGACGTCTGGCTCTCCATGGGCCAGGAAGATCAAACCG
>JBAXOP010000320.1:0-6350 GCA_037133195.1 Verrucomicrobiota bacterium | reverse complement strand
GGCATTGGCATAGAGGGCGAGGCGGTTGTTGTTGGCCGAGCCGTCGGGAAGCAATTTGTTGTGGAGGTTTTCATTGGCGATGGGCGAAAAAAGCACAAAGCGCAGCGTGTTTTTGCCGTTGAAGTTCTTCGCCTTGTAGGTGTCGATCATCGCGGCGTAGTCGGCTTTGAATTTCTCGAGGCCGGGCTGGCCCTGGAACGACTCGTTGTAACCGAAGAAGCACCAGATGGCATCTGGCTTGCACTGGGCCAGCATGTCCTCGGGTAAAGGCACTTTATCCGAGCGCGGGCGTTTGGCGACTTCATCGCCGCAGACCGAAAGGTTGCGGAAGGAGAGTTCCAACTGCGGGGTTTCGCGCTGGATCAGGGTTTCCAACCAGCCGTCGTATTGCATGCGATCGGCAAGGGAATTGCCAATGAGGCAGATTTTATCGCCCTTTTGGAAGGCGAATTCCGCACGGGCGGGCAGCATCATGAACACGGGAATACATAACAACAGGGAGATTCGCTTGATCAACATGGGGGGGTGGGGCGGCGTGTTAGAGGAGTGAAGCGGCTACCCAAGCACGGGAATGATTCATGCACAAGCAACCCACATAAGATAATTGAAGAAATTGGGCGCGGGGTGGCGTAATCCTTGCAACCATGCGAGCCTACGCTTGTTTTCGGGTACTAATCATATTTTTCCTGCTGCACGCCGCAAGCGGTGGTAATCCATTGGATGTCGAGGTGCTTTCCGAGCAGCGCATGATCCGTCCCGGCGGAGTATTTTGTCTGGGGCTGCACCTGCGCCATCCGGTTGGCTGCCATTCATATTGGCAGCATCCAGGAATTGTCGGGCTGGCGACACAGGTGGAATGGGACTTGCCGCCGGGCATTGTGGCCGGTGCTATCCAGTGGCCAGCACCCGCAGTTGTCAAGATGGCGGGCTACGACGCCCAAGGATATGAGGGCGAGACCTTGCTGCTCATCCCGCTAACGGCTTCAGCGGAATTGGCAACAAAGTCGCTGACCCTTACCGCCAGGGTTTCGTGGATGTGTTGCGGCGAAACCTGCAGCCCAGCTAACAAAATCCCCTTTACCGTGACGTTGCCGGTGGCCGATTCTGCGGAGCCGAATCCGGCGAGCGCAGCATTATTTGCGAAATTCCGCGCTCGAGTGCCCAAGCTGGACTCGGCGTGGCGGGTCGCGGTGAAACGCGAGCAGCAGACAATCCTCCTTTCCCTTCACGCTCCTGGCCACAAGTCGCCGCCCCCTGCCACCGACGGTATCCGGTTTTTCACCGCTGATGGCCAAGTGGACACGAGTCAAAAACAAGTGGTGTCGATTCTAGCGGATGGAACGATTCAGATACAACTGGCGCTCTCGGAATTTGCGCCGAAGCATCCCAGCGCTCTGCCCGGAGTGGTGGCATTGCCGGCCGGTTGGCAGGAGGCAGACGGCCAGCCATTGCATCTACAAATCAATCCGGAATACTGAATCCGGAGGCTCTCGTAAGGAGCGACGACGTTATTGTCGTCGTGCGGAAGGACCGGCCATGAAACAGAGCCTTCGGCACATATCCATGGGCCACCCTTCCGCTACCACCACAAGAATGTGGTGGCTCCTTAACCAAGTGGCTCGGGAGTATCATCTATCAAGGCGCGGGCAGGATCGGAGAATCCCAACCGGCAAGGACTTCGGGCTTGACGTGTGGGGCACGTTTGACGTTGCCGAGCCAAGTCGGTCGATAGGGGCCGACGATGCTGATATCCATGTCCGGCCGGATTGACTTGTCCATACCCGCTGCCCAAAAACAGGCATTAACCACCATGCGCCGGAACCCCTCGTTAACAAGATCTCCAGAGGCGCCATAGGTGCTGGTGAATACACGCCCCTCTTTCCCGCTACTACTCGTGTAGTTGCGCACCCAAGCCCCCGGCATCGGCTTTTTGCTAGTGTCGTCTGGCGATGTCGGTTGCATACCTAACAGCGGTTGTGCCATCGCCAGCACTTGGCTGCCTTTGATGGGATCGGCATTGTAGGCGCCGATTTCCGCCCAAGCTGATTTCACGCCGCACAGGACCGGGTGGCTGGCCATGCCAGGCACTAGGTCGAGCCGGGTGCTGGACTGATGGTTAGGCCCGTAATGGCCGACCCACGTTTCGCCGAGGATTTGGCGGCCAAAGCCACCTTGAAAATCGGAGCCAGAATAGGCGTGGTCGAATTTTGCAAAGGCATTGTCCTTGGGAATTTGGAAACCATGGGTTGCGGTGCGCAAGCCGACGACCGGACCGCCGCGGGCGAGATAGTCAACGATGGGTAGCATCTGCTCGGTAGGCAGGCATTGGAAGCGGGTGAAAATGACCATCAGGTCGGCGTCCTTCAGGGCTGCGGTGCCGGGAATATTGGATGTACCAGGACTGATGTTGCCGGTGGTTGGATCCACGCCAAAGAGCACGGTGCACTTGAAACCATGATGTTTTGCGAGAATGCGAGCCAATTGCGGCAGGGCCTCCTCGGACTTGTATTCGTGATCGCTGGCGATCAAGACAATGCTTTTTCCTTTGCCGGGGCCAGCCCCACCCTCATAAACCAGGGGCGCAGCTTGAATCAGGCTGGAGCCCGCCAACCCTCCTAGGGCTAGCGATATCTGGGCGGCAATACGAGGTGCGATGGTCGGTTTCATAAGCATAACGACAACAACTTGGGTTTTTCAAGAGCAGCTAGGATTTTTTGACGAAAACCGTGCACCACCCGGCACCTGGCACCAACTTGCGGCCGACCGTGAGGCATGGGCCGATGGGTTCACCGGGTTTCCCCTGATAGAGCGTGCATCCGCTGCATTGCTGGTCATCGGCGTGGCGCGGATATTTCTGCGCATTCACTTGGGTCGTGTCCAATTTGAAGCCCAGGGCCATCGCCACCGGATCGGATTCCTCGAGTTTGACGGGAGGCGGAGGATTTTCGCCTAGGGCACGACCGCTCAGCAGAGCGGGGGCTCCGGCCGAAATCATAAGTTTGTGGAGAAACGTGCGGCGTGAGTGCATCATAGTCAAAGTAGGGGAAATTGTGTGGGCCGCAAATACCGTCGCAGAACGGCGGATTTATCAAGAAAAATTTTTCAGGATTACGTTAGCGTATGTTTCCGATTGGAATTGCCCTGGAAAGGAAAATAGAAACCACGGATTGCACGGAATGCACCGATTAAGAAAGAGTTATGAATGATTTGGCAGACACCATTAGGGTGAGCGGATCCATCATCCTTTAGGGGGGGCAACACCCGGCAGGATGGAACCTCACAGCCTCGCTAGTTTTTTTGCGCAGAAAAGTTGCGGGGCCGCCGTTGCGCAACGGCGGCGCATGAATAAGCGCTGAAGGCTCGGCTCATGGTTAGCCAGTCGCCGTCGTTGTCGCCGGCGGGATTAGAGACATCTGCGGTAAGATAGCCCGAGGCCCAGGAAGGTAGCGGCCCCTAACACCCCGAGATCCAACATATAGGGCGAGGCCGTCTCCAAGGCCGTGCCCTGCAGAACGTCATCGACATAAAACTCGACCGTGTATGGCCCCGTGGGTGTGGGCCCTTCCAATACCGCTGCAACGTCATGCGTGATGGTGACGGTTCCCGTAAAGGTGGAGCCGCAGTAGTTGTCTCCAACAGATACTTGAACGTCGTGCAGGTCAATCGGGCTGGTCCAGTCAGTGCCGAAGATTATTGTTTGAGAGAAACTATAGGGTGGACTCGTGTCAGCCCCGTCCCATTTCACGAATTCACTAACGGTTCCGACACTGCCGCTAATATGAATAAGCGGCCGATCCTACTTTGCTGCCCTATCAGAGCATTTGCAACACCCGTGGGAGCGCCTCGCACCAGGCGCGGGCGATCGCGGCCTGAATCACCGCGTCCTCATCATCACTGCGAATGAAGGCACGAGCCTCACGCAGAGCACGGGCGGCGCGGCTGATGGCACGCAATTCCTCACCCAGTGTGAGCAAGCCGAACGCCGTCGCTAGCGCCGTGGCAGCGATGAAAATCGCGATGGCCCCGGCCACCGGGATTTTTGCCAGAATCAAGGCAAACACCGCCACCATTGCGCTCAACGGCGGCACCGCCAACCCGAAACGGCGGCTCGACTCGCGTGCAGCAGCGCGTTTCCGGTCATCGCGCTGCCACTGAGCGAGGGCAGCGAGGCGCAACCGGTGGCCATACTCACCGGCCGGGGCGTCTTGGCAGGCGGGCAACAGCGGACTCTCACCGAGGGCGTGGTCCCAGCGCGCCTGATCGCAGCGGCAGGGACGCCCGCCCAATGCCGCGAGCACGCGGGTGCCAAACCACCAGCGCAGCAGCAAGGCCGCGCCAATCGGTAGTATCGAAAAAATCATCAGCAAACGCCACATGGGGGAATTGGAGTTATCGGTTATTGGTTATTAGAAAAGACAGAAGACCGCCTCGCTGGCTGTGAAATCGGGAGTAACTTTTGTTTGGAGGCTCCGGGCAGGATGCCCGGGCCACGTGGCGCGGGCATCCTGCCCGCCGCCTGTAATTGCCACGTGAGTCGGGACCTTAGAACAAGCAGCGCGGTCCGGTGGCTCTTCTTTCTCTGGTCTTGCAGCGCAGCGGTCTTGTGTCTTCTTCATGGCTTTCCTTTTACCCAGGTTTTCGGATCATCGGGCCAGGGGTGGCGCGGGTAGCGACCGGCAACTTCCTTTTTCATCCGGGCATACCCGCTTTGCCAGAAACCGCCGAGGTCCTTGGTCATCTGCCAGGGTTTTTGCCCGGGTGTTAGAATGTGCACCAGCAGCGGAATCCGGCCATTGGCGATGCACGGCGTGCTCCAAATTCCAAATAAATGCGAGACGCGAATCGCGATGAATGGATCGGCAGCCTTGGCATAGGTGATTTTCGCGGTTTGGCCGTTAGGCAGGTTGATGCGCTCGGGGCAATAGGTGTCCAGTGCCGCACGCTGGGCGGGACTGAGCCATTCGCGCAGCACCCGCCAGACGTTGGCCTCCTTGATTTCTTTGTAGCTAACAGATCCATGGCAGATCTGGGCGATCGCGGCGCAGCGGTCCTCATCCGTCCATCCAGGCATGCCGAGTTCAGGCATCCAATGGCCCAATGACGCCAGGCGTGCGGTCCATTGCTCGACCGTGTGGTCCCAATTTTTGAGGGTGAGTTCGCCGGAGAGCACGCGGGCGGCGAGTAATTCTGCCGCCTGATCGAGGTTGACGCCGTGATCGCTCTCCTTTGCCTCGATGACCAGATCGCGGAAGCGCGTTTCCTTGCGCGCCACCACCCGCTTGCGCGGCTCGTCGTAGGCGGCACCGTTCATTATTGTTAGATCAGCGGGGAACACCTCTGCGAGCCAGGCGGGGTCGATGCCAGTGGCGCGGCGCAGATGCACGATGACTTCGCGGGCCTCGACCTCGGTGATTTCGGCGGCGACAAAGGCCGGTGAATTTCTAACACACGAATCATCGTCGAGTTTGCCGCGGCGGTTACCTACGAGGCGGCAAGCTAACGTGTTTTGACTGGAGCGGATGGCGAGGTGGTCGCTGAAGGCCGCGAGCATGGCCTTGCCGACGTTTTCGCGATGGGCATCAAAGTCGATGGGTAGGCAGAGCCAGCCGAAGCGTTTGGCTAGGGTGAGCAAGCGGTCGAAGGCATGGGCGGTTTCGCGGGCGCTGCGTGCGAGGATTCCCCGCGGGGAGCACCACGAGGCGTCGAAGGAGACGGCCTGGGCGGCATCAAAGGCGCGCCATTCGCCGGCAAAGTCGGAGTTATCATCCGGATAGAGGAAATCCTTGCGGCCGCCACTGCCGGGTTTGGCAGTAAAAATCCCTTCGCCCTGCACCGCCGCAGCAATGAAGGCCGTCTCGCTCACGCAGCCGTACTCATGGCCGGCGAGCATCAACCTGGAAAACCGCGGTTCGAGAGGCAGGGTGGCCATTTGGTGGCCTTCGCCGGTGGGATGGCCTGCGGGGTCGAGCGCGCCGAGGTCGTTGAGCAGGTGTTCGGCGCGGGCCAGTGCCGCTTCACCGGGCGAGTCGAGCCAGCGGAACCCCCGCAAATCACTCACCCCAGAAGTTTTGAGCAACAACGCCGCTTCCGATAGATCGACACGATGGATTTCCGGAGCTTCAAACTCGGCCCGGCGTGCGTGTTCGGGATGGCTCCACAAGCGGAAACAACGGCCGGGAGCGGTGCGCCCGGCTCGTCCGGCGCGTTGCTCGGCTGCGGCCCGCGAGATTTTTTTAATGAGCAAGGTGTTGATGCCACGGCGCGGTTCGAACGCGGCGACGCGGGCCAGCCCGGAATCGATCACGGTGCGTACGCCCTCGATAGTGATCGAGGTTTCCGCGACATTGGTG
>JBAXOP010000319.1:0-6374 GCA_037133195.1 Verrucomicrobiota bacterium | reverse complement strand
GTTATTGAAATACCACGCCTGTTTGACGATATCGCCTGCGGCGTTAAATTCCTTGATAGGAGCCCATGAGGCGACCTGGCCCGCAGGCACCAGCGGTTTCCACAGGTTGAACATGTCTGGGCCGCAAATGTGCCGCAACTCACCCCAACCGCCCAGTTTGTTCAATCCGTAGAACGTCAGCACCGCAGAACCACCGATGAGCACGACCACCTGCACGGCGTCGTTGTAGGCCACTGCGCGCATGCCACCGATGATCGTGTACAAACCCGTCAGAATAATCACCGCGATGGAGCCGATCCAGAAACTATCAATGACCACAGAACCGATGGTCACCTGCAACTCCGGCAACAGGGTGCCGAAAACAATGCCGCCGGCGAAAATGCCCACCGCGATTTTTGATAGGATGAAGGTGATGATCGAGACGATGGAGAGCACATAGCGTGAGCCCACTGAGAAGCGGCGTTCGAGAAACTCCGGCATCGTGAATACCTGCGAGCGCATGTAAAACGGCACAAACACCCACGCCAGT
Source organism: Verrucomicrobiota bacterium (assembly GCA_037133195.1). Classification (GTDB taxonomy): domain Bacteria; phylum Verrucomicrobiota; class Verrucomicrobiia; order Verrucomicrobiales; family Akkermansiaceae; genus Luteolibacter. The sequence goes on along the minus strand of JBAXOP010000319.1, from coordinate 5,845 downwards.
ACCAGCAGGCACCATGCGTGCAGCTCGTAGTGGGCCAGCGCCACACCGTCCTTCGCTCCTGATCCGGCGAGACCGACGATGTGCTCGGAGCCAATGTTAGAAGCAAAAATAGACGCGCCGATGACCCACCAACCGAGGTTGCGTCCGGCCAGGAAATAGTCGGCGGCGGTATCCTTGTTTTTGCTCACCACCCACCATGCGACGCACAGCAGGACAGCGAAATAGGCGGCTATCATCAGCCAGTCGATGCCGGCCATGTGGCTGGTCACGGCCAGCGGGATTATCGGGATATAGGTTTGCATGTTAGCTTGGGGTGTTTTCGGGGTCTGGAGGTGATGGTGAAAAAAATGTCAGCCCGGCTGGCCATAATAGGCAGCGGCTCCATGTTTGCGATAGAAATGTTTTTCTAACAAGCAATCGGGGGCTGGTGGTGTCTGAGGTCTGAGGGCGAGGGTTTTAAGGGCGAGATCGGCGACGATTTCCAAGGCCAGGGCGGTTTCCACTGCCTTGGCACCGCTGGCGGCCCAGGCGAAGGGGCCGTGGTTTCTAACTAGAACGGCGGGCACCTCCAATGCATTGAGCGTGGCGAAGCGTTGGACGATCACCTCACCGGTGGCCCATTCATAGTCACCGGCCACTTCCTCGGCGGACAGTGCGCGGGTCACCGGCACCGCACCGTGGAAATAATCGCAGTGAGTGGTGCCGAAGCAAGGCAAGTCGAGGCCGGCCTGAGCAAAGGCAACCGCGTTGCGCGAGTGGGTGTGGACGACTGAACGGATGCTATCGAAAGCGAGTAACAAGCAGCGGTGCGTGGGGGTATCCGAAGATGGGCGCAACGAGCCGCTAACCCATTGGCCGTCGAAGTCGATGACCACCATATCTGCGGGCTGCAATTGGTCATACGCGACGCCCGAGGGTTTGATGGCAAACACGCCCAGTGCGCGGTCGGCGACGCTGACGTTGCCGAACGTCAGATCGACCAAGCCGGTGGCGGGCAGGGCGCGGTTGGCCTCGCAGCATTCTTCTTGGATAGAGCGGTAGGATGGCATGAATTGAGCGATGAGAGTTAGCCGTGGATGCCCTGGGCGAGATGATAGTATAGATCGGAGTTGCGAAGTTGGTCTTTGAAGGAGCGCAGACGGGTGTCACGGTCGATCACCGCCAGTTCAATACCAGCGATCTCGGCAAAGTCTTCCAGATGTTCGGTGGCCAAGGCAAGCGATAACACCGTGTGATGCGCTCCACCCGCCAACACCCAAGCTGCGGTCGCCGCTTTTAGGTCCGGTTGGGCGTGCCACAGTGCCCGGGCGACGGGTAGCTTGGGCAACGGTTGGACCGGTGGCAGACACTCAACCTCGTTAACCAACAAGCGGAAACGGTTGCCAAGATCTATCAGCGAGGCATTGACGGCCGGGCCGGCAGCACCATCGAAAACCAGGCGGCAGGGGTCTTGTTTACCACCGATACCTAGCGGATGAACCTCGAGCGTCGGCTGGCCGTCGGCAATCGACGGGCAAATTTCCAACATGTGCGCACCGAGGACCAAGGCACCGGATGGATCGAGGTGATAGGTGTAATCCTCCATGAACGAGGTGCCTCCGGCCATCCCCTCCGCCATGATTTTCATCACCCGCAGCAAGCCCGCGGTTTTCCAATCACCCTCAGCGCCAAACCCGTAACCGTCGGCCATCAACCGCTGCACTGCCAATCCCGGCAGTTGGGTCAGCCCGTGCAAATCTTCAAAAGTGGTGGTGAATGCGGCAAAGTCTCCTTCAGTTAGAAATGAGCGCAGGCCTAGTTCGATGCGTGCCGCATCACGCAACGAGCCGCGCCGCTCGCCGCCCGCACGCAGCGGCGCCGCCACCAAATAGGTATCATCGTATTCGCGGCATAGCTCGTCCACTGCGGCATCGCTGGCGGCGGCCAGATGGACGGCGAGGTCGCCCACACCATAGCCATTGACGGCCCAACCGAAACGCATCTGCGCGGAAACCTTATCGCCATCGGTCACCGCCACCTGCCTCATGTTGTCACCGAATCGGGCGATTTTGAGCGATTGGCCGGCCTGCCAGGCACGGGCCACCCGCATCCAAGCAGCGAGGCGCGCGGTGACATCCGGGTCCTGCCAGTGGCCGACGATGACCTTGCGGGGCAGGCGCATACGGGCAGCGATATGACCGAATTCGCGGCCGCCGTGTGCGGTCTGGTTCAAGTTCATGAAATCCATGTCGATGCTTGCCCAAGGCAAATCGCGGTTGAACTGGGTGTGCAAATCGGCCAGCGGCTTGCGCAGCGCCTGTAAGCCCGCGATCCACATTTTGGCTGGCGAGAACGTGTGCATCCAGGCGACCAAACCGATGCATTCGGGCGCGGAGTTGGCGTCGAGGCATAGCCGGGTGATTTCATCCGGAGTGGTTAGAACCGGCTTAAACACGACCTTGCACGGCAGCGCGCCGGAGGCATTGAGGGCGGCGACGACGTGCTGCGAATTGGCGGCCACCTGCTGGAGGGCCGCAGGGCCGTAGAGGTGTTGTGAGCCGGTGATGAACCAGACTTCTGGAAGGGGATGGGATGACATGATGTTAGGGCGGCGGTGATTGATGGAATGGAATAGGGGGAGATTATCTAACCAACCTGGGCGTTCTGTTGGATAGCTAGCAAGTCTTTCATGACATTGCCGAGAGCGGCGCAGGATGTCATGCCGCCGAAGGCATTGTGAAGTTGGCCGTAGAGAGAATACAATTCGTCATAAATTGCGGTGGCCGCCGGATTTGGCTGATAGGTAAATGGCTTCACGCCCGTCATTGCGGCCTGGGCCTCGGCATATCCCGGATAGGCACCGGCGACCACCGCCGCGCCGAGCGCAGCACCCAGCGCGCAACTTTGTGCGGAGCGGGATACCAACATTTCGCAGCCAGTCACATCGGCGTATATTTGCATCAGCACCGGATCTTTCTCGGCGATGCCGCCGGAGCAAATGATGCGATCCACCGGCACGCCATATTGCTTGAGCCGTTCGAGGATGGCCCGGGCACCGAAGGCCGTCGCCTCTATCAAGGAACGATATATCTCGGCACGGGTGGTGTGCAGAGTTTGTCCTAACAATAATCCGGTCAATCGTTGGTCCACCAGGATGGTGCGGTTGCCATTATTCCAATCCAGCGCGAGCAAGCCGGTCTGGCCGGGGCGCATGGCGGCGATCTCGCCGCTTAGGGTCTGGAACAACGAGGGGTCGCCGCCGCAGACGACCTCGACCCACCATTTGAAGATATCACCCACGGCGGATTGGCCGGCTTCAATGCCATAATAGCCAGGCAGGATCGCACCTTTGACGATGCCGCAGATACCGGGAATGTCGGCGGGTTGTTTCGCGGCGGCGATGACCCCGCAATCGCAGGTGGAGGTGCCGATGACCTTGACCAAGGTGCCTTCGGTCACGCCGCAGCCGATGGCACCGTAGTGGACGTCCATCTCACCGATAGCCACCGGAATGCCCGCCGGCAGGCCGAGCTTGGCGGCCCATTCCGGGCACAGCGTGCCGGCTGCAACCGAGGCGTCGTAGGCGGTTTCGTACAAGCGTTCGCGCAGGGCCGCGAGTTGCGGGTCCAAGGCCGTTAGAAACTCAGTATCCGGCAGGCCGCCCCAATCGTCGGCGTACATCGCCTTGTGTCCGGCCATGCACACGCCGCGGCGGATTTGCCGTGGGTCATTTACCCCGCACAACACCGCCGGCACATAGTCTGACAACTCGACCCAGGAAAACGCCGCGGCAAACACATCCGGGTCGGTCTTGAGGCAATGCCAAATTTTCGCCCAGAACCACTCCGCCGAATAAGTGCCGCCTATTTTTGCTAGATACTGCGGTCGCAGGCGTTTGGCGATGGCGGTGATTGCCTCTGCCTCTGGGATGGCGGTGTGGTCTTTCCACAACCAACATTGCGCCGCGGGATTGGTGCGATACGCCGCGGCCATGGCCAGTGGCACATTGTTGGCATCTACCGGCAACGGACTGGAGCCGGTCCCGTCCATACCGATGCCAATCACCCGCGCCGCGGAAAAGTTCGCGTCTGCCGCCTGTGCCGCCGCCAACGCGCCACGCGTGGCTTCCTCTAACACCCATAGGTAATCCGCCGGATTTTGCCGCGCGAGATGATGATCGGCCCCATCCAATAACACTCCCTGCTGCCCGGACGGGTAGCCCACCACTGCGGTGCCGATTTCCCGTCCATCCGCACAATCCACCACCAAGGCTCGTGCCGAGTTGGTGCCGTAATCAAGCCCTATTGTGTAGCGCATGCCCACAGCTAGCCGCCTCCACCCAGCCTTGCAAAGCGCCTTTGTGTAGGACAGTCATCCTAATGCTGGACAGCGATGAGGAGGCGGGCTAAGATAGGCCATGGACAATCCGACGATGACAGATGTGGCCCGAGCAGCCGGGGTGTCGAAAAACACGGTGAGTTTGGCCTTGCGCGACAGTGTGAGGATCTCAGCGGCGACCCGCATGAGGATTGTGGGCCTCGCCCAACAGATGGGCTACAGACTCAATCCCACCGTTGCCTGCCTGATGGCGGAGTTGCGCCAAAGCCGTTCGCCGCGCTTTCAGGCGACGCTGGCGCTCATCAATGGCAACGAAGATCGCCATGCCTTCACCCGTCATCCCACCATCCCCCATTATGTCGATGGTTGCCGCCGCCGCGCGACCCAACTCGGGTATGGCCTCGATGAGTTTTGGTTGCATGATCCGGATTTATCGGTCAAGCGCTGGTTATCTATCCTGCGGGCTCGCGGAATCCGCGGTGTGTTGTTGGTCGGCTTGATGAAAGCCAAGCACCTACCCGCACTCATGGCGGCCGTGTGGGACGAATTTCCGGCTGTAGTCACCGGCGTGCGGACCCGCGAACCCGCCTTGTCGTTTGCTTGCGCCGACCACCATGGGCTGGCCCTGACGGCATTTGAGCGGGCCTTGGCGGCCGGTTACCGGCGCCCCGGCTTGGTGCTCGATCCGGTGATCGACGAATTGATCGAGGGGCGCTTGACCGCCGGCTATATGACGGGGCAGATGAAATTGCTAGAAAAGGCGGCGCGCTTGGTGCCGTTCACGGCGATTTGTGCGGCGCGGCAGGATGTGACTGGGTTCAAGCAATGGTTGGAGAAGGCGCGGCCGGATGTGGTGTTCACGCTCTATCATGAGGTGGAGCGCTGGCTGAGCCAACTCGGACTGAAGGCAGGCAAGGACATCGGGTTGATCCAGTATGAATGGCGTGCGGACCACTCGCATTGGGCGGGCATGGACCAGCGCAACGATTTAGTTGGTGAAGCGGCGGTTGACATGTTGGTGGCGATGGTCCAGCACGGCGAGAAAGGACCGCCGACATGGCCGCGAGCCACATTGATCACCAGTCAGTGGGTGGATGGGAGCACCGCACACTCACCATGTAGCGAGAAGTAGCGACAAAGCGCAAACAAAACAAGTGACAGGCCCGCCTCTCTGTTGAAGAGTCGGCTTTCGTTCACTTTTCACCCCGGTTTTCAGCCCATGAATTCACCTGTCACCATTGCCATTGTCGGCGCCGGTAAACGCGGCCAAGCCTATGCCGCCTACGCCACCGCACATCCCGAGCAACTCAAGGTGGTCGCTGTCGCTGAACCACGCAGCTTGTTGCGCGAACGTCTGGCTGCCGCCCACGGCCTCGGCCCGGATGCGTGCTTTCATGATTACGAGGCGCTCGCCGGGGCAGGTAAACTGGCCGACGCCGTGGCTATTTGCACGCAAGACCGGATGCATCTGGCACCCGTCGAGTTGCTGGCACCGCTGGGGTATGCCATTTTATTAGAAAAGCCAATG
>JBAXOP010000318.1:0-6410 GCA_037133195.1 Verrucomicrobiota bacterium | reverse complement strand
CTCTGTGAGCGTCGTTGCCCATGAGATGAAGAAACTTCCTTGGCCAAACAAATGCAGCGACGGTGAACGAGTGCTTGATTACCACAATTTTTTGTGGTAACATCCACTCATGCACACGAATTCAAAACCGCCAGAACACCTCCCTATCGTCAAGGATGCTTTTTCGTATATCCGCTTTTCCTCCAAGAAGCAGGCGGATGGGGCTTCGCTTGAGCGGCAACTCACCGGAACCCGGACCTACTGCGAAAAGAACAACCTCCTCTTGAACGAATCCCTGACGTTCCGCGATTTGGGGGTGTCCGCTTTCAAGGGTGACAACTTGGAGCACGGGCTGGGCGATCTGTTGCAGGCCTGCGAGGATGGTTTGATTCCCAGAGGTTCGGCCATCGTGGTCGAAGCCCTGGACCGTCTTTCGCGGCAGCGCCCCCGGGTGGTGTCGACGTTGCTCGGCACGCTGCTGGACAAATACGGGCTGGAGCTTCACCTGACCGGAATTAAAAGGGTTCTGTTGCCCGAGTCGCAGAGCGCGGCGGAGGAAGGCATGGATCTGCTGTGGGTGACCATGTTGGCGATTCGTGCGTCGGAGGAGCAGGAAACCAAGGCGGGTCGGCTCACCGACGCTTTTGGCCGGAAACGTGAGCGCGTCATGAGGGGTGAAACCCTGCTGGAAACTAGTGACAACAAGTTGCCCTGGTGGGTGGTTTACAATTCTGAAACCGGAAACCTGGAGTCACCGCCGGAGCGTGCCGATACGGTGAAACAGATTTTCACCTGGACGGCGGAAGGATTGACTTCCCCCGAGATTGCCCGCCGCCTTGATGCGAAGGGAATCCCGACGTGGCGGCCAAGGGCGACGTGTTGGTCCCCATCGCGAATCCGGCACATGATCCTTTCCAGCTCCCCCGAGGGTGTTCTTGAATCCACTGCCCGGAGCAAGGCCATTGGTCAGAATTTCCACAAGGCCGGTTACTACCCTGTTCTGGTGGACGCCGGGCTTGCCACCCGGGCGCGGGAGGCGATGACGGCCAATTCCAGGTATGGCAGAGGCAATGCGATCCCTACCCCGGATCCCCGGGAGCGGCCCCACAACATGCTGCGCGGTCTGCTCAGGATTGAAGGTCATGCGTCGCGCTATGATTGCCGCAAGAGCGGCACTGCGGGAATGTGGATCGGCTACTATTACGGTTATGATGAGGTTGCCCGGAAAAACCTCGGCGTGGTTTCCTCGAAACTATTCGAACCCACCCTGCTGGCGGGTTTGCGGGAACTTAGCGTTGACGATATGAAGCCGGTGGTTGACGAGGTTGACCCGGCGGTCACCGCGCTTGCGCAGGCGCAGCGTCGCCTTGCTGAGGCGGAAAAGTCGCTGGATCGGATTCTCTCCGCCATCGAGCGGGGTGGTGAACTCGACAGTTTGCTCAAGCGGTTGGCAATGTTGGAGAAGGACAAGGCCGACCTTCGGGGAAAGGTCGAGGTTTTGGAGCGCAAAGTCCGAAGCACGCAGGCGATTGGCAGCGGAGAAGCCGAGTTGGTTGATATGAAATCGCTGCTGGATGCGGACCTCAGCGACAACGTGGTTAGGAACCGGTTGTCACAAGCGATTCGTCGTGTGGTGACCCGGATCGATTTGTCTTTTAAAGCCAGCACCAACACGATTGGTGTGACGGTGGCGTCGCTACTTGCTGGTTCCGGCGGCCTTGTCGCCGATCCCTGCCCGCCGAAGAAAACCCGGAAGTGCCTGTATATCGTGGTTCATTTCCGCCACGGCGGCCAGAGGGCAATCGTTCGAATGCCCGAAAAATCGTTGGCCAAGCTGAAGCGCCCGAATATGTTGTTTACAGGACGGGTGTGATGGGTGCGCATCTCTGGCAAACTCGCAATGCTTTTTCTAACGAAAACCGTTTTGGGCATGTTGCTTCGTTGTTATTCTGGAATTTTGTAAGCATCCATGAATTTCCCTTGCCCTTTGTCAAAGTAGAGATTCGGTTTTACTTCTCCAAATAGTAATAGTCCATCTATTGAAACCCCGTCCATACGCAACAATAGACCTTTGGTTCGGGAAGGAATCTGCAATTCATGGGCAACACCAGTATCTGTGGAATATAGGAAATACCGAACGTCCTTTGGGTTCTGGTCAGTTTCCGGATATTGATTCGGCTCTTGTTTATCATATACTTCCAGAATCGCGACAAGCTTTTCCCCGTTAGCCCATGTCCATTGAAATCGTGCAGGATCTGCAAGTTCCGGCAGCAACTGTGAAACCTCGGGGAGCGTTTTTGTTAATTCTCCGTCAGAATTATAAATTGAAAAACCTTTTGATCCGTGATCCACAAGAAAACGAGTGCCTGTCTGGTCTGGTTCGATTTTAAGGACTGAGAAATCCTCGTCACATTGGAGCGTAAGAGTATTCCCAGGAGCCAGGGTTATAACTCTGCCGCTAGCAAGCATTGCTCGCCTGCGCGCATCTGGGCGGGTTTTTACAAAGGTTGGAATCAATTCGATTACTGAAACAGGCCCTGTGGATGGCTTGTCCGACACCATACTAGGCGCATTTCGAGCTGTTAGATCAGGCTTTGTTTCAGCAGTGCTCACCGGAGCATTGAAATTCTCAGATGAGTGCGGACTGTTCGCGAAATATTTTATTGCATAAATCGAGATGCCAATTAGCAATAGCAAAGCAACAACAATTATCAATTTATAGTTAGTCTTCATTGTTATTCTTGATTTTGTAGATCTTCAATAATGGCTGTTGCGACTGCGTGAATGACCGATGTTTGGTTTGATGTGGCATTCTGGCCAGAGATTAGTTCGATCTCGACATTTTGATTTGTGATCCAATCAACTTCCATTAGGCAAGCTCGTGAGTATGGAGGCTGGTTTGCAGTATTTTCTAAATTATTGTCGCGATAAACCCATGAGGGAGTTCCTTCTTTAATTCCCCGATAACCCGTCTGTCCAGGTTGCTGCGCATTAGGAACATTAGCGTCCAATGCGCCCTGTATGCGTGCAGCGAAACCACGATCACCCGTGGTTTCATCGCCATAATTAACATTTCCAGAGGCGGTGGGCTCAATCCAAGTTTCAGGACCATGTATTGATATATTAGTTTCACCATTGCAATGAACACTAAACAAGATGTCAGCTCCATTATCAGGGGCACGGTGCGACCTGTCTGCTATCGCTGGATTTTCGTCTGTACTTCTGGTCATGATAACTCGGAAATATTCATGACCATTCGCCTGCATGGTAGTTTCTACTTCTGTCCGCAAGGCAGTCCCCCAAAGCAACGTTAATGTCTTTTCAAGCGATTTCCCAATTCTTACCCAGTAAGTCTCCCACGTCTCATTTTGTTGTTTTGGGTCAGTTGATAGGGGCGGCTGAATTCCATAGCTTACTGTATTATTCCAACTGGAACCACCATTCGGCGCTGCTTCTGGTCCTCCGTGTCCAGGATCAATAACGACCACCGCTGGCACCTCCATATCGGCCACCTTTGCCGGGTCACCTTGGAATCCCTCGACAGCGATTCGCAAGCGTCCCTTATTGAAGCCGATAGGTGGCAGGTTTGCACGAATGGTAGACTCGCCGTTTAAATCTACGTATGTTCTCGCGTGTGACTGATCAACGGATTCAAATCCATTGGCCCCAAAATGGGGAGAAGTTTCGTAACAGTTCGGATGGGCCGAACTATTTGACCAGCTTCCTCTGAATATTGGATTGCCACCACCGGGAGGGACAAACAGTGGTTCCATCGTCCACGTCAGTCTCTTGTCATGAAGAATCTGCCCATCCACGATATGCATCTTCATCTCACGGTGTGCGATACGGTTAGCCAGCGGATCGTCCTCTGTCATACCATTGGTTTGGCCAGTGGCTGTTCGTGGATTCTCTGATCCGGCAATGGCAACACCATCGCCATCGAGGAGTTGGGGATAAAACTCCATCGGCTCCACTGGCAAGACACCTACAAGCACGGTGCTGGGTAAAGTCCCGTCACCGACATTTGTAGCTGATAGCTCGATTTCGACGGTCATCGCCGCATCGTCTGGAGCCGTCAGTGTCATTCCCGTTTCCAGATGGGTTGGAGAGAATCCTTTTGCCTCGTGGCCTGCCATTTCATCGTATTCCCATTCGCTGTGCCGGGAATTAACGTCAATGCTTCCGGTCATTTCTGAGCCACCCGTAGGGCGAATTTCCCAGGTTAGAGTATCATTGAATTCGGAGTCGTCTCCCGTCCAATCGGGGTATTCATCGCTGGCCAGAACGACTGCTATAACTCTGCTTTTCCCTGCGGGAATGGTGACAGTCCTTGTCCGGGTCTTTTCTACATTCTCGGCAAGATCCCCGGTCACAATAAACCATTCGGCCTCCGGCGTATCTTCTGAATCAGTCGGATCGGTGCCTTGGTCCACCTCGCCGCCGTCGGTGATTCCGTCACCATCAGAATCAGCGTTGTTAGGATCGGTGCCGTTTTGATACTCCTCCGCATTGGTGAGCCCGTCGTGGTCGGGATCGCCATTAGGGTCAAACGATGAAGGGCCACCGCTCATAAGGGTGCTGAGGAAGTGAGTGGCGAGCCACATGTCAGGATAACCCGTGACCGTATGGGAATTGTTTGGATTGGTGCCAAGCACGTACTCTTCGGCGTCCGTCAGTCCGTCGCCCTCCGAATCGACATCCTCCACCTTGACGCGCCAGAACAGTTTGTCATCCTGAGGAAGCGTGAAGTTATATTCTACCACGGAACCGCTGCCGATGAACGTCTCATCAGGGACGGGGAGCCATTCGATCAGATCGGGCGAGTAGAGCAGCGTGTATTGTTTGCCGGGAATTGTTGGCCAAGCGACGGTGATAGCCTCGGGGGTTGATATCGTGTCGGGGATTCCGTCATAATCCGTGTCGACCAAAACGGCGGGGACATGGGTGATTTCGGGTTGGAGATGGCCATCAGGCGGGTTGGCGTCAAAGGGGTTGGTGCCTGCGGCGGCTTCCTGCTCGTTGGTCCAGCCGTCCGCATCGGGATCGCCCTGCGGATCGAGGCCGGGATTGGGCAGGGCACCGCCGGAATATTGCATCTCCCATAGGTCACTAAGTCCATTCTGGTTCGTGTCAAGGACGGCGGATGCAGGGAAAGCGCATACGCCGAAGGCCAGCAGGGCAAGGGAAATGCGGCGGCTCATTTCGTCCCTCCCTTCACGACGGCGGGTTTTTCGGTGCGCCAGTAATTGAGAACTATGTTCTTGGGTTGTGGCGGGTTGGCCTTGAGATAGGCTTCACGCTCAATGCGGGCGCGTTCACGGCCTTCCCATGCGGTCTTCAGATGTGCGTATTCGCTGTTATAGAGATCGTGCAGGGATTGGATAGGCACGAGGGTTTCCGTATCAGGCGGGGCACCGACGATGGTGAAGGTAGCCGGGCCGGTAGGGAAATTAGGGATGTTAGGGCCGTCGTATTCGCGACCATGTGCGGCGAACAGGTCGGCCAGGCGGTCAACTTCTGTGCTGCTCCACATCATGAACAGACTGCGCGTCTCGCCGTCGGTGGCGACGAATGAGAAAATACCGGAAATCAGGGCGAAATCTGCGGATGACCAGAAGGTGACGCATTCGCCTCTTCCCTCGGGCCAGTACGTGACGAGCGTACGCGGAGGAGAATCCTTGAACCGGTAAACGGTCGCCCCGAGCATGACGATGTCCGATTTCGGGTGTTCTTCCTTGAATTCCGCGAGCCGTTCCTGAAAAGCGGGGTCAGCGGCGGCCAACGGTGGCGGCGCGGGTTCGGGTGGCGGCGGCAGTGCGATGGGCTTGATCTTCTGGATGGTGATCGTGCGTCCGCCCTGCTGTTGGCTGGTGGTGGAAAGAATGTCCCTTGCCGGAACCACAAACACGGGTTTCGGGGGTTGCGGTGGCGGTGGCGTACCGTCAGGAATATCTCCGATACTGCGGGCGGTGGTGGGTGTGGCGACCGGGACGACGGCGGATTCTCGAGTAGGGGCGACTGGTACGTCTTGTGAACGGACAAGTAGCGAACCCACCAGAGCGACAAAGAGTGCAACGGGGAGTGGTTTCATGGGGCGGTTGGATCTGTCAGGTCCTTCCTGGTGGACGGGGAGTTAGAAGAGCCGTACTAGGACGACTGCAACGGCCTTTAGCCGTCCCCGAAGAGGCAGCCTGGACATGCGCCGCCGCCTCCCCGACCGTTTGGTCGGTTTGGCGGCATCGTTGCGGTCGATGCCGACCGCCTAGTAACGGAACTTCTAAATTCCCATCCGCCGAAGCGGACAGAGGCATTCCAGGTTAGGAATGTGCGGTTGACAAGCAAAATACGCGTAGTATCGCGAATTCTGTGATTTTCTCATGGCTATGGGGACAGAGAAATAGTCCTTCTTCTCCCGCCTATGGTCGAGTTTT
>JBAXOP010000317.1:0-6412 GCA_037133195.1 Verrucomicrobiota bacterium | reverse complement strand
ATGTCCAAAAAGGAACTCGCCGCCCTCGGCCGCGAACGCGAAAAACTCCTCCGCAACCTCCGCGGTGTCCGCGATATGGACAAAAAGCCGGATGCCGTGGTCATCGTCGATTCCGCCCGCGAAACCATCGCCGTGGCTGAAGCCCGCCGCCTCGAAATCCCCATCATCGCCATCGTCGATACCAACGCCGACCCCTCCATCATCAACTTCCCGATTCCCGGCAACGATGATGCCATCCGCTCTATCCGTATCATCCTCCAGAACCTGGTCGATGCCATGGTCGCCGGTCGCAAGGCCTGACCCTCAACCCGCTTTTCACTTACCGGGCGGCTCCTCATCCGGGAGCCGCCCGCCTTTTCTAACACAACATATCCCGCCATGATCACCGCTGCCATTGTCAAAGAACTCCGCGATAAAACCAACGCCGGCATGATGGACTGCAAAAAAGTCCTCTCCGAAACCAACGGCGACATCGAAGCCTCCATCAAATTGCTGCGCGAGCGCGGCATCGCCAAAGCCGGAGCCAAGGCCGACCGCGCCGCGAAGGAAGGCATCATCACCGCCCGCGTCAATCCGGCTGCCAAGTCCGGAATTCTCCTCGAAGTGAATTGCGAGACGGACTTTGTTTCCAAGAACGAAGGGTTCCAGGCATTTGTCGCTCAGATCGCCGACACCCTGGCAGCCACCGCTGCCCCCGATCACGCAGCCGCCCTGGCGGTGAATTTCGGTGAGTACGACCTCGAGAACACCCTCAAGGCCAAGTTCGTCGAAGTCGGCGAAAACCTCCAATTCCGCAAATTCATCCGCTACGACGCCGCCCCGGATGGCGTCATCGGTTCGTACATCCACATGGGCGGCAAGGTCGGCGTGCTCATCGAAGTGGGCAGCACCCAGCCACCCACTGCCGCCACTACCGCTTTCAAGGAACTCGTTAAGGACCTCACTTTGCACATCGCCGCCTGCGCCCCCAAGGGCCTGTCCCGTGACGACATCCCGCAGAGCGTCATCGACAACGAAAAGGAAATCTTCCGTGCCCAGCTCATCAACGAGGGCAAGCCGGAAGCCATGCTCGAGAAGATCCTGCCCGGCAAGCTAGCCAAATGGTTCTCCGAGAGTTGTTTCCTTGAGCAGGGCTTCGTCAAGGACCCGGACATCACCGTCGCCAAACTCCTCGCCGCCAAAAGCACCGAACTCGGCGATACCCTCACCGTCACCCGCTTCGTCCGCTTCGGCCTCGGCGAGTAACCCGCCAGCGCCCCCCTCCCCAGCGCCCGTCTCCCCCCAAGGAGCCGGGCGTTTTCGCGCCCCCCCCCGCCGCGCCCCCCCCGCGTGAACAACTTTCCCGACTATAAGACCTTGGCTGCGCAATGGAGCGCTGGCTTCAGCCGGCGTGTCTGGCCGGCTGAAGCCGACGCTGGGTAACGACCGTTGAGGCGCGGCGATGATATGGCCGCTATCGCTCCTCTTGGCGATAGCCCCGCGGTGGCGAGTTGCCGCACTCAAGGAGAGGTGGCGTCCTCGCCGCCATTCGCCCATGCGCAGAGCAAGGGCCGCCGCCTGGCGGCCTTTTCTTGCACATCTGATGGGCAAATGTGGGCAGGATGCCCAATACTATCAGGTTTGTTCATGCAATGGCAGGAATGAAGAAGAGGCGGCGGGCAGGATGCCCGCGCCACTGTGCCCGGGCATCCTGCCCGGAGCCTTCTGTAACGAAATCAAGCGCTAACCCGACAGTATTGGGCAGGATGCCCACTCTCCTTGAAGGGGCCAAGACTATTTCTCAGTCCACACATTTGTGCAATGATCTTGAGCCACGGGATAATTTGTCTGACACTCTGTTGCTTCAGAGGAATGGCCCGCATCCGCGTACCGCCACGCCTCGCTTGCCAAGCTCTGCAAGCAGGCACGTCCGCAGTTGACCAAGCGGCCATCCCCGACTTACACTCTGCGGCGGCCTGCCAGACATCTGAATGACTATTCTCGTTTTATCCCATCATCATTCCGCCTGAATTTTCACTTCTTCCCATAACCAATCACTCACCACCCCAAACACTGCCATGACCGAACGCAAGACTCTCGATGAACGCCAGCAAATGACCGATTTGGAACGGCTGCGCCATTCCTGCGCCCACGTCATGGCCACCGCCATCTGCCGCCTCTGGCCAGACGTGCAACTCGCCGCCGGCCCGCCGGTGGATAGCGGGTTTTACTACGATATGGACCTGGCCCACCGCATCACGCCGGAGGATTTTCCCCGCATCGAAGAGGAAATGAAGCGAGTGGTGAAAGATAACGACCCATTCGAGCGGGTCACCATCTCCCGCGATCACGCGCTGGCGCTCGCCCAAAGCGGCCGCCTCGGTGCAGTGGCCGAGCGGGCAGTGGTGAGTATTTTCAAGTTGGATTTGCTCGCCTCCATCCCCGAAGACGAGGAAATTTCGATCTTCAAAAACGGGGATTTCTGGGACTTGTGCGCCGGCCCACACGTTGGCCGCACCGGTAATTGCAAGGCATTCAAGCTGATGAGTATCGCCAGCTCGTACTACAAAGGCGACAAGGAGCGTGAGTCGCTGCAACGCCTCTACGGCACTTGTTTCAAAAATTCCACTGAACTGCAAGACCACCTGACGCGCCTGGAAGAAGCGAAAAAGCGCGACCACCGCCGCCTCGGCAAAGAACTGGGTCTCTTTCACATCGATGAAGCCGTCGGCCAAGGGCTGATATTGTGGAAACCGAAAGGGGCGCTGGTGCGCCGTGCGCTTCAGGAATTCATCACCGAGCAACTCGACAAACAGGGGTACTCGCAGGTTTTTACCCCGCATATCGGCAAGCTCGACCTCTACCGCACCTCTGGCCATTTCCCCTACTACCAAGAAAGCCAGTACCCGCCCATCGCTGAACGCGACGTGCTGGAGCGCCTCGCCGATGAAAATGCCACCTGCGGCGAATTGCTCAACGGCCTGGCCAGCGGGGCCTTCGAAGGCTACCTGCTCAAGCCGATGAATTGCCCGCATCACATCAAAATCTATGCGAGCGACCCGCATTCGTACCGCGACCTACCAGTGCGTCTCGCCGAATTTGGCACCGTCTATCGCTGGGAGCAATCCGGCGAACTCGGCGGCATGACCCGCGTGCGCGGCTTCACCCAAGACGACGCCCATTTGTTCTGCACGCCAGACCAAGTAGCCGCCGAAGTTTCCGGCTGCCTCGATCTAGTGAAAAAAGTTCTCGGCACCCTCGGCATGCATGATTATCGCGTCCGGCTGTCATTGCGCGATCCCGACTCCGACAAATACGTAGGCAGCGCCGAAAATTGGGACAAGGCCGAAGCCTCGTTGCGCGCCGCCGTCCAAACACTCGGCGTCGAATACACCGAAGAGCCCGGCGAGGCCGCCTTCTACGGCCCCAAAATCGACTTTGTCGTCAAGGATATCATCGGCCGCGAGTGGCAATTGGGCACCGTCCAGGTCGATTACAATCTACCCGTGCGCTTCGATCTGACGTACGTCGGTGCCGACAACCAACCGCACCGCCCGGTGATGATCCACCGCGCACCATTTGGCTCGTTAGAGCGCTTCACCGGCCTGCTCATCGAGCATTTCGAAGGGAAATTCCCCACCTGGTTGGCCCCAGAGCAGGTACGCGTCATCCCGATCTCGGAAAAAACGCTCGAAGCCGCAGAAGCCGCCGTTGCCCAACTCGCCGACGCCGGCATCCGCGTGACCATCGACCGCAGCAACGAGAAAATCGGAGCCAAAATCCGCATTGCGCGCCTTGACCGAGTCCCCTACATGTTAGTCCTCGGTGCCCGCGAAGTGGAAGATGGCACCGTCTCTATCCGTCATCGCGATAACGAGGATCTAACCACCAAGCCACTGTCCGACTTCATCGCCGCCATCAAGGAAGAAATCCGCAGCCGCAGCTTATAGGAGGTGGCAGCGGGTCGCCCTCAAGGAACTGGGCAGAATGCCCAATACTGTCAGGTTAGCACATGCTTTCGTTACAGAAAAGCTCCGGGCAGGATGCCCGTTCGCACTGGCCCGGGCATCCTGCCCGCCGCCTCTTCTTGATTCCACCCACTGCATAAACAAACCCGACAGTCCTGGGCAGGATGCCCGCACTCCTTTGATGCCCGGCGGGCTAACTCACTCGCGCTGGCGGGAATCTACCAAAATGGTTACCGGTCCGTCGTTTATTAGAGCCACCTGCATATCTGCACCGAAGCAACCGCGGGCGATGGGTTGTCCGAGTTGGGTTTCCATGGCGGCGCAGAAAGCATCGTAAAGCGGTAGGGAAACTGCGGGGGCGGCGGCGCGGATAAACGACGGACGATTGCCCTTGAGCGTGGACGCGTGAAGGGTGAATTGACTCACGACCAGCACGCTGCCTCCGGCCTCTGTCACGGAGCCGTTCATTTTCCCCTCGGCATCGGCGAAAATGCGCATCTTGGCGAGTTTGGGGGCGAGCCAGGTGACATCGTCGGCGGCGTCGCGCTCTTCCACACCTAGAAAAATAAGCAAGCCCCGGCCGATCCCGGAGAGTTTCCGGCCATCGACCGTGACTGACGCTTCAAGTACCCGCTGGACCACTGCTCGCATGCGGTCATTTTGAAGAATTTCCTGCGTTGTGCAAGCTTTGGAAATCAAGCGTATGCGGACTTATTCGCCGTTGTTCACTAACCATTCACCGGGTACCAAGATTGACCACTGCGAGCGTTTGAGACAAGCTCACTCCCCGCATGGCCGACGAACCAAAAAAATTTACCCATACCCCTCCAGCGGCGACCCTACAGCAAGGGGCCACGGCGGTTGATGATGTCACCCGGGCGCTGCCGCATGCCTTGGGCCCTGAAAAAAGCCTGTTGTCCTCAATGTTGCAAGAGCCCCAGGAATACCTCGGCGTCGCTATCGAGGAAAAACTCACCAAGGAGCATTTCTATCTTCCGGCGCATTCCACCCTCTTTGAATTTCTGCTGGAATTATTTGCCGACGGCCGTGAAATCGAGTTGGTGTCGCTCGTCCAGCGCTTGTTGGACCGCGGTCTGTTGGACCGGGTGGGCGGCCCCTCCACTCTAACCGACTTGTACACCTACGCGCCCAGTCCCGGGCATTTCCGCCATCATTTGCAATTGGTGAAGGACAAGTTCGTATTGCGCTCGATCATCCAGAATGCCAACGAGGCGATCGCGCAGGCCTACGACGCGCCGGACGAGGTTGCCTCGTTGCTAGATACGGTGGAAGCGAAAGTGCTGGCTATCCGCGAGGGAGCGGAGGCGAGCCGCGAGCACAACCTCAAGGAATCGGTGGGCGCGGTCCTCGAGCAATTTCAAGCACTGCTAGCCGGGGAACGCAAGGCGCAGGGGCTGGCCACCGGGTTTGAGGTATTGGACCGCATGAGCGGCGGGCTCAAGCCGGGGGAAATGTTTGTCATCGCGGCGCGGCCCTCGATGGGCAAGACCTCGCTGATGATGAATATTGTCGAACATATCTGCATCAATCTGTCCCAGCCATCAATGGTGTTCTCCTGCGAAATGAGCGCCTTCCAACTGGTCCAGCGCCTCGTATTCTCTAAGTCGAAATTCGCCGTCAGCCAACTCACGCGCGGCTACACTCCGAATAAAGGCGACTTGCAGCGGGTGCAACGGGCGGCTTTAGAAACGGCTGCGGCCAAGTTATTCATCGACGACACGGCGGGCATTTCCATCAACGAATTGCGGGCCAAGGCGCGGCGAAAGAAGCGCGACGAGAACATCCAATTCATCGCCATCGACTACCTGCAATTGCTCAAGTCGCGCACCCGCCAGGCGGAAAACTCGCGTGAGCGGGAAATCGCGGAAATTTCCGCCGGCATCAAAGGTCTAGCCAAAGAGTTGTCCATTCCTATCATCATTCTCGCCCAACTCAACCGCGGGCCGGAAAGCCGCACCGGCAAAAGCCTCGGCGTTCCCCGTATGTCTGACCTGCGCGAATCCGGCGCCATCGAGCAGGACGCCGACTTGGTGGGGCTGCTCTATCGGACTGCTTACTATGCGGAAAGCCCCGAGGAAAAGGAGGCGGAAGAAGGCAAAGCCGAGTTGGTGTTAGCCAAAAACCGCAATGGTGAAACCGGCCACATCCCGCTCACATTTATCGCCAACCTGATGCGCTTCGAGACCGGCCCGCCCGCCCAGGAAGGCAGCGGCGGCGAATAGGATTATCCCCGGGGGAGACACTGGCGGGACTGCCGCGCATGACTTCATAACCGATAGGAAGGCCATCAGGGGTGATGATGAGGGCGATAACGATTTGCACGCAGTCGGGACGTTTGTCGCGGCTGTAACCGAAGGCTTTGAGACGGCTCGCCTCGGTGAGTAGAGGGTCGGGCGTGCGGTCTTCGGGGAAGAGGTAAATCTGGCGGGCGTGGTCGCGTTCAT
>JBAXOP010000316.1:0-6487 GCA_037133195.1 Verrucomicrobiota bacterium | reverse complement strand
TCGATGTTCGCATTTCCCGCGGGCCAGCGCGCAGCCCTTCCGCTACCACCTCAATCCTCACCCTTCGTTGCCTTTGTTGCCTTTATTGCCTTTGTGGCCTTCTGTGGAAAATCGGATTTGAACAGAAGGAAACGAAGGTAACGAAGAATCTGTAGTGGCTCCTTAGCCTCAGGTGATTTTGCTTTATCCCTAATGCTTGAGGCTGCCCTGACGACCGGGTGCCAACCTCCATCATTCATCTCCGCGTATCCCTCTGCGACCTCAGCGGTTGATCCCGCCCGCCGGCGGTCCCCCTGCGGGCATGCGCGTCAAGTTAAGGATGCGACAACGGAAAACAGCCGTCCCGGCTGTTACGGACAACAGGCGTCTCGCCTGTTGGGGAGACGCGAAATCATCAGCGTATGCCAAGAAACCAAGCGACGGCAGGCGAGGACGCCTGTCTTCCCTCACAGCCGAGACGGCTGTGCTCCAGCGTTGAGCCCTTAACTTGACGCGCATGGCCGAGCGGGGCCTCGAAAGATCCGGCGGCACCTGGACGTAGTTCCCTGCACATGAACCACGCCCGTCCTTTGATGCGAATGAGCCTGCACTGTGGGCTACCTGTCCTATGCCTTGTTCCGTGGCGACTTTATCGACCAGATCCCGCCCTAGCCCGGACCGGTTGCCAACTCTCTGGAAGGTATAATCGCGATTTGATCAAGTGACCATGAGAATCCATTTGCTTGCCGCCCTGGGATTGTCTGCCATTGCATGCGCCTCGCCGCCGCCCGACACTGATTGGCACGGCGTCGTGCTCAAGCCGATTCCCGAAAAACTCGTCGTTCTAACACTTGATGACGCTTGCGCGAGTCACGCGGCGTATGTCGCTCCATTGTTGAAAAAGTTGGGCTTTGGCGCGACTTTCTACATTACGCGCTTCGGCAATCCCGCGCCGGATCCAAAGATATACATGAGTTGGGAGCAAATCAAAGGCTTGGAAACCGCCGGGTTTGAAGTGGGCAACCACACCTGGAGCCACTCGCAAATGGGAGGCGGTCAAGCGAATGTGGCGGGACAACTGCCGGATATCACCAAACTCGAAGACCAGTGCGTGGCCAACTCCATCGCCAAACCCACCACCTTTTGCTGGCCCATTTACAGCGTCAATCCGGCTTTGTTTAGTGTGCTGTTGGAACGAGGGTATTTGTTTGGCCGGAGCGGCGGCCGCGATGACCGCCCGTATCGCCCGACGCTGGAAAACCCGTTTGAAACCCCGTCGTTCACCATCATGGCCAACACGCCGATGGATACCTTCACCAACGCCGCCCAGCGGGCAACCCGCGGCCGAATCTCCATTTTCACATTTCATGGCGTGCCGGATATCGAACATGCCGGCGTCGGGGTTGAGCCGGCACGCTTCGGGGAGATGATGCGATACTTGAAGGACAACCACTACACCGTCATCGCCATGCGCGACATTGCTAGATATGTGGACGTGAAAAGGGCCACCAAATTGTTGCCCCTCGCCGCAACCACTCCAGACATCACCATCAGCGATCCAGCACAACTTGCCAGCAACAGCAG
The DNA here is from genome assembly GCA_037133195.1 of Verrucomicrobiota bacterium. Classification (GTDB taxonomy): domain Bacteria; phylum Verrucomicrobiota; class Verrucomicrobiia; order Verrucomicrobiales; family Akkermansiaceae; genus Luteolibacter. The sequence continues at coordinate 4,924 of JBAXOP010000316.1, read as the reverse complement.
CTTCAAGAAAAACGCTGTGGTATGTGATGTGAAGGTGGCCGATGGAAAACTCTCCTTCGCCGGCACCGGTAAAGGCCGCGTGGCAATCCACCTGCCCCTCAGCGATAAGCAGGCACTCGCTCATATCGCTGAATATGCCCTCGAATTGCTCCCACAATCGGGCACCAATCAACTCAGCAGCATCAGCCTGTTGGGCAGCGAACTCCATGCCAGTCCACAAGGGCTCAATGGCGCCCCGCTCACCCTGCAAAATGCCACCCTCCATCTCGAGGACCCTCAAAACACCTGGAAGGATTTTGCCAGCACGCTCACCCTGGCCGGATCCAACACCATCCGCTCGCTCGATGACCGCCGCGCGGTTCTAACCGGTAAAACGAGCGGCTCCGGCGACGTCACCTACAGCGGGTTTTTCGCCATCGGCCGGGTCAGTTCCGATAGTGACGGCACAGGCAACACGCGCATCGCCCAGGACGAATGGCTCAGGCAAAACCGCGAGGATCACCAGAGCCACGACGACCTGATGTTCGGCATCGGCGGCACCCGACCATTCGGGATGGGCGTTCTAACCATCGCGGGAAAAGTGGGCACCCGCATGGGACTCGCCTGGTTCGGCCAGTCCCAAACCGCCATTCCCAACGATATTGTGCTGGAGAGCGCTTTGGTTTTCAATTGGCACACCGCAACGTCGATCAGCTTGGGCCATATCACCGGCCCCGGCGCTCTTGTCAAGGTGTTCGACGCCAGGGATATCAACCCCAGCAGCAGCACATTGCACCTACTCCCCGTCAACACCTACAAGGGCGGCACCCGGTTCTTTTCCGGCAACTTGCTCATCGATGGCGGCCACTCGCTTGGCAACGGCCCCGTAACCCTCGGCGGCAAATCCCCCGATCCCAAGCATGTCATTTGCCTTCGCAATGGGAGTGCCATGACCGTGTCTAACAGCATTGAGCTCGCCGGCATCACCGACGCCACAATCAACGGGCCCTGCCCGACCTTTGCGGGCTTTCGCGGGACCGTCGCCAATGATCCTGCGGCGTTGAGCGAGTTTAATACCGCGCTGGGCGATCTCACACTTGACGGAACACTCTCCGGCAGCGGCGGACTGCTCAAGAACGGGCCCAACCAACTCGCGCTAACCAAATCTAACGCGTTCACCGGTCCCATCCACGTGGCGCAGGGCAGGCTCGTCCTCTGCGATGTGCACAGTCTCGGCCCGCATCCCGAACTCACTCTCGACGCCGAAACCACACTCGAGCTGAAATTCAATGGGCAAATGGCAGTTCGCAAATTCGTCATCGCCGGCCATCCGCAGCCGGCTGGTGTCTATGGCGAGGCCAAAACTCCCAATCTCATCAGCGGCCCCGGTACCCTGCAAGTCCGGCCCTAGCAGACTGTCTGGAGTCCCTGAAGAGCCAAAGATGTTGTAGTTAGGTCAATTTCTTCTCTTGTGTCTTCAAGTCTTGCGTCTTGGGTCTGAGGCGCAGCCCAATCCAAAGGAACCTCATCACCGGAGGCAACACGCTCTGCGGTCTCTCTCAACACGGCCTCATGCCAGGAAGGCGAGTCCACCTCCTCACCCTCGTGGCTGAGGTCATCCCACGGCGCTTCCATGAGTCGCAATTTCACGACCCGTGTGGGGTTTATCGGTCATTCGCTGCGATGTCTTGTCAGCCTTCTGTTTTGATTACTCTTGTGCCGCAATGCCTACACCGTCCCTTGTCAGGCACGCGGGACAGTCCAGCAGCATCAGTGATCTCGCGGCCACAAGTCGGGCAATCCAAACCATGCTTCCTAACAAGGCCGTTGGCCACCCGTCTCCGCCACAGAAACATACCTACGAAAATGGCGAGAATGCTGCAACCTGCCAGACCCTGCATCCACGATTGAGGATCTGTGCGCTCAAGGTAAGCGCCAAGCCACCAGCAGCAAGACGCATTCGCGATCAAAAGCAGTGCCCAAATGCGGAAGCTTCGCGTTTCTGCGAGTCTCAAGGCATTGGATCTGCCGATAAATTCATCAATTGGCATGGCGGATACATTCTCGGGACGTTCGGACCGTGAAAACCAACCCATGCGCGAAAGGAGTCGAAGTAGATTCCAGAGCGACAGTGGAAGCAACCAAGCCAGAACCGCCCCGATTGCCAATCCGATAGCGCTTCCCGTAATCATACGCAATGGGCTGTGGGCTTGAGCGCTCCAAAGCATGCCGAGTCCAAGTCCACCCATTGGGATAGCGAGATAGAGGAAAAGAAACAGCGTTGCCTTTTGGCGGGTCTTAGTGAGCCGCAACTCGTCTCTAAGTGAAGTGAGCGCGTTGTATTTGAAGTAGCTCATGGGTGCGTGATGATGGCTAACGTTGATGTGTGGCACGCGCCTTTGTAGGAGTGTTTGATAGGTGAGAGTGCGGCTCAAGAGCGTTGCCACCACCGTATTGTTAGCCATTAATTTTTGAGTGGTGGTCGAAAAGCACTTCATGCCCTTTTTTCTAGCTGTTGAGTTTCTATAAATTTACGCTTGTGTGGGTCATTGAAAAAGCCAGTGGTCGGATCGCAAGGCGGGGAGGTGCGGGTCGATGGCTGCCTATTTCTTGTGGCTCTCAAGTTCTTGTATAGCACTGATCATTTCCAGGTGCCGTTTCGCAGCATTGAGTGCCATCTGCATTTTTCGATCCGTGAGAGAGTTTAGCGCCACCATCCTTGAAAATTCATTTGCCGCCACCTGTCCCGCATCTGTTCCCGCCCGTTGTTCCCTACCCCTGGCTAGATTATCCACCGATTCCTGGATTTGAATTTGCCCGGCAATTTTTCTTTGGTCCGATTCATCCTCTCGCTCTTGGTTTTTCAACTCTATCAGTCGGATATCTATCAGATTTGCGTAAAGCTCATCATTTTGATGTTTCAGAATCCGCGCATTCTCGGCCTTCCGATCATACTCCTTCTTAGCAGAAGATAAAGCAGCCTCGCTTCGTTCCTGAGTGGCTTTGGATACAGCGCGATTATTATTCTGAAACTGCCAAGCAACAAGCACAAAACCAACAAGAATTATGAGTCCAAGTGACCATGTTAGTATTGATACATCGGCTACTTTCTTCATGATTGGAGTTGTTTCTATTTCAATGGAATTGCCTTTCGGGGTTGGTGTGTTTGATGGCGAACGCTGATGTCCTGCCGCCGGGTCAGGGCAGGGCGGTTGGGGTTGATGTTGTGGGGTTCATGCCGGTCGGCAGGGACGCCTTGTTCTGCATTTTGATTCCCACGATCCCACACGCAAGTCCGATACAAGTGAGCAGACATCGCACACCCGGTTCAATAAACGCGTGCCAGAGCAAAACAGAGTGCTTTGGAGTCCATGGTCGTATAACGGAAAACGTTCTGTTGGTGTGAGGGAGGGACGTGACAAACGGGAGGCCCCAAAGAAGAAGCGCGAGGGCCGCCACGACTGTCATGATGATCAATGGGGTTTGTCGGGTCGAGCGAGCGGAGAAGATTGCCGCAAGAAGAACTGCGGCTGCAAGTAGCAGATCGCGCCCCTGCGAAATGAACATGTGGAGGTAAAACCTGTCCATGATATTTGCTGATGTTGTCCGCACGACATGAATACTCCAGATTGAATGGCAGACAATCGATGTAAGCACCAATGTCCACACTACTACCGTTATGATTCCGATTCGTTTCATTGAGTTTTATTGCAGAACAGTTTTATTGAACGGATGGTCGGATGATTGGGTTACACGACCGGTCGTGTAACAGCGGGCAAATCCTACCCGGACGGCTACTTTCCCGCGACAGAGCGTTCACAGCGGCATGAATAGCGGCAGGGTTGGGGCTTGGCGAGGAAAATGAGCGGAAGGGATGGCGTTTGGCTTTCGCGGCGGGTTTGGGAATTGATAGTGAATAAAGGGACAGGGAAACTATCACGAAATAAACACAAAGGCAAATTCCCAGCGGTCTTGACATCACGGAGCGGATGGACATCCTCGCGAGGAGGCGAATTGCGCCACGCGAACTCGTTTCAAACGCCCGTTCTTTCAGCCCATCCCCCATGAAAATGACCTGGTTGCTCCCATTGTTTGCCGCCCTGGCGCTCTCCGGCACTGCGGTCGGGGCCGACGAGGCGCTGAGTGTTTTCGATAGCGAGGTGGTGCCGCTTGCGGTGGCGCCGATCGACCGCTTGGTGGCCGCCAACCTGGCGAAGCTGGGTATTGAGCCGGTTCTGTGCTCCGATGCGGTGTTTGTCCGGCGAACCTACCTCGGCGTGATCGGCACGCTGCCGACAGCGGAAGAAGCCAGGGAGTTCATCCAGGATCCCGACCTCGCAACCAAGCGCGGCAAACTCATCGATCGGCTGCTGGCACGCGACGAATTCGCTGACTTCTGGGCGCTGCGCTGGGGCGACGTGCTGCGCATCAAGGCGGAGTTTCCCGTCAACCTCTGGCCCAACGCTGCGCAAGCCTATCACCGCTGGCTGCGCTCCTCCATCGCGTCTAACAAGCCATACGATCAGTTCGCCCGCGAACTCCTCACCTCCAGCGGCAGCAATTTCCGCGTCGGACCTGTCAACTTTTACCGCGCCATCCAAAACCGTACCCCCAACGGCATCGCCACCGCCGTGGCCCTTACCTTGCTCGGAACCCGGGCCGAATCATGGCCAGCCGGGCAACTCAATGGCATGGCGGCGTTTTTCTCACAAATCGGATACAAACCGACTAACGAGTGGAAGGAAGAGCACGTGTTCTGGGATCCATTAGGCACCAGCACGACCACCGGTAGCACTGCGCCGGGCCGCCCCGCCATCGCCCCGCCCGCGGCTCCCGCGACTCCTGCGACTCCTACGACTCCTACGACTCCCGCGACTCCCGCGACTCCCGCGACTCCTACGACTCCTACGACTCCTACGACTCCTACGACTCCTACGACTCCTAC
>JBAXOP010000315.1:0-6489 GCA_037133195.1 Verrucomicrobiota bacterium | reverse complement strand
CCATAACTGGACCGACTACACCATCCAGGCCGATGTGCTGGTCACCGCCGGCAAGTCCGGGATTGGCGGACGCTACTGGTGTGGCGAACAGCGCGGCGCAGGCCTGGTCCTCCAACAGGATGGCACGTGGTCGGTTGAGATATCGGTTGTGGCTGGAGTGAATAACGAGTTGAAGGTGCCACCCCTCGCGACCGGCAAGATAAACGGCTTCATTCCGGCCACCTGGCATCATTTGACGCTGGTGCTCAAGGGTGATGAGCTGACTGCCAGCATAGACGGCAAGGAAGTGGCCCGGGTGCGGTATGAAAAATTCTATCCCGCCCACAAAAGCGGCAGGGCCTATCTGATGTCCAGCTATGATACCAACTGCTTCGACAACGTCAGCGTGACGCTGTAACAAATGAAAAAAACACACAAATGAAGAAAACAAATGTAATTGCACTTGCTTCGCTCTTTGCCGCAGTCTTAACCGCTATCACCCCCTTGCATGCCGGTGACCTTGGGTTTAGCGACCCATCTAATGTGACTGCGATGCCGGCATGGGCAGTAGGACAGGCGAACCGGTCGACGGATCTCGATGCGTTGCCAGGATTTCAGCAGCCGCCGCCGGGGTTTGGGACGGTACCATTTTACTGGTGGCTAGGTGATCCGTTGACGAAGGAACGCATCGGCTGGCAACTCGAACAGATGGCCGGCATGGCAGTATCGGGTCTCCAGATTAATTACGCCCACTCGGACAAGGGTGGACGGTCGTGGGGGCTTACGTATCCAAGCGAGCCGGCATTGTTTTCCGAGGAATGGTGGAAACTAACGAAATGGTTCATGCAGGAGGCGAAGAAGCAAGGCGCGGCGATGAGTCTCAGTGACTACACGCTTGGGTGGTTCGGCCAAGGTTGGTGTGTGGATGAAATGTTACGCGAGCATCCCGAGGTGAGTGGCTGGGTGTTACGGATGGACAAGGATGGCAAAGTCACTCCTGTGAACGAGCCGCAATCGTTGAACCCGATGCATCCTAGATCCGGGAATCTTTACGCTGATAAATTCTTCGGCCAATTCGAACAACGCAATCCCGGCGAAGCAGGGAAGGGGCTTAACTTTTTCTTTTCCGACGAATTGGGTTTTGGGGTCAGTGGTCGTCTGTGGTCGCCGCAGTTTGCAGATGAGTTCAAGAAGCGAAAAGGCTACGACATCATGCCTGAATTGCCGGCGCTGTTCAAGGATATTGGACCACGCACGCCAAAGGTACGGCTCGATTATAGTGATGTGATGGTATCGCTGAGTGAGGAAGGATATTTCAAGCCATTGTTCGATTGGCACCAGCAACGCGGCATGACGATGGGTTGCGACCACGGGGGTAGGGGCCTGGACGTTGTCGAATTTGGCGACTACTTCCGGACGCAACGCTGGAACCAAGGACCTGGAGCAGACCAGCCAAATCTTGGCAAAAACCTCATTAAGGCGAAAGTTGCTAGTTCGATGGCCCATCTTTACCAACGTCCTCGGGTCTGGCTCGAGGGGTTTTACGGCAGCGGTTGGGGCACCACATCGGCCGGCATTGTAGATGCCACATTTGCGGATTTTGTCATGGGGTACAATCTGCTTTCATTACACGGCATGTACTACGCGACACACGGCGGTTATTGGGAATGGGCACCGCCGGACAACACATTCCGGATGCCGTATTGGAAACATATGCGCGGCTTCATGGAGTGTGTCCAACGTCTCAGCTATCTCCTTTCCCAGGGGCACCACCGCTGTGATGTCGCTATCATCTATCCTGTAGCTCCGATGGAAGCCGGCATGGACGGCGCGCAAGCGGTACAATCCGCATTCGGCAGCGGTCAGCAACTCTACGACAAATCCGTTGATTTCGACTTTATGGATTTCGAGTCGCTGGCCCGCGCCAAGGTCGTCGGCAAAGAACTCCACGTCTCCGGTGAGATCTATCGCGTTTTGATTCTGCCTTCGATGAAAGCCGTACGGCACTCGACATTGCTGAAAGCACTCGAATTTCATCGTGCCGGTGGCATTGTGCTTGCACTCGGCGCATTGCCGGAGGCCAGTGACCGCGTCGGGCGGGAGGACCCCGAAGTTGCCGCCATCGTGAAGGAGATTTTTCCGGATGGAGTGACGAAGAACCTGTTAGCGAAGTTGCCAGGCCGCGACTACGACGGTCCCGGTTACGTTATGCACCGCAAATTAGGCGCTCGCGATATTTATGCTATTTACAATGCAGCGAAGGCCAGTGATTGCAAGTTCCGCGCAACCGGCAAGGTTGAGTTATGGGATCCATGGACCGGCAAGGCGCTTGCGTTGCAGGTGAAGTCGCAGCGTGATGGCATCACGGAATTGGAGTTGCCGCTGACGGAGAAGGAAATCCAATTGATTGTTTTTAGTCCTGGCGAGCCCGGGTTTCGGCAGGCGACGGCCGAGCCGGAAATGACGCGGGTCGCGATTGAGGGCGACTGGCAATTTGAGTTGCAGCCGACTAGTGACAATCGGTTTGGCGATTTCCACTGGCCGCCGACGCCGGCCATGATTGGAGCCGAAGTGAGGCAGCTGTGGTATTGTGAAGGAGACAAAGCCAATGGCCCGTGGCGCAAGGTGACCCGTTCGTTTGGCCCGCAGTTCATCGAGGCTAACAACCAGCCTTACGAATTTTCCTGGCGTTGGGGCATCGAGAACGATCCGGGACACCAAGGGTATCACGGGTTGAAGGAGGAAGTGCACGACGAATTCCTCGCCGTCGGCAATGCCAAAATTGGCGCTGCGTTATCGCCCAATGTTGTTAGCTACAAGGGTGATGGTGGCATGTTCACGACCGCTGTGATCGCCCCGCGCGACATGACTGCTTATGCCCTTACCGGTGCGTTGAAACCGTCCAAGGTCTTGCTCAACGGCGAAGTTGTTAGCGGCAGCGAACTGAAGCTTAAAGCGGGTGCGAATGCGCTCGTATTGGAATATGACAAACCCGGGCGAACCTACTTTGTGGCCTCGACCGCCAGCGATGTGCCGGCCGCACCTGCTAACTCACTGGCCACGCGCTGGCACAACAACCCGAACGTGCTTCCGTTTGACGTGCGTGCCGCCGAGAAGACTCCAGTCGGGTGGTACCGGTTCGCCGCGCCGCCGGGACTGCGGGCGATGACGATCCATGCGCGAGGCAAAGTGCAGGCATGGGCCGACGGCAAGGAGCTGAAAGTCAGCGGCAACCAGGTTGTGGTGCCGGTGCCGCCGGTAACGGTGATGTTGCGTATCGAGCAGGAGCGCGGCTTCTACGGCGGTGCGGCATTGCCGGAACCTATCAAACTGGATTGCGGCCCCGGCCAGATCGCGCTCGGTGATTGGTCTGAGAATGAGGGACTTCTGAGCTACTCGGGTGGCGCGTCTTACCGGAAGACAATTGCCATTCCCTCTGCGAAACAGGTTGTTTTGGATCTCGGTGATGTGGTGGCGTCAGCCGAAGTGCGGGTCAATGACCAGTCTGCCGGGGTTCGCGTGTCGCCGCCATGGAGGTTCGACATCACGTCGTTGGTCAAACCCGGTGAGAACCGCATCGAGATTCTGGTGCGCAATACACTGGCAAACCATTACACCACGATCCCTACACAGTATCGCGGTAAGACGAACTCAGGACTGCTTGGGCCGGTTACGTTGAATCTACAGAAGGATAAATAAAAAAATAAAACGAGATCATGAAAAAACTGTTAATATTTTGTTCTTGGTTGCTGGTCGCCGTTCAGGCGTTGGCCGGCGAGCGGATTGCACTGTGGCCGGAAGGGAAGATTCCGGATTTTCAGAAACAACAGATAGCTGCGACGACGCAGGAGGTGAGAGCGGCGGGATTCAAGATGGCAGAGCATACGATGCCGCATCTCGACTGGTACGAGGCACCAGCGGAGAAAAACGGCGGATGCATGTTGCTCATTACCGGTGGCGGTTATCAGAGTTGCTGCGACGGGATATGGATTGATCGGGTCGCGAAGAAGTTCACCGAACTCGGGTTCGTTTGCGTAAGCCTCACTTACCGTACGCCGCGTCCTCAAGGGTTGCCGATCTATCAGAGCGCGTGGGAGGACGGGCAACGCGCTGTGCGTCTTGTCCGCAACGATGCGAAGAAGCGCGGCTTCGACCCTGAGAAAATCGGCGCGCTCGGGTTCTCCGCGGGCTCGCACCTGACGGTCTTGCTCGCAACGAGCGCGCTCACACCGGCATACGGGGCAATCGACGCGCTCGACCAGCTGCCGTGCCACGTCAATTGGGCGGTGCCGATTTACACCGCCTATGCGCTTACGGACGGACTCACCGGTCCCAACACGCGTGATGGCGACGTGATTGACATAAAGCTCTCGGACGTATTCAAGTTTGACGCGAAGACTTGTCCGATGGCGCTCTTTCACGGTGGTGTGGACATCTATTCGCCGAATGGCTCTACCCAGATTTATCGCCAGCTCCGCAGGATGAAAATTCCGGCAGAGATCCATCTCTTCGCAGACCGTCCCCATGGTTTCATGGGCGACCCCGGCAAAGGCGAGGACGGCAGCGCCTACGACCACTGGCTTGACCGTGTCGCCGAGTACCTCCACCAAATGAATTTCGACGGTCGTCTCGGCAAGGAGGTCGATCTGATGGCCCGTTATCCAAACAACGATGCTCGTGGCGAAACTAGCAAGGAACCGGTCTGGCCGGAAGGCAAGATGCCGGATGTTCAGGCGAACCAGTGCCAGCCATATCTCGAGTGGCACATGCCGAAGCAACTCAAGACGAAGGCGATTCAGATTATCTATTCGGGCGGCGGATACGTCGGCAACGATCCGGACGGATTCGAAGTCGCCCCGACGCGGCGTTACCTGAACGAAAAGGGCATGACGGTCGTGACGATGAAATACCGCACGCCGCGGCCGCCGGGCGGGTTGGCCAAGCATACGACGGCATGGCAGGATTTGCAGCGCACTATCCGAATCGTCCGCAGCGAGGCTGCTGCGAAGGGGCTCGACCCCGACCGCATCGGCATCATGGGGTCCTCGGCGGGCGGACACCTGACGCTCATGGGTGCGACTAGCTCGAAGCGCCATTCCTATGGGCCAATCGACGACCTCGACAAACTTTCCTGCAACGTGCAGTGGGCGGTCGCGATCTATCCGGCCTACGCGCTCACGGACGGGGCGGACGCCGGAAATAAGAATGGCGGCAACCAGGACGATGCGCGAACCGTCCCTGAGTTCTCGTTCGACCTCGCGACGTGTCCGATGTTGTTCATCCACGGCGATGCGGACGGTTGGGCGGCGATGAATTCGGTGAAATGCTGGGAGCAGCTTCGCCGGATGGGAATCCAGTCCGACCTCCACACGCTTGTCGGACGCAATCACTGCTTCCAGAGGAGTGCCGCCCCGGGCACGGGCAGTTATACTTGGATGGATCGCATCTGGGAATTTATGAACCACAAAGGATTCAATAAGTAATAGGCTAACAAGGGGAAATTATAGATGAGCAATTACCAATCGCAAATGAAATACAGGTCATCACAACTGAAAATGTGTATCATCGCATGCATGTCGGTGTTGCTGGCAGCAGGCTGGGCGCGTGCGCAAACCCATAGCGTGCCCAATGACGCCACGATGGTGCTTGAGAACCGGAGCGGTGTGAAATGGGAATTGCAACGGACGCCTGCCGGTTGGGTGCTGGGAACGCTGTCGCTCCATGGCAAGCCTGTGGAGCAAGCGGCCACCAAGGGCCTGCTGGTCATGCGCAATGTGCAGAGCGGAGAAGTCCGCTGGCTGGCGGCCTCGAAAGGGGAGAAAGTCAACGCGCTAACAGCCAGGATGTCCGGTCGCCAGGAGATTGACGGAGCAATTCTTTCTTGGACGATGGATGTGGGTCTGCACGATGAGTTGCCGGCGGTGAGTTTCACTCCGAAATGGTCGGTGGACAAGGATCTGACCGGTTGGGAGGTGTGCGTGAGCTATCATGATGGCTTTGCCAACGACTGGCGTGTGCAATGCTACCCGTGGGCCGGCAACAGCGAGGAGGTGGCCATGACACCTATGCGCTATTGCGGGGTGCCGGGCGTGCTGGTGTACCACCCGGACCAGTCGCTGGTGGCGTTGTTCGCCATCGATAGCCGCTCCGATTACCTCAATCCTAACACATGGACCGGCAAGACCGGGTTTCACTTTGCCAACCGCCGGAGCGCCCCGCAATTCCGCTGTGGTAACGGTTCGCTGGTCGCCGGGACAAAGTATGAGATGCCTATCCAATTGTTTCTGAGTGATGCGGGAGAATTTGCCGGGGCCATCACCGGGATCATGAAGGCGTGGATCAAGGTTAACAACTACAAAGTGGACGATTCGCTCAAGGTGCGCACGCCGCAGGAGGCATTTGTGCTCGCTCTGGATGGCCGGCGCAACATGGAGAGTTGGAAACCAGGTATTGGATATGAGCATCACAAGGGAACACCGTTTGTTTATGTCGGCAACAATCCGTTCATTG
>JBAXOP010000314.1:0-6497 GCA_037133195.1 Verrucomicrobiota bacterium | reverse complement strand
TGCCCGGCCCACTTCCGGGCAACATGCCCGGTCCACTTCCGGGCAACATGCCCGGTCCACTTCCCGTGAGCTGCCCGCAATCGCGTGTCCCGAGAAACGCGGGCACCGGCGGCTTGTAGGTGGACCAATCAAAGACCGGCTTGGCGGCGCGGGCCTCCTCGAGGGAGAGCGTGGCTTTTTTCGGACCGGCGAGATAGGTGTCGCGAAGCCGTTGTTGTTTTGCTAGATTTTCCGCCACAAACGCGGCACGCTGCTCTTTGGACAACAGCGACGTGGTGGCTGGCACCGAGCGCGAGGCGTCGAGCACATGCACGACCGGCCCGGAGTAATGCTGGGCGATTTTGATGGCGGTGTGGGCGGCCGAGGTGGTGGCTCCGCCGATGAGCAACGGAATACTCATGCCTGCTCGTTCCATCTCCTTGGCCACGTGGACCATCTCATCAAGCGACGGGGTGATCAGGCCGGATAGACCAATGACATCCGCGCCGAGTTCTCGGGCTTTTTCTAGAATCTTATCGCAAGAGACCATCACGCCCATGTCGGTGACCTCATAGCCATTGCATGAGAGCACCACTCCGACGATATTTTTGCCGATGTCATGCACATCGCCCTTAACGGTGGCGATGAGAAAACGCCCGGCGGAGCGCCCGCGCTGGGCTCTTTGCAAGGCTTCGTCCGCAGTGAGCGACGGGTCCGCGTCGAGAATCGCCGCGATGTCTGCTTCCAGGAACTCAGCCTTTTCCATCTCCATGAACGGCGTGAGCCAAGCTACGGCCTTTTTCATTACGCGGGCGGATTTTACCACCTGTGGCAAAAACATTTTGCCGGCCCCGAAGAGATCACCGACCACGCCCATGCCATCCATCAACGGCCCTTCGATAACTTTGAGCGGACGACCGTAAAGCTGGCGCGCGGCTTCGGTATCTTCATCAATGAAGCGGTCGATGCCTTTGAGCAGCGCATGTTCCAAACGCTTTTCCACCGGTTCATCCCGCCAGCTCAGGTCTTCCTCAAGTTTCTTGCCGCCCTGGCCTTTGAAATGCTCGGCGAGTTCGAGCAAGCGTTCGGTGGCATCCGCGCGGCGGTTGAGCAATACGTCCTCGACGCAGGTGAGCAACTCTTTGGGAATCTCGTCATAGACTTCCAACATGCCGGCGTTGACGATTCCCATGTCCATGCCAGCTTGTGTCGCGTGATACAGAAATGCCGAGTGCATCGCCTCGCGCAGCGCGTTGTTGCCTCGGAATGCAAAGGAAATGTTAGACACCCCGCCGCTCACCTTGGCCCCCGGCAGGTTATGTTTGATCCAGCGCGTGGCATTGATGAAATCCAGTGCATAATTGTTGTGCTCCTCGATGCCGGTGGCGACTGTTAGAATGTTGGGATCGAAGATGATATCATCCGGGTTGAAGCCGACCTCATCGACTAGCAAGCGGTAGGCGCGCTCGCAGATGCGGATTTTTTCGGTATAGGATGCGGCCTGGCCATTTTCATCGAAGGCCATGACGACCACCGCGGCGCCGTAGCGCATGATATGGCGTGCGTGACTGATGAAGGTGGCCTCGCCTTCTTTGAGTGAAATGGAATTGACGATCCCCTTGCCTTGCAGGCATTTGAGGCCAGCCTCAATGATTTCCCATTTGGAGGAATCGACCATGATGGGCACCCGCGCCACATCCGGTTCGCCCTGCAGCAGGTGCAGAAATCGGGTCATCATCGCTGTGCCATCTATCAAGCCATCATCAAAACAGATATCTATCACGTTGGCACCGTTGGCCACTTGTTGGCGTGCGATCTCCACCGCTGCCTCGAGATTGCCTGCCCGCACGAGTTTGGCAAATTGGGGCGAGCCGGCTACGTTGGCGCGCTCGCCAATCATCAGGAAGCGTTTGTCGGCGGTATGGTTGTAGGCCTCGGAGCCGGAGAGGCGCAGGGCGTGGGGGATGGTTTGCATGTTGGTTCAATCGAAACGCAGAAACGCGGAGGTCGCAGAGAGGAACGCGAAGAATCAGTCGGGGAAGTTGATCACGTGGCGTTTGATGCCGTCGCGAAGCAAAATGACGTTGAAGTTGATGAGTAGTCCGAGGCATTTGTTCGACAGCCGCATGTAGGTGTGCAGTTGTGTCTCGTGAATTGGCAAAAGTGCAGGGACTCTCTTATGTTCGACCACCACGCATCCCTCAACTAACAGATCAATTCGGTAAGCTTCTTCGTCGAGGATATGTCCTTTGTAGAACACTTGGGCGGGGACCTGCCGCTGGCTGGCGATTCCGCGCAACGCGAGCTCTCTCGCCAGTGCTGCCTCATAGACCCGCTCCAGCAATCCCGGTCCGAACTCGCGATGGACATCCATGGCGGCATCAATGAGCGAACCTGACAGCTGATTGAGATTTTCTTTCGTTTTCATAATCTAATTTTTTTATGACTTGATCTATCTGGTTTCACTTTGCGACTCCCTCTGCGATCTCTCCGCCTCCGCGTTTCGATTTATCCCACCACCGGCACCACCCGCGGGGGGATGCCGGCGACGGCACGGGCGATGGCGGCGACATGCTCGGGGGTGTTGCCGCAGCAACCGCCAGCCAGATTGAGCAGACCGGAGCGGGCGAGTTCTGCCATGAAGTCATGCATTTGTTGGGGGTCGAGGTCGAAGCCGGTGGGAGCGAGTGGGTTGGGCAACCCGGCATTGGGGTAGCAGGAGATGCAGGTGCAGGCGCAAGCGGCGAGTTCCTCCAGGTGGGGGCGCAGCAAGTCTGGCCCGAGCGAGCAATTGAGGCCGATGGCCAAGGGTTTGACGTGTGCGAAGGCATTCCAAAACGCCTCGACTTTTTGCGCGGAGATCATGGTTTCGCCGCCGCGGCCGACGGCAGCCGAGAGGATGATAGGCAAGCGCGTGCGGGTTTCCTCGAATATCTCCAAGGCTGCGACGGTTGCGGCCTTGGCGTTGAGCGAATCAAAGATGGTTTCAATCAGCAGTATGTCGCAACCGCCTTCCATCAGCCCCCGAATCTGCTGTTTATATGCGGCCAGCACCTGGTCAAACGTGACCACCCGGAAGCCATGGTCATCGGCATCCGGTGAATTGCTCAGCGATACGGTGAGAGGCCCGATGGCACCGGCCACATAGCGGCGGCGCCCGCTATCGCTGCCGATGGCGTCGGCCCATTGGCGGCACAGGCGTGCGGAGGCGACGTTGATTTCCCATGCCAGTTCGTTGAGAAACGGGTTATCCAAGATGTTTTGGTAGAATTCCGGGTCCTTACGGCCGCCCCGCTCGCGCGGATCCGCTACGAAAAACTCACTCTGCGCCAGCGTCGTCGCCGAAAACGTATTCGTCGTGCAAATGTCTGCGCCCACCTCGAAAAAACTCTTGTGCACATCCCCGATGACGTCCGCTCGGGTCACCGAGAGAATGTCCCCGTTGTTGAGTAAATCCTTGTCGTTATTCGCAAAACGCGTGCCGCGCGCATCCGCTTCCTTCAGCCCGTAGCTGCGGATGGTTGTGCCCATCGCCCCGTCGAGGACCAGGATGCGTTCCGCTAGGGCTTGGTTGAGGTCTGTGCTGGTGTCGGCCTGTGGCATGCGCCGAACCTACCCGATTTTCCTAAGTTGACAAGTGACAAATCATCTTATCTTGATATGATGATGGGAAAAATTGCCATTATGACCTTCTATGAAATTCTCGGAGATTTTCACAAAGCCTGCAAAATCTCACCGGAGGCCTCGTATTACGGGTATGGCAAATCATTTTCTCGGGGCTGCGCTAGTAGTGATGACGGCGCTCATTCCAGTGGCAGAAGCACTGGAGGGCGACCCCTACGCGAGCGAAACGCCGGCCCAGCATGAGGCACGCATGAGTTGGTGGCATGAGGCGAAGTTTGGGATGTTCATTCATTGGGGCGTATATGCCGTGCCCGCCGGCACCTACAAGGATAAGCAAATCGGCGATATTGGCGAGTGGATCATGTGGAACGCCAAAATCCCGGTGCACGATTACCGCGAATTCGCCCAGCATTTTAACCCTGATAAGTACGACCCAACCGCTTGGGCGGCCCTGGCCAAAGAAGCCGGCATGCGCTATATGGTCATCACCGCCAAGCATCACGATGGCTTCGCCTTGTTTCCCACCGCCGCGAGTCAGTGGAATGTCGTCGATGCCAGCCCGTGGAAAAAAGACCTCATCGCCCCGCTCGCCACCGCTGCAAGGGCACAGGGCCTCAAATTCGGCCTCTATTATTCCCAGGCTCAGGACTGGAATAACCCCGGCGGTGCCAAGGCCGGTATGCCGGACGGCGATGGCTGGGATGACGCCCAAAAAGGCAGCTTCGATCAATACCTCGACGCAGTGGCCGTCCCCCAAGTCACTGAAATTTTACAAAAATACCGGCCGGACGTCCTGTGGTGGGACACGCCGCACCTGATGACGGCGCCGCGGGCGGCGAGGTTTGCCAAGTTGCTCGCGCTGCGCCCCGGCATCATTCATAACAATCGTTTAGGCGGCGGCTACCCGGGTGATACCGAGACGCCCGAGCAAGAGATACCTGCCACGGGTTTTCCCGGCCGTGACTGGGAAACTTGCATGACCATGAACGATACTTGGGGGTTCAAAAGCTATGATCACAATTGGAAATCACTTTCCACCCTCATCACCAACCTCGTCGATATCGCCAGCAAAGGCGGCAATTACTTGCTCAACGTCGGCCCTACCTCTCAGGGCGAAATCCCCCCAGAATCCATCCGTCTCCTCAAGGGCGTCGGCGCTTGGATGAAAATTAATGGCGAGGCTATCTACGGCACCCACGCCACACCCTTCAAAAAATTGCCTTGGGGCCGTTGCACCGTCAAGGATGCCGGAGCCGACACCTTGCTTTATTTGCATGTGCTCGATTGGCCGGGCGATGGCAAGTTGCTCATCCCCGGTCTTTCTAATACGATCATGACAGCTTCCCTGCTTGCCGGTGGCGCCCCGCTGGCCATCGAAAAATCCCCCAATGGTCCGCTGCTGAGCCTGCCAAGCGCCGCCCCGGATCCTATCTGCTCAACGCTCAAAGTACTCATCCATGGCAAGCCGGAAGTGACCGCTGTGGCGATCTGCCCCGCCAAAGATGGTGTCATCACCTTGCTGGCAGACGACGCCCGCCTGGCTGGTAAGCAAATCCGCGTCGAGCAAAAGGATAAACTCGGCAACATCGGTTTCTGGTCGGACCCGGGCGATTGTGTCTCCTGGGATTTGTGCGCCGAGCGCGATGGCAAATTCTCCGTACATATCGAAACCTCCGCACCCGCTCCTGGTGCCGTTCTCAAAGTACAAGGCGTGGGAAATCTCGCCTATTCCGTCCCCAGCACCGGCAATTTTACAACCTATCAGACAGGCAGGGTTGGTGATGTCACTCTCACCAAAGGCGCCAAGGTCACCCTCACTCTCCGCCCGGTCGCCGAGGGCTGGAATCCGATCAATTGTCGCAAGGTGCTCCTCGTCCCCGAACACTGAGTTCTGATTCTGAAACACTTTTCGCCTCGGCGGTATGCATTTGGCTGTTGCACGGGCCAGGGACGCCGCAGCCTCCATGAGGCAATACTCAGCGCGGCTTTTCGATCACTGCGTACGCATTGTGATTGTGGATTGACTCGTGGTTTTCCGCCTCGACTCGGTACCACGTGATGGTGGCGTGCGCGTTGGAACGCGAGGCAACATTGCGCACCAAATCCTCCACAAACACCGGATTGTCGTAGGCACGCTCGGTGACCACCTTTTCATCCGTGCGCTTGAGAATACTGAATAACTCGCAACTGGCCGAGCGCTCAACCAAGGCAATGAGATCTTCTATCCAAATCGGCTTGCTGGAGCGCACCGCGTAGGTGACCAAGCCGCGCTGGTTATGGGCACCGCGCTCGCTGATGGCCTTGGAGCAGGGGCATAACGTGGTCACCGGCACCATCACCGTCACCACAAAATCCGTGGCTCCCTCAGCTGTCGCCTCCACCTCAAAGCGGACTTCGTAGTCTAACAAGCCAACAATTCCCGAAACTGGTGCGGGTTTTGCCAGGAAAAATGGGAATTGAATCTCGAAGTGGGCCTTGCGAGCATCCAAGCGTTTAAGAAGTTCGCGTGGCAGGGCTAGAATCGAGTGGACATCCAGGCATCCGCCATGGGCGTGGAGAGCCTCGACAAAGCGGCTCATGTGGGTTCCCTTGAACTGGGCCGGCAAATCCACCGCCAACGAGACGACGGCCACCGTTCGCTGGACGCTCCCGCCCTTGTCGCGCACTTCCACCGGAAATCGCAGCCCTTTCACGCCCACACGGTCGATGGCCAGGCAGCGGTCATCGCGTTCATTCTGGGTATCGGTTAGTTCCTGCATGATGCGGCAAAGCAAAAATGGAGCCGGCCCGGACATACGGACTGGCTCCAGCGGAAGGATGTCACTCCGCCGCAGCTTATGGCAGCAGACTGATGGCGCGGCTTTGCTTGATCGCACGGGTGATCCGGCGATGCA
>JBAXOP010000313.1:0-6498 GCA_037133195.1 Verrucomicrobiota bacterium | reverse complement strand
CGTTCTGCTAGGAAAATGCACCAACCTACATTAATCTCCATGTGCCAGAGGCCCATTATGCCAACGCTGGCGCTCTTCTGTTTGTTGGCCTCGTGTAATGTGACACACAGACCAAAAGCATCTGCAATTATTCACTATTCACCAACAGTTTCCGAAAAGCGCTATCAAATACGAGGCCAGCCGCGATTCATTGCTGATGGCCGTGAGTTTGTTTTATGCCTAGATGGATTCGACAATCAAAGAATACCATGGCCGGAGAACATTCTACCGCGCAAAGAACTAAGAGAGAGATCAATGTACATCTTTGAGGTCCTTGAATCGAGACATGAGACGAAACAGGGTGCCCAATTTTATGCCAGCCTGCTTCGTGTCCGTAGTGGCAACCAAGTCCTTTATGATGCGTCGTCATGTAACGTGCATCACACGCCGATGTCGAGGAAGGTCGCAGATCCTGACAGCGCCTCGAATTACACGCTATCCTTTCTCAGGAATCATCTCCGCTTCTTTCCATATGATGGGTATACATACTGGGCGGACTTTAACCCATGCAATGTATATCCCATTGACTGGATTTGCCCGTCGTGCGTCCAACGGAGTGCGATAGAAAGACCGAAAGGCCAACTAACAAAGAGGCAGAAGTCGTCGCTGCCGACCGGCAGAAGCTCCAAACTTTCAACCCCAACTGCCCTGCCATGACCCGGGGGCAGGACATCAACGTTCGCTAAGAAAATGAAGATCAATTCCATAATGTTGCTCGTCTTCTTGGGTGCGGCTCTTCCATCTGATGGCGAGGAGCAGGGTACTCCGACCACGCAACTCGATTTGAACGCATTGGGATTCGATTTGCCGACCGCGATCCGATTGAGGGTCGATTTGGCAGTATTGCAGAGACCTGAGTATACGAAGGAATTGAAGGAGCTGGGAATGAACGGCATGGATGGGCAGGATGCCCGCACGAATCCCTCTAGTTGGGTTGCAGTCTATAAGGCACAGGATGGCGTCGTGTTCCTCACCGACAAACTCAATATGGCGCTGTGGTTGAGGCAAGACAATGGGTGGAAGTGTCTGGTCGCTGGTCTACGTGTCGTTAAGACCTTTGGTGGTGCACCCCCGAGTCTGCCAGCGTTGTATCTCGGGAATGGGCTCTTTGCCATCACAGAGAAGGTGCCTTGGCACGTGAACATTACAGGGTGACAGATAAATAGTAGTGCACGTCCCGGTCCCCTATCAGGAGAAAGGGGGCCACCCGCGATTGCGTTCGCACCGGGGTATCTGGCATCAGCCCTCGCCATCGGGTCCACCCTGCGCCTCATCGACGGACTGAACCCCAGCATGGCGGTGGAGCCCGCCTCCGGCAACTTCTGCGTGCTCATGCCGTGTCGGCGTGTCGCGGCGAGGATGTGGAGCGGTTTGCTTCCTTAGATGACCTTTTCGCCTCATGAGATGCATGAGAGTTACCCAAACCAAGCAGTTCGGCAAGGATCTCAAGAAGCAGCAGAAGAGAGGCAAAGACCTCCAGAAGATTAAGGATTTGATTGCACTCTTATTGTCGGAGTACAGATGAACTCACATTGGGCAGGACTGGGACACATTCTGATCTATTTTGAACGACAAGACGGTGGTGACAATACTCTTGAGCCACCCACCCACCGGTCAACCGCGCCTTCAAAGTCGCGTGCCACACCTCAACGTTATGCCAACGATATGCTAAGAAACCTGATGTCCCCGTGTCACACAATACATGAAAACAACACCATTCACATTCCTCATCGCCCTCACTCTGACGGCAGCCGTCCCGGCCATCGATACTGCGCCCAAACAACCGCCCCCCACCCCCGCCGCAGTGCCGGAGAAACAACGCGAGTTGTTATCCTCCCATCACACCGTCGCCCGCTTCGAGGGCTTGAAGTATCACAAGTGCATGGGCCGCACGTCCCTCTGCCCCGAGCGCTGCGGAGAGTCCGGCCAACTCGCCAGCTTCGCCATCGTCAAATACCTCAAATACGCCAAGCCGGGCGAATACGGCGACCCGAAGCAGGAGAAATTCATGATCTTGATAGAGGATAACATGGGGAATGTGAAAGTGTCCAAGGCGATCCGTGATGCCGTCCTCGCCCTTAAGCCAGGTGATCTGGTACACCTCCAATGGAACCACGACTACGTCACCCAGGGTGGTTCCAAATTCCCCGAACGCCCGATCCAGGATGTCTCGCCCCTCACCAAGGCAGAAGCCGACAAACACACCGCCGCCCCCCCCGCCAAACCCAAGGCGGAATGAGTGCGCCCGGATTGATGTGTAACGCAACCCAGGATACGCCGCCCTTGCAAATCACCCACGCCCGTCATGAGCCACTCATCCCCCACCCTACGCAACTGGCTGGCACTGCCCGGCTTTATCATCATTACATTTTGTGCGCCGCTGTTTGGAGCGGCAGCGATGCCGGGGGCGTGGTATGCGTCGCTCAATAAACCAGCGTGGAATCCACCGGCATGGGTGTTCGGTCCGGCATGGACACTGCTTTACACGCTGATGGCGGTGGCGGCATGGCTGGTGTGGAAGCAGGATGGCTGGCGACGTCCACTACTGCTCTACTTCATTCAACTGGTGCTCAATGCGGCGTGGACGCCAATCTTCTTCGGGGCACATCAGTTGGGCTGGGCGATGATCGAGATGCTGGCGCTGTGGACCTCAATCCTGCTGACGATGCTGACCTTCCGCCGCATCAGCAGGCCGGCAGGATGGTTGTTCGCGCCGTATCTGACATGGGTCACATTTGCCGCCGCACTCAACTTCGCCCTCTGGCACCTCAACCCAGCGTGAGACTTGCGGTGTCGATGATGCCAGGATTCATCCGGTGGATAAATCAAATTGTTACATGGTGACAGATAAATTGTAGAGAATCCCGGTCATGGGAGGAGGAGATTCTGGATGGTGGATGTCAGAGATGAAAAAATCACTCACCTATGCTGGCACTGGGGCACTTGCGCCGCAGGCCGGCCAGGGTGCACAGGACCGTGTCGAGCACCGTGTCGAGGTGCTGGCCGAGGTCCGCAGCGAGAAAGCGCAACACAAAATACCCGCTCGCTTGCAATGCCGCATCCTTGCGCCGGTCGCGCCGCCAAGCAACGGCATCGCCAAGGTGCTGGCCGCCATCAATTTCGATGACCAGGCGAGCCGTCGCATCGAGTAAATCCACCTCCATTTCGCCGCGCTCGTCAAATGTGATAGGCAGCCGGGCATTAAGACGGAACATGCCGGCGAGGTCCGGCAGCGATTCAAGTCGTCGATAGAAAAACGCCTCGCTGGCACTGCGGGCCCGAGCCGCGCCCTCGGCCCCCGCATCGGGCGTGGTGGTGGCATGCACGAACAATTGGGCCAATGGGCGGTCCACTCCGTCATGGATCAGGCGGCGCACGCTAGCTGCGTAGTCCTGTTTCCAGCGGGCATCCACGGGCAGCGGGACGTCTGCGGGCCAGCCCGGCAAGGCGCTGGCGGGCAGCAAGATCGAGTAACCCACCGCCTCATAACCGGCGCAGCGTTTATTAAACATTCGCGCGAGCATCGGCACTTCCAAGTCGGCGTAGTCATACACCCGTACGCAACGCTTGCCATCATGCAGGCGGTGGAGCCGTCCGACATATTGGGCGATGGTGCCGTGCCATGACACCGGCATCGTTAGAAAAAGCGTGTCCAGCCGGGCGTCATCAAAGCCCTCGCCGAGAAAACGCCCGGTGGCTAACAACACGCGGGCTTGTTCGGGCGGTATTTCCCGTGCCAGCTCCAGTGCCGCGAGTAACGCCTTGCGGCCCATGCCACCTTGCAGCATGATGACGTGCTCCACCACCTCGCCGAGCATCCTGGCGAGCAAATGCAGGTGCTCGGTGCGTTCCGTTAGGACCACCGGCGAGCGCCCCGCGCGCACTACCTCGGCCACCTCCGCGCAAATCATCTGGTTGCGTTGCTCGGCGTGGATTACCGCGTCGCAGAGTCGTTGAAACTCGACGCGTTTATCGGCGGCCGGTTCGCCATCCGGCACAAACCCTGTTGATCTAACCCATACCTCATGGCTGAACGGTCGCGCCGCCGCCTGTTGCCGCGCATCCACCTTGTGGCGCACCGGCCCGCATTGCATGAAAATAATCGGGTGATGGCCGTCCTTACGGGTCACCGTGGCGGACAGGCCGGTGACATATCTCGCCTTGGCGCGGCGTGCCACCAGCTCGAAACTCCGTGCTGATAGGTGATGGCATTCATCCACCACCAAATGGCCGTAATCGCCTACCAAATCTTGCACCACATCTTTGCGGATAACGCTTTGGATCAGAGCCACGTCGATGTTACCGGTGAGTTTTTTATGTCCGCCGCCCCAGCGACCCATCGCCTTGGGCGCGAGCCCGAGGAATTGTGACAAGCGTTCGACCCATTGTTCCTGCAATTGTTGCCGATGCACCAGCACCAAGGTATTGACTCCGCGTTGGGCGATGAGCCAGGCCGCCAGCACCGTTTTGCCAAAGGCAGTGGTGGCGGCCAGCACACCGGAGTCGTGGGCGAGCATGGCGGTGGCGGCTTGCTGTTGTTCGTCGCGCAAGGTGCCACAAAATTCCACCGCCAGCGGTTGCCCGTGGCAGCGCTCATCCCTAACGCTCACCTTGACCCCCAGTGATTCCAACAACGCCACCGCCTCCTCGCAGCAACCGCGAGGCAACCCGATATGCGATGGGTGATCCTCGGCACAGGCGATAATGCGCGGCTTGTCGTAGGTAGGCAGACGCATCGACTGGGCCTTGTAAAATTCCGGGTTTTGAAATGCCGCCAGGCGTAGCAGTGCGTTGCGAAGCGCGGGACCCAGGCCCGTTTTCGGCAGGTATAATTGGTCACCTAACACCACCTCAAGAGTTGCGGGAATCTCCCCTTTCGGCAGGGATTCGCGGCGGCGTGACGGGGGTGCGAGCCATGGTTCGGGGGCGTCTTCATCGGCGCTGGCCATACGCACGCCGACGATGCGTCCGTGCCCCTCGGCGGCTGTGACGATGGTCTCCAGGCGTTTGGGTGTGATGCGGCTGATGCTTGCTAGGAACGCCCACTGATCGTCAAACGCCACGCCGCGCCCATCTACGAACACACTGTTGCCGACATCCCGCGCGGCTTTCTGCAATGGCAACGCTATCAAATTGCCAAAACCTCCCTGCGGTAATGTGTCCTGGTTAGGAAAAAACCGGTCATACGAGCGCAGGCCAATTTCCGGCCTGCGCTCCATCGTTTCTGTTAGCAGAAAAGCTCCTAACTTGCGGGCCAACACCGCCGGAACCGCCTCGGTAAAAAACCACCACAAGTGTCCGCCGTTGCCCGAGCGCGAGCGTTCCAGCACCACCGGCAAGTCGAGAGTTCGGCACGTATTGCTGACTGCATCGGCGTCCTCCCACCAGTGTTCGCCGTCGAAGTCGGCCGCCAGCAACCAGCAACGCTCGTCCAACAACATCGGATAGAGTCCCATCACGAACTCGCGGCCCCGCCCGTCCGCGCCGGACAAATGCCAGTGCAGCACTTCGTCGGTCACCGGAAGAAACTGCTGGCAGGCGCACTCACTGCAGCGGACGGTCGGTTTTTCGCACACGCCACGCAACCATTCGTTGCCGCATACCGGTTGATAGCCGGCGCGGCCGGTTTTGGTGCTAGTGAAGCGCCGTGCATAGACGTCCTCGCGGCCGCGGAACAATGTGCGGTACAAGCGGATCTTCTCCGCCACCGCCGCCGTTCGGTCCAGTCCGTCATGGCGCACGGACCGCACGCCGGCTTCCGCCGGTTGTACTGATGTCAAATCCCCATCCACGCCGCACTCTACACACTGCCATCTGCTGGAAAAGCCCGAAGTGCGGCAAGCTCGAATGTTCGCCTTGGTATGGGGCGGCGTCTTACGGAGCGCCGGCTTGCCCATGCGCAAGTCCAGTCGTCCAGCTGCCCTC
The DNA here is from genome assembly GCA_037133195.1 of Verrucomicrobiota bacterium. Lineage (GTDB taxonomy): Bacteria > Verrucomicrobiota > Verrucomicrobiia > Verrucomicrobiales > Akkermansiaceae > Luteolibacter. Next base: position 534 of record JBAXOP010000313.1, on the reverse strand, counting down.
ACTTTGCGCCTCCCATAGGCCAAAGGGAGCAAGTGGCCCCCACAAGGACAGGACTTGGCAAGCGCCATTCCCCGGCTATGCTTCGGCCGTGGCGAATGTATTTTCTCTAACGTTTCTGGGTACGGGCACCTCGGTGGGCGTGCCTGTCATGGGCTGTGGCTGTGCGGTGTGCCGCTCAGATGACCCGCGCAACCGCCGCTTGCGGGCGTCGGTTTGGTTGCGGTTGGGGGCGCTTAATTTATTAGTCGATTCGGGGCCGGACTTGCGTCAGCAGGCGTTGCGGGAGGCAATGGGTGAACTCGACGCGGTGCTCTACACGCATGAGCACTTGGATCATGTGGCGGGGTTTGACGATTTGCGGGCGTTTTGCTGGCGGCGCAGCGAGCCGCTACCCATGTATGGAACGGCCACTTGTCTGGCGTGTTTAAAACAGATGTTTAGCTGGGCGTTTGCATCAGACAACGTCCATCATGGGTATGTGAAACCGGATCCGCGGGTCGTGGACGGGGTATTTTATTGTGGGCAATTGCGGAT
>JBAXOP010000312.1:0-6502 GCA_037133195.1 Verrucomicrobiota bacterium | reverse complement strand
GCTGGCCACCGCGGCAACCTCGTCGAGTTCAACCAATTCTCCGACCAACTCGGCGGCAAATTCTTTGCCCGAATGGAAATTGAGACCGCCGATTTGGATGTGGATGTGGAGGATTTCATTGATGGTTTCGGCACGCTGGGCCGCTCTTTGCACGCGGTGTGGCATTTTCGGCGATTGCCATACCGGATGCGCACGGCACTGTTGGTAACCAAGACCGATCATTGCCTCAACGAGATTTTGTGGCGCACCCAACTCGGTGAATTGCCCATTGAAATCACCTGCATCATCGGTAACCGCAGCAACTGCCGCCCGATCGCCGAGCACGCTGCCATCCCGTTCCACGAAATTCCTATGGACGGGCCACAACGCGAGCCGGGTTTTGCGCAAATCCGCCACCTCATTGACGCCCACAAGGTCGAATTGATCGTCCTGGCACGTTTTATGCAAATTTTGCCAGACGATTTTTGCCGGGATTTTGCGGGACGCATCATCAATATCCACCACAGTTTTCTGCCCGCCTTTATTGGTGCCAACCCTTACCAACAAGCGTACGAGCGCGGCGTCAAGCTCATAGGAGCCACCTGCCATTACGTGACCGCAGAATTGGATGCCGGTCCTATTATTGAGCAGGAGGTCGAACGTGTGCAGCATTTCCACACCCCTGCCGACCTCGTACGCCTCGGCCGCAACTGCGAGCGCGTCGCCATCGCCAAGGGCATCCGCTTCCATGTCCATGACCGCACCATCATCGACGGCCACCGCGCAATCGTGTTCCCTGATTAATTAGGAAAAAAAATTTGATCGTTTTTCACTTGCCTATCAGTAGAATACTGCGTAGAACAAATCAGCGATCAATGTGGGTCGTTTCTAGGTAATAATCCGATACTTTTTTGGAACAAACGAAATTATGAAACATAAGGTGCTCTTGGTTGATGATCACAGGCTTTTTAGGAAAGGCCTGCGGATGCTGGTCGACGCTTTGGAATTGTTCGAGGTTAGTGGCGAGGCATCCAACGGGCACGAGTTTCTCAATTTGCTGGAGCAAGACAGGCCGGATATTGTGATGCTGGACATAGCGATGCCTGAGATGGATGGCATTGAGGCGGCCAGGCTGGCTTTGTTGAAGTACCCTGATTTGCGGATCATTACCATCAGCATGTTTGGCGATCAGAGCTATTATTTCAAGATGGTGGAAACCGGGGTGAAGGGGTTTTTACTGAAGAACTCGGATTTTGCGGAGGTGAAATTGGCGCTCGAAACCGTGGTGGACGGCGGTACGTATTTTTCCCGTGAGTTACTCATGAATCTGGTTACATCGCTGAAGAACTCCCCGGCCAAAACGGCCCCGGATTCGCCTCTCTCGGATCGCGAGAAAGAGATCCTCATTCTCATATGCAAAGGCATGTCAACCCAGAAGATCGCCTCCTCTCTGATCCTGAGCAAACGCACCGTTGATAGCCACCGGGCCAATATTTTGGCCAAAACCAACTGCCACAATACCGCCAGTCTGGTCGCCTACGCCATCAAGGAGAAGCTCGTCGAGCTGTAAATCCAGATGGATTGCGGGTTGCATCCCCGGTGCATCGCCAGTAGTTTGACGTTGCCTTAACAAGCAACGGTATGACTGAAATGAACCAACAGCGCAATGCGGTCGAGGCCGCTTTGGCCAAACAACCGGTGACGGAGCAGGTGCCGGAGGATATGTTGAGGCAGGCTCATGAACTGCCAGTGCATCGGATAGAGTTGGAGATGCAGAACGAGGAATTGCTGCGCACACAGGTGCAACTGGAGGAGTCCCAGGCACGCTATTTCGATCTCTACGACCTGGCCCCGGTTGGCTATTTGACCCTCAGCGAGGCTGGACTAATTTTGCAAGCCAACCTCACCGCCGCCGGCCTTCTAGGCGTGATGCGCTCAAAGTTGCTCAAGCGCCCGCTGTCACGCTTCATTCATCAGTTGGATCAGCCGATTTATTACAAGTACCGCTGTGGGTTGGTGGGCGCGTCAGTGGCGATGTCCTGTGAGTTGCGCATGAGCAAACCGGACGGTTCGCCATTCTGGGCCAGCCTGACATCCATTGCCACACACCACGCAGCCGGTGAGCCCGCTTGCCGTGTAATCATTAATGATATCACCGCCAGCAAGCGCCAGGAATTGATCCTCTCGGCACGTGAACGCCTGTTGGTCCTCGCCCAGACCCGACCGCTGGAAGACCTGTTGTGTGCCACCCTCGACGAGGCAGAGGCGCTGACCGAGAGCGGTGCCGGTTTCTATCATTTTTTAGAGGCCGACCAAAACACCCTTTCGCTACAGGCGTGGAGCAGCAATACCGAAAGGAACCTGTGCCGAGCTGAGGGCACGAAGCGGCATTACCCTGTCAATGAGGCCGGAGTGTGGGTGGATTGCATCCGCCAGCGCAGCACCGTCATCCACAACGATTACGTTGCGCTGTCCCACAGGAAGGGGTTACCGCAGGGACATGTGGCGGTGCAGCGGGAACTCGTGGTGCCAGTACTGCGCCGCGGGCTCATCGTAGCGATTCTGGGCGTGGGCAATAAACCCTGCAACTACACCGCTGCCGACAGCCATGCCGTCGAGGCGCTCGCCGACCTTGCGTGGGACATCGTGGAGAGCAAACGACGGGAAACCGAACTGCGGGCTAGCGAGGAGAAGTTTCGTGCGATCGCCGACTACACCGTGGACTGGGAGTCATGGTTCGGCGTGGATGGCCGGTACCTGTGGGTCAATCCCAGCGTCGAATGCCTTACCGGCTACGCTCCGGCGGAAGTGTTGGCGATGCCAGATTTCATTGACGTGCTGGTGGTTGAGGCAGACCGGGAGAGGTTTCGCCGGTATTTTCATGAAGCCTTGCATGGCGTGCCGGGGGCGGGGCTGGAATTCTGTTCTTGCCACAAGGATGGCTCCTTGCATTGGTTGAGCGTCTCTTGGCAGTCGATTTTCGATACCGGTGGCCACTGCGTCGGCGTACGTTCCAGCACCCGCGACATAACCAAACAAAAGCGTCTGGACGACATGCGGACATTTCTGGCACGCACCTCCAGCGGCACCGATGTTGAATCGTTTTTCCATGCCTTGGCAAGCAATCTGGCCGGGAGCTTGGGCATGGATTACGTCTGCATTTGTCGGCTTGAAGGCGACGGCTTGAAGGCGCGGACCTTGGTGGTGTGGCGCGATGGCCACTTTGAGGACAACATGACTTGCGCCATCAACAGTGGCCCCTGTGGAGAGGTATTAGGGCGGGCGGCATGGTGTTGCCCGGAGGGTGTGAGTCGGCGTTTTCCGCATGACGAGGTGATCAGGGATTTGGGGGCGGAGAGTTACATCGGGTGCACGCTGTTGAGCCATAATGGCGAGCCCATCGGCTTGATTGCCGCTATCGGCCGCCGCCCGCTGACGGAGCGAACGCAGGCGGAAGCTATCCTTACGATGGTGGCGGAACGCGCGGCGAGTGAATTGGAGCGGCAAGCTGGCGAGGATGAATTGCGCGATCACCAACGGTTGCTAAGCGTGATCATCGATAACTCGCCATCACAGGTGTTCGCCTTCGACCTGCAACACCGCTTCATTCTACTCAACGATGAGTTGGCACGCTTCTACGGTTTGTCCAAGGAAGAGGTCTGGGGCAAATCCATCGCCGAGGTTTTCCCAAGCGAACTGGCCGCCGAACTCATGGCCGCCAACAGCCGCATTACGACCAGTGGCGAGCCGCTGCACCTGGAGGAGGTCATCACGAGCCACACCAGCGACGAGCCGCGAACGGTGATGTCCTCAAAGTTTGCCTTGCGCAATGTACAGGGCGATATCACCGGACTCGGCGGTGTGGTCACCGACGTGACCAACTACAAGAACGCACTGGATGCGCTCCGCCAATCGTTGGGCGAGAAAGTGTCGATGCTCAAGGAGATCCATCACCGGGTGAAGAATAACCTGCAAATAGTCAGCAGTTTGTTGCGCCTGCAATCCGGTCGCGTTAGCAGCGCCGGCACCCGGGCGGCGCTGCTGGACATGGAGGGCCGGATTCACTCGATGGCCTTGATTCATGAACATCTCTACCGCTCGGACAACCTCGCGGCGGTGGACCTAGCCGCCTACCTCAGACAACTCAGCAAGCACTTGCTCCGCACCCTCGTCCTCACCCCAGGCACCGTGCAACTCCACCTCAACCTCTCGCACATGGTCCTGGAAATTGACCAAGCCGTCCCCTGCGGCTTGCTCGTCAATGAATTGGTATCCAATGCTCTAAAACACGCGTTTCCAGATGGCCGGAAAGGCGAATTGTGGGTGTTGTTAGATAATTTGGCGGACGGGGTGGGCTGGCACCTGCGGGTGTCGGATAACGGCGTGGGCCTGCCTCCGGACCTTGATTTGGAGCATATCACCACACTCGGGCTCAAACTGGTCAGCGACCTAAGCCGCCAACTCGGTGCCAGTTTAAGCTTCGGCAGCGGCCCGGGGGCGGTGTTTGAGGTGCTCTGCCAGCCGCGTGGCGAGTAAAATTGCGGGCAACTTGCGCCGCGGGGGCCCGGCGACCTACAGATCTGGACAGGCTCATACCGCCACAGACAAGCCACCGGCATCCCACCTGTCAATGCGCCTACTGGTAGAAGAAATTGGTTGCTCCGATATGCGGATTGATTAAATTTCCGGCGTCCGCGATAAGAATTGTGAAATTTTAGCTGGAGGTTCAAACCATGCCGGATGGATATCTGGCGCAGGTGAACCGCACCGACGAGTGGACATTGATGATTCAGCAAACCCATGAATGAGATACCGGAAAAGGAAATGCCCAATGAGGAGTCACCGGCACCTAGCAGTGCGCCAGTTCGCATGTCACTGGTGAGTCGCCTGTTGCTGGCACGCAACGAGCACGTCGGATGGTTGAACCTTGATATCGTGGCTGTAGTCGTGATTATTGCACTGTTTTTTTCCGCCAAGCCCGCTTACCTGGCTTTTCGCGAGAGCCGCCTCAAACTCAATCTGCAAGCGGCGAGGACAGCGGTACGCAATGAGGACTGGAGCAGCGCCCGTGACATGGCGCACAGTGTCTTGCTGGTCCACGGGGAGAACTTCGAGGCCTACCGCATCTGGACCCGTGCCCTCGGCAAGCTAGGTACCCCAAGCGCCTACATGGCCGCCGCCGAAGTCTTCACTGACACCCGCGCCTCCCGCGAGGATTTGCTTGAAGAGTTGGATCTTATGGTGCACCAAGCACCGCAAGCCGTGGCGCTCAGCGCGGATGCCAGTTTGCCGGCGATTTTCCGCGATCAGGCAATTTTCTGCGCAACGATAGTCCCGTTGCTCATCCAACGCGGACAGATAGATCTGGCGGAAAATTCTTTGCGCGAGTCGATGCAACCGCATGACGGGCCCAAAGTGAAGCTCGAGTGGCTGCGCGTGTTGTGCAACCGGCCCACCCCCGAGCGGGTGGCGGAGGCACAACGGGTTTTCGCGGATTTGCTAGCGACCCACGCTGATGAGCAAGCCTTGGCCGCGCTGCTCATTCTAGGCGACACTCCAGGCGCTCTGGTCGAAGGCGGGGCTCTGCCGGATTTGCCGGAGTGGCTCGATCACCAGCCGAAAGCGACAACTTTACACCATTTACTAGGCATGCATCCGGCGTTGCGAGCCCGACCAGAGGAAGCGCCGCGTTTGTATGCGATGGCAGCCAAGCGTTTCCTAGCCAGCGATCCGGGGGTTCTCGGGACTTGGTTGTTGCGTCACAAGCACGCGCAGATGGCCGTCACTCTGCTCGCCGAGGCCGCCAAAACCCGCTCCGATGCCTACCTCGCGCGCCTCAATGCCCTCGTGCATTTGAATAAGGACGCTGAGGTCGCCGTCGCGCTGGCCGCGCCTCCGGCCTCGGTTGATTTGGTTGAACTCGAGATTGTGCAAGCCAACATAGCTGCCAGTCGCGGCGATATGATTGCCTCCGGGGCCGCCTGGACGCGAGCCCTCAACCACGCGGCGTTCGATACCACCCGCAACCGTTGCCTCGACCTCGCTAGCCTGGCGCAACGCCGCGGGGCCAAAGATGCCGCCGAGGACGCTTGGGTGGCGGCGGTGCGCCTGGGTTGGGGACAATTGCCGACCTACGCCGACCTGCTGCCGGTGTTTACCTCGTTGATGGCCAAGGGGCGCACGGAGGATTTGATGGCGATGTTTCGCACCCTGTTGCGCTTTGAGCCGAATAACCCGGAATTACTCAACAATGCCTATTATTTCGCGTTGCTTCAGGACGTGCTCCAACCGGGCCAAGTCGCCACGGTGATCAGCAAACTCACCGGACGCGAGGACAAGCCGGTATTCAACTCCACGTTGATGCTGGCCGAAATGCTCGACGGGCACCCATCCGAAGCGCTGGCCCTGTTGCCGAAAGTACGTGCCGGTAACGAGGTGGCGCCGATGATGGTGGCGGCGCCGGCCTTGTTCTCCACCAGCACCGGCTGGTTCCATTTCTGGGCGAGCCGTTCCGCGATCGGCC
>JBAXOP010000311.1:0-6515 GCA_037133195.1 Verrucomicrobiota bacterium | reverse complement strand
GCATCTTCTTCCAGGTGTTGGATGAGAACTTCATGGCCGTGCAGACGGAACGCACTTATGTGAACTATATGCCCGGCGAAGTGCGCTCGTGTATCGGATGTCATGAAAACCAGCAGACACTGGCCCAGTCCGCACATCCGCGCGGCATGCCCATGGCGCTCAAGCGGCCACCGTCCGTGCCGGGTCCCCAGCCCGGCGAAAAGGATGGCCACCGCACGCTAGACTACGTGCAAGACGTGCAACCGGTGTGGGATAAGAACTGCCAGAAATGCCACAGCGGCACGGAGCCCAAAGGGCAACTCAACCTGAGCGGCGAAATGACCGAGTTGTTCAATGTGTCCTACGAGAGGCTGATCACGGAGCGGCGGCCCGAGGTTGGTCTGTTAGGCTTGATCGTCGGCGAGAACCATCCCAAAACCGGCAACATCGAATACCTGCCAGCACGCTCGCTCGGCTCACACCGCAGCGTGCTGGTGGCGATGCTCAGCAAGGGGAAAGTCACGCTCGCCGATCCCAAACAGGCGCAACGCGCCGCCAAACTCACGGAAGTCCACAAGAGCATCAAGCTGACCCAGGAGGAACTCCTTAAAGTGACTAACTGGGTGGACACCAACGGCCAGTATTACGGCAGTTGGTGGGGGCGGCGCAATCTCAAGTATAAGAGCCTACCCGACTTCCGCCCCCCACAAACGTTCGGCATGGCGACTTCCAACATCAATCCCTATCCAAATTGGCAAGGTGGCAAATGATCTCCTGAGCAAACCCATTCGCCTGGCCACCGGGGAGATGAACCCCATCACCGTCTTGCTCACGCCACCTGACCCTGCGGACAACTTCCGCCACCGCGATGGTGGCGGATTCAAACGTTTTGCTACTCCATCGTCTCCGGAATGTCCCGATCCATCCTGAACTTATGAAATTTGTCAGATTTTCCGTAATACTTCAGTGCTTTCTCATGTTGGTATTCGCCAATAACAGTCGAGCCGGGCAGGATGCGAACAAGCTGCGCATGGAGTGCGTGCGGATCAATGTCGATGCGGCGGCGCGTGCCATTGAGGATCTCGCCCGCAGTTACCCGGGTGCCTACGACGCCGCAACCCACCGCGCGGCCCTTGCGGCATTCAAAAATAATCAGGCTGACATTCCGAGACTCCTTGATGGTGGCGATCCGGCCGGATTGGCGCAAGCCGGCGCGCTCATCAAGGGCGTGCGCATGGCGCTGCTGTCCAATCCGTTGCTCGATGGCGACAAGATCATGATGATCCGCAGGCAGCGCGGCGAAGGATTCATTTCACTCAACTCCCACTGCCACGTGACCATCGACCGCAACGGTTGGGATGATGCCGTCGTGGTCCTATCCGGACTGCGCGGCGATGAGAAACTCGACACCATCTACAAGCCGGTGACCGACGTGATCGTGCGCGACATGGATCTCGATTCCCAGGCTCGCAGATTCCTCTTCTCCAGCATGGATGAGAAGCGCAGGTGGGCGGTTTTCGAGGTCAATACCGATGGCGGCGGCCTCAAACAAATCTCACCGAAAGGCTATCCGGATGTCGATTGGTTTGACGGAACGTATCTGCCGGATGGCAGGGTGGTTCTTCTTTCCACGGCTTCCTATCAGGCGCTCCCCTGCGAGAACGGCAGCCGCCCGATGGCCCAGATCTACCTGTTGGATCCCAAGACGGGAGGCATCCGCCAGCTCACTTTTGAGCAGGATTCGGATTATACCCCGAGCATCACCAACGACGGGAGCATCCTTTACACCCGCTGGGAATACTCAGATCTCATGCACTATTTTTCCCGCATCCTGATGACGATGAATCCGGACGGCACGTCGCAGTTATCTCTTTATGGCAGCGGATCGTATTATCCGACCGTGCTGTTCCAGGCGCGTGCCATCCCCGGCAGCAGGCAGAAGGTCGTGGGAATCGTGAGCGGCCATCACGACGTGGCGGAAAAAGGCCGCTTGGTGATCTTTGATCCGTCGCTTGCCCGCAAATACCCGTTCAAGTTCACCCCCAAGGAAAAGGATTGGGGACCCGCCGGCTCGTTTCTGCGGATTATGTCAGAGGTTCTCCCCGCAGAACAGACCGGCTGTGTCGCCGAGATTCCTGGATGGGGGAAACCTGTCGCGGGGGATGTCTGCGACCGGCAGACCGGCAATCAATACGAACAGGGCAAACCGTATTTCGTCCATCCCTGGCCGCTCAGCGACAAGTACTTCCTGGTGAGCGCGCAACCACAGGGCCGGCCATGGGGTGTTTATCTCGTGGACGTGTTCGACAACATGACCCTGCTTGCGGAGGATGACAAGGGCGCCTCGATGTTTGAACCCATCTTGCTGCAGTCCCGGCCGCGACCGCCGGTGATCCCCGACCGCATCACCCCTGGCGCCAAGACCGCGACGGTACACATCGCCGATATATATAACGGCCCCGGACTCAAAGGCGTGCCGCGGGGAGCGGTCAAGAACCTGCGCGTGTTCGCCTATCACTTCAATTATGTCGGGACCGGCGGCCATGCGTCGCTGGGTGTCGAAGCCGGCTGGGATATCAAGCGCATTCTGGGCACCGTGCCCGTCGAAGCAGATGGCTCCGTTTGCTTTGAGATTCCCGCCAACACACCGGTTGCGCTCCAACCGCTCGATCACGATAACGCGTCGCTACAACTGATGCGATCATGGCTGGTCGGGATGCCCGGCGAACGGGTCTCCTGCGTGGGCTGCCATGAGGACAACAGTTCCTCGATTCCCTCAAGGCAAACCATCGCCGACAACAGCCCGGTCCGGAAGATCACATCGTGGTATGGCGGGCCCAGGCCATTTGGATTTGAACACGAGGTTTTCCCCGTCGCCCGGAAGTTCTGTGCGGGTTGTCATGATGGATCCGCGCGGACAGACGGACTCAAGCCAATGCCGATGAGCAACGCGGACCAAACTTACAAGGCGATCCACCCGTATGTGAGGAGGCCCGGCCCGGAGAGCGAACAGGAAATGCTCAATCCGATGGAATACCACGTCTCCACCAGCCCGCTCGTCCAAATCCTCAAGAAGGGCCACTATGGCGTGCAACTCGACCGCGAAGGTTGGGACAGGCTATATGCTTGGATCGACCTCAACGCCCCGTTCGTCGGCAAATGGAACCCGGGCCAATTCGAAGGCCAGCCGCAGAAGGAAAGGCGCTGCGAACTTGCCAGGAAATTCGCGGATATCGAAACGTCTCCAGAGGATGAATACCAACGTGTGGAGGACGATATCAAATCCAAACCCGCGCCTCAATATGTGAAGCCCTCGACCGTCCAACCCGTGCCGCCGGACCTCCTGGTGCCGCCTCCGGTCCCGCAGGTCACGGAATCAGGCCGCAAGGTGGTCGATCTCCCTAACAACCGGCGGATGGCATGGGTCAGGATCCCCGCCGGGAAATTCATCATGGGCAGCCGGGGGGGTGATGCGGATGAATACCCGCGCCGGATCGTGAGCATCGCGCGTCCGTTCTGGATGGGTGAAACCGAAGTCACCAACGCCCAGTATCATGCGTTCGATCCGGACCACGACACCCGCTATATCGACCAGCATGGCAAGGACCATAACTTTCCCGGCTACATCGCCACCCACCCGGATCAACCCGTCGCGCGTGTCTCGTGGAACCGTGCGATGGATTTCTGCATTTGGCTGGGCAAGTCGTTGAAAGCATCGGTGAGCCTGCCGACGGAAGCCCAGTGGGAATGGGCGGCCAAGGCGGGTGCCACCACGGATATGTTCTACGGTGGAGTGAATGATGACTATGCCAAATGGGCGAACCTCGCCGGCAGGGAATTGCGCTGGACCTCCGTCGGCTTCGAAGGAGGCCCCATCATCATGCACCGCAACCCCTATCCGCCGGAGATGAACTTCCCCCTCCATGATGAACGCTTCGAGGACAAATGGTTTATTGTGGACTTTGTGGGGCAATATGAGGCGAATCCGTGGGGCTTGAAGGATATGGTTGGCAATGTCAATGAATGGACACGTTCAACCTACAGACCATATCCGTATGTGGACAACGACGGACGGAACGACCCCAATCCTTCGGAACGAAAGGTGGCCCGCGGCGGATCATGGGCCAGCAGGCCGGTTGACGCCAGATCATCGATCAGGATTCCCTATGAACCTTGGCAGCAGGTGTACGATGTGGGTTTCCGGGTGATCATCGACGACTCCTGTGGAGACACCCCCACCACAACCACGCCGTCACAGGGCGGCAAGCCGCGTCAGGCCATGGAATAGCTGACGGCGGAGCCTGTTCAATTTGCGAAACACGCTGGTCAAATTGCGCACATTTGAAATGGCGTCCCGCCGCCCGTGGTAGCCATCCTTCATTCGAATACCCCTGATATGACCGGAAAAATCGTTAGATATTGTGCGGCGGCTACCGTCGTGCTCGCCATCTGGGCGGCGGGAACGACGTTGGCGCTGGAAAAGGAAGTCTCGTTGATCACCAAGCAACCACTCGGCGAGTTGGCGGTGGCAGGGCGGCTCGCGATCGACCTGCACTCGGAGTTTATGCTCTCGCGGAGCTATGATACCGAGACCGCGCTCAATTGGTATAACTGCGGCTATTCCGGCGGCAACGGTTTCTCCAGCGTCGGCGGCCACTTCGGCGATTTCGGGTTCCAGGTGCCCTTTCAGGAACGCGAGCGCAGGTACCCGCACGCCGATATGATCGAAATGACACAGGTCGTGCGCTTCAACGGCAACAATTCCCTCACCGCCAACTTCCCCGTCGAGAAAAAAATCGTGGACTCGGGCAAGATGGCGATCGAGGTTTGGTTCATCTGCAAAAACCCCGCGCCGGGCGGCGTGATCCTCGGCTGGCAGTCGAAGGATGGCAAGGAAACATCGGCGCCGCTGGCCTATCCGCCGGGTCTCAAAGGCACCCCCGGCTGGCGCCATCTCGTGGTCAACGCCACGGCGGATAAGGATGATTGGTATCTGGACGGCGTGAAGGTCGCCAGCGGCCCGCGGCGGCTGCTCATCAAGGAAGGACATGTCATGGTGCTGGGGGGCGTGTCCGCCATGAAACCGTCGTTCAATGGCGATCTCGCGGCGGTGCGGCTGCACGACGAGTCGATGACCGCGGAGGAAATCACCCATAACTTCAAGGGCGGCGTGATGCTCGGCACCGAAATGCACGCCTGGTGGCGGCTGGAACCCGACAAGTGGTGGGTCAAGGAATCCGAACACTTCCGCCACTGCGTGGACAAGGAGGAGATGAAATCCTGGACAGCCCAACAACTCAAGGAGTTCAACGAGCGGGTCCCGGGAATGTTCAAGCTCGCGGAGCTTTCCTATCACATCTACTCCGAGCGGCATGCAATGCGCTCCTCGGTGGTCAGCGTTCAGGCCGGCGAGCGCGGCGACGGCATCAAATACAACATCCCGATCCAGCCGAGCCAAGGCAGTTTCATGGGCTTCGACGGCCACTTCGGCTGGTCGTGCCAGGGCGCGGGTTTCATCAACCCGCACGAACTCGTGCACGGCTGGCAAGCCATGACCGGCGGCATGGCGGGCAACTTCTGGGAAGCCCACGCAAACTTCCCGCAAACCTACCTCGGTATCTATCAAACCATTCCCGTCATCACCACCGAGTCACCGGCGTTTCCGGCCAACGGGCGCACCTACTATCACGACCGGTTGATGTTCGAGCACTTGGCACAGTCCCCGGCATTCGGCCCGATGTTCATCTCCAAGCTCTGGTATGACGGGCCGACGGCGGAAAATAACAAAAACCCCTACCCGTGGATCACTTTCAGCCGCATCAACCCGTATCCCGACAAATCGCTGGCCGAGGAATATACCCGGATGGCGATGCGCAACATCACCTGGGACTATCAGATATTCAAGGAAAACAAACCCGGTGAAAAGGGCAACACCCCGTTTGGCAACGACCGCGTGGCGAACGACGAGAACCTCTATCGAAAAACCGCCGACGCGAACAAAACCGACACCCAGCAGACCCTGCTCCGATCCTACGTGATGCTTGAGAAGATCCCCTATGATCCGGAATGGTGGCGGGTGCCGAAAGAACTCGCCCCGCAACAGTTGGGCTGGAATATCTGCCCGCTCAAATTCCAGCCCGGCATCGTTGCCGCCACGCTCGCGGGCTATGTCGATTCCAAGCGCGGCGGCGACTGGCGCGCCGCGTTTGTCGGCGTGGATGCCGCCGGCAAGCCGGTCTATGGCGGAATTTTCAAGCCCGGCGCCAGACAGCAGTTCGATGCGCCCACCGGCCTCAAGGAACTCTATCTGGTGGTTTGCGCGACGCCCACCAACATCGTGGACATTCCCATGACCGGCGACTTCCGCTCGTTCGAGCAGGAGCAGTTCCCCTACAAACTGAAACTCACCGGCTGCGAACCGCTCGACTTGCTCGCTTCTGACAAACCCAAATCCAACGGCGTTCCGCATCCCAATGGCGGCGGCTTCGTCGACCGCGCCGCGCAGGTCGATGCCACCGCATATATCGGACCGGACG
>JBAXOP010000310.1:0-6539 GCA_037133195.1 Verrucomicrobiota bacterium | reverse complement strand
CACCGCGCAAACGGGCAGCACTTGAGTTTTCTCTGGAGAGAGAGAAAGAGAGTCCTGAGACGGGAGGCTAATCACCTAGGCAAGTACCCACTCGGCGGGCACTTTGCACCCACGCGTGGTCCGGCGGAATTAACTTCAGATTGCCCGCCACGTCGGCAATTGGCACTGGTGTAGCCACCCCGCCGTGATCGGCCACCATCACCCCAAAGCATTTCTCTTCAATCAACTCGACACACTTGGTGCCGAGTCGTGTGGCTAACAATCTGTCGCTGGCCGACGGGGTGCCGCCGCGCTGCAGGTATCCGAGAATGGTCACGCGGGCTTCGAGTTTCGTGAGTTCCTCCAATTGCTTGGAGAGGCGCAAGGTGTGGCCGCCGTGATACTCATTGAAGGCGGCGAGATCCTGCTTCGCCTGAGCGTGTTCCGGGGTGCCTTTGGCGGCTTTCTTGCGTTGTCTGGCAGCGGCGTAAACGGCCGAATCGGCGGCGCTCATCGCGCCCTCAGCCACCGCCACAATACTGAAGTTGGTGCCGTGGTCGCGCCGCCGCCGAATTGCTGCGGCGATCGTCTCGACCTGATAGGGGATTTCCGGAATGAGGATCACATCCGCCCCACCGGCGATGCCCGCTGCCAGGGCTAACCAACCGGCGCGGTTGCCCATGATTTCCGCTACAATGATGCGATGGTGGCTGTGCGCCGTGCTGTGCAGCCGGTCCACCACTTCGGTGACGATGCCCAGCGCGGTGTCAAAGCCGATCGATGTGTCGGTCAGCGTTAGATCGTTATCGATGGTCTTGGGCAAGGTAATGAGGTTAATCCCCTTGTCGATGAGGCGCAGGACGTTTTTGTGGGTGCCACCGCCACCGATGCATACCAAGGCGTCGAGGCGGTTCTCATGGTAGTTTTCCGCAATTACCTCGGTCATGTCGCGGATTTCGCCGGCTACGTCCATGCGGTGCGGCTTGTCGCGGCCGGTGCCCAGGATCGTACCGCCGACGGTGAGGATGCCGGCGAGGGTGGCCTTATCGAGCGGGTAGCGCAGGTTTTCGGCCAACCCGCGAAAGCCGTCGCGAAAGCCGGTGACTTCCATGCCGCAATTCATGGCCGCCTTGCCGACGCTTCGAATGGCTGCGTTGAGGCCCGGGCTGTCGCCCCCGGCGGTGATGATACCTATATGTTTGTTGCGTGCCATGGTCAGATTATGGGATAGATAAATAATCCCCCCTCGGCCAGCGTGCAAGGACGATTTCTATGTACACGAATGATAGCAGAGAATTTTCAGTTGCCAAGCGGCGAGAAACGGCGATGCTCATCCCAACATGATTCATCAAACTGAGCAAATCCAAGCCGGCTTGTTCGAGGATGGCGGCAACAACGATTCTACCGCCACCCGCCGGGGGCTGGCGGGACAACATCCCAAACCCGTGGATTTCGGACTCGCGTCACCTTCCCAGGTGGTTAAAAACTACGTGTTAGACACCAACGTGTTGCTGCATGATCCGGCGGCGCTCGAGCGATTCAAGGAGAACCACCTGTGCATTCCTGTGGATGTGTTGGCGGAGTTAGATAAGTTCAAGTCCGAGCAAACCGAGCGCGGTGCCAACGCGCGGCGGGTACACCGGCGGCTCATCGAGATGTTTGCGAGTGTGGCCAACGTCACTGGCGGAGTGCCTACCGAAGGCGGCGGCACCGTGCGGCTCGTCATCTATGATCCGGTTGCCTGCCCGAAAAATTCCGATGTGCTCAATCGCTTCCACCGTATTTTCCCGGATCGCGACCGAGTTGATCACCGGATACTGGCCGCATGTTTGCTACTCATGCAGCATAATGCGGCTCCGGTGGTACTCGTCACCAAGGATCTGAACATGCACCTCAAAGCCCGTGCGGCGGGCATCGAGTGCCAGGATTACCTCAGCGATAAGGTGGATGCCGCCGAAATCGCCAACTACGACCTGCGCCATATCGAGGTGGCCATCGACGAACTCCAGCGCTTCGCCAGTAGCGGCGAATTGCTGCCTCGCACCCCGTGCAGCTCCAACCTCCACACTAACGAGTACATCCTGTTGGGGGCCGGCGAAAAACAAACCATCCCCGCCCGCCTCCGCGCCGATGGCCGCTTCGTGCGCCTCAACCTACCCGAAGCCCTGAAAATTCCTGATGGCCAATCCCTCAAGCCGCTCAACCTCGGCCAGCGCTGTCTGATAGACGCATTGCTCAATCCAGACATTTCGTTGGTCACCTGCTACGGCCACGCTGGCACCGGCAAAACCCTTGTCGCCGTAGCCGCCGGCCTCCACGAAATGTTCAAGCACCGCTACCATGGCTTGACCGTTAGCCGTCCGGTCATCGCCATGGGTGAACCACTCGGGTTCCTGCCGGGCTCGTTAGAGGAAAAGATGCGCCCGTGGCTGCAGCCCATCCATGATGCGCTCGACCTGCTGATGCGCCCGGACGTGCCGCTTGGCCCGCGCCGCAAACAACCGCGTGCCACTGCCCCCGCCGCCCCTATCAAAAAACCCTACGAATTACTCATGGAACAGGGGATCCTCGAAATAGAAGCCCTTTGCTATATCCGCGGCCGCTCTATCCCTAACCGGTTTTTCATCCTCGACGAAGCCCAACAACTTACCCCGCGCGAGGCCAAAACCATCGTCACACGCATGTCCCGCGATTCCAAGTTGGTGATGGTTGGCGACCCCGCCCAAATCGATAACCCCTACGTTGATAGCCGCTCTAACGGATTGGTGTACACCCGCAACCGGCTCAAGGGCCAGGCGTTTTCGGCGCACATCGCTCTCAACCGAGGCGAGCGCTCAGAATTGGCCGAGGCCGGTGCCCAGTTAATGTGAGATAGATGGGACCGATTCGTCCCGAAAGGATTGCACCGTCACCTCTGTAGCTTGCTGCCGAGGAAAATCGCGGGTCTGGCGTGATGACCGTAGTGGCTGGTTCAGAACTCAGTTAACGACCTCGTTTTGGACGAAGAGGTGAGCAAGTCCAATTCCTCCAGAATTCGGATTTTGGCACCGGTTTTTGATCCGGGATCCCGGATTGAATCTGGAAAAAACATTTTTTTGTTGGGTTGGTCGTGCAACCAAAGGAGACTAGCGTGGTGCCGAGCCACTACCACAGCCACCGCAGGTGACCGCGAGCTTATGGCGATCTGTGGCGCTATCTTCTGTTTATCGGTAATGGCCGTTGACCATGACGATCGTGTATGCATTGAAGTGGGGCTTGTGTGTGCTGATATCCCTAACATTCATCGAAATGACCGGCACCGTCTTATTGAGATCTTCGAGATTCGCGATGTAGCTAGCGTCGCGCACATCGTGATTGCCGACCACCACCGCGTCCATGCCGCGGCTGCGCTGGGAGGTGAGTTTGGCGGAAAGCAGGGTGTAGAACCCGTGTATCGAGCCATTGCCGTTCATGTCGCCGATCGGGTTGCCTTCAGAAATATCGCCCGCATCGATCACCAGGGCGGAGGGATTCGCGCTGGTGAGTGAAAGCATTTTGCCGACAAGGAATGCGGTGTCGCCGACATCCTCGAAGGTGCCGTCAGTGGTGCCGTGCGCCGGGATGATCCACTTGTGCGGGGTGAGACGGGCGTGGGTGTCATTTTTATGTGGAAGATGGTCACCGCTCCCTGGACGTTCAGCGCGATGCTTGTAGAAGCACTGCGGCATTGTTGGCCGCAGTGTCGGCGACTGTCCAGATAGCGCCGACATAACCCGTTTCACCCGTCGCCGCTTTTGCTGTGGTGTCAGTCACGGAGGTATAAGCTGCGCCTTCTGGTATAACGAATTCCTGGCCGTTCAGGCTGTAGCCCATGGTAGATTGTTTGACGAAGCTGAAGGGGCCTTTGTAATTGCTGGCCGTCACATCGGCATAGTAATCAATCGTCACCCGGGGACCATCCACGGTGAAGATATAGTAACCGATACGATTCAACTGCTGCTCAACCGGCAGGTCGTTGCCTGAGATCGGAGTGCCAGGGGTATAGAACTTGGAACTGTCCGAGGCGCAGATGAGCTGGTGTGCCTTGCTCTGCAGGTCCGGGCTGGTCACGATCGAGTTGTAGTGGTGATGATCGTGGCCTGAGATCACATACTTCACGTCGTTGGAGTACATCGAGCCGAGGAAGCTGTTGATAAAGCTCGTCTTGGCCGTGAACGCGGTTTGGTCGGCGGGCAAGAGCGAATCGTAGTTCAAGCCATAGCAATCACCGGGGTCGCTACTATTCACCTGGGCACCGAACATGCTGTCCTTGTGATTGCCACCCGCGGGTTGAGCACTGCGGAGAACGCTCCGCGGATCAAACGGGTGGCTGCCAGGCCACCCATCTCGGGCATCTGTATGTCCTTGAGAACCAGTTCGTAGGGTTGGCCAGTAGCCGTGCATGCCTGCCGTTGGCGCGGGTGGCGGTTCGGGTGGCGGCGCGGCCGATATGCACTGCGTACCGGTGGCAAAACAAACGGCGAACCAGAATTCCGAGCCTTGACCGACGACACTCGAAACGCCGATTTCGCCGTTCATGATTTCGACGAGTTGTTTGGATATGGCCAAACCCAGACCGGAACCGCCGTAATTCCGGGTCGTCGATGCATCCACCTGACTGAATCGCAGGCCCTTGTCACGGGCACGCGGCGCCAACAATTCGCCAAGTTCGTGCAACAGGGCTGGCAGGCTGAAGTCGAGCATTTCCAAGTCGAGTTTGCCGGCCTCGATTTTGGAAAAATCCAGGATATCGTTGATGAGTTTGAGGAGGATTTCTCCGCTGGTGTGGACCATTTTGGCATGCTCTCGTTGCTCATCGCTGAGCGTGCCGGCCAACAGCAAACTGGTCATGCCGATGACGCCGTTCAAGGGGGTGCGGATTTCATGACTCATGTTAGTCAGGAATTGGCTCTTAAGGTTGGACGATTCGATGGCGTGGTCGCCGGCTTGCACCAACTCCCGGTTGGACGCCTCGATACTCGCCTGACTGGCTTTGATTTGGGTCGCCATGCTGTTGAGAGCATGCTGCAAATTGTGTAATTCGCTGATGGAGCCTTCTTCGATCCTGATGTCCAGATTGCCTTCGGCGATGCTGCGTGCCTGGAGAATGGCCGCATTGATCGGCTTGGTGATCCATTTGGGCATAGCCAGCAGGAGCACCAACATGGCTGTGTCGGCGGCACTGACGGAACATCAGCGCGACCACTGTTCCTTGCGTGCCAATTCCGCGTTCGTCCGCCGAATGGTTTCGGTCCTTTTTTCCGCAACCAGATCCACGACGGTATCAAACAAATCCGTCGGCCTCCGATCCTGGCCCCGCACCAAGGCGTCGGATCGCTGGTAGGCTAGGTCCGCGCCATCACTGAATGTCGCCAGTTCGACCCGATACTTGTCTTCCATTTTCCGGTGTTCGTCCAGAAATCCCCTGGCAACCGCACCAATCTGCGAGGATGGTGGAAAACCCCGCGCGATTCCCTCGACAAACTCGCGAGTCTGCGCCTCAGACCCAAGACGCAAGACTTGAAGACACAAGAGCAGAAAACCTGACCTAACGACAGCAACATTGGCTTTTCAAGGACTCTAGCGGGCAGCCGCAGGATCACCAAGGCGACTGACATGACTGCGGGTGCCTTGCTGGCACTGTAACCCAACCCTGCCAATTGCTGCGCACCGCCGGCGCACACCCGAAAACCGAAGTTTGAACAAGGCGGAATCGTCACTCAAAAGCCCTTTGATTCGGCAGATCGCCGCCTATTCTATACACAGCCCACAAGGCAATTCACCACCTTCAAACCAATGAACCACACCAGTTCCCCCGCACATATCCCTGATACCTTCAGTTTGGCTTCCGAGGCAGCTCTTTGCGACACTTGGGATTCATCTGTTTTGGCGAATATCCTTCGCCGGAAATCGGCAACCGGCGAACAACCAGCCTTCCTTTTGCTCGGCCGCAGGGAAGCCTTCCTACTGCGCCGCCACCTGGCCGCGGCTTTCGGCGAGGACGCCGTATCCACGCTCAAAGGCTCCTACTACATGGGCCTGGAAGTTGTCGAAATTGACTTTCCTGAGTTTTTCCACACCGGCGGGCGCAAAGCCACGTCGCGCTTATCCGGCCCGCCAAGGGGAGTTAAATCCCGTTCAGGCACGGGTGCGGATTCGATCTCGAGCTTGCGGCTAGATTGAGTAGGTGGAACTGTGCGCGCAGTCACCTTGGTTTCTGCTAGGCACGGCCATCCCGGCAGCATTTACCCCGCCCGGCGATGCCGGACGGGGTGGTGCTAGACGCCAACGCCACAACCATGTGGCAATTTTCAGACCATGACCAGGATGCCTTGATGAAGTCCTTTGCGCCATAGCGGATATGTGACAAGTCCGCCATGTGGCGAACTTGTCACAAATTTCGCCGTGGCACTCGTTCAATTGGCGGCTTGCATCCGGTCGCGATGCCGGTACTGTCACAATCCACGATTTCTCAGGCCCACCCTATCCACGACGCCATCTTCAAGCGCGTCCATGGGTCCAACCTTGTCTGAGGTCGCATG
>JBAXOP010000309.1:0-6549 GCA_037133195.1 Verrucomicrobiota bacterium | reverse complement strand
ACCGGCCAGCAACAAGCAAGTTGGCGCGTCGATCCCAAGCGTGCTGGCGGCTCGGGTTGTGGCGGCGATATTGGCACCCACGCTCTGATGCAACTGCGCTATGTCACCGGTCTGGACGTCGCGCAAGTGTCCGCTCATATGGAAACCTTTGTCGATGGTCGCCAACTCGACGACCATTTCACCATCTATTGCAAGCTAAGCAACGGCGGCAAAGCCTTGGTGCGTGCCTCGCAAATTTGCATCGGCCACAAAAATGACCTCGGCATCACCATCGCCGGCACCAAGGGCACCCTGCGCTGGCGCCAGGAAGACCCGGAATGCCTCACCATCTGCCTGCCCGACCAACCCGATCGCACCTATTGGCGCGGTGCGGTATCCGCCGGCGATGGCTTCCTACCCAAAAACCTCCCCGCCGACCTGCTCGCCGAGTCCACCCTGCCCGCCGGCCATCCCGAGGCGTTCCATGATGCTTTTGCCCGCCTCCACCGCTGCTTCGAAGCCGATGTGCGCAAATGGCAGGCCGGTAAAAAATTCACCTCAGACGGCAGCAAATACGCCAACGTCGAGGACGGCTGGAATGGAATCGCCTTCATCGAGACCTGCGTCAAAAGTAGCAAGAAAAAGGGCGCATGGGTGGCCATGCCGAAAAAGATCTAACTACCCATCCGCATCCTGACCGAAACTCAGAACTCAGAGTTCTGTTTTCACTTGCCATAACCGGGCAGCGGCTTGCTGTCCGGGCCTAGCTTGTTGCAGGCCCACAGCAAGCCGCGGGTCACCAATTCGAGATAGCGCGGGTCTTCGACGGTGGCGTTGTTGTGGCCGATGGTAGTGCTGAACACGCGGGTCTTACCGTTGTAGAGATTTGTCCAAGCGACGCAGGTCTCGTCCTTGCCTTGCTTGCCGCGGGCCAGCGGGCGGGTGGCGTCGAAGATTTTTATATTGTTATAGAGTTCCTCTTTGATGGTGGTCCAGTTTTCCAAACCCTTGGTGATGGGGCTGTCTTGGTCGGTGAAGCTGATGGCAATCGGCTGTTGGGCACCATGGCCGCTGGACTGGAGGCCAAGATACTCGAACCACAGGCCGTGTGGCGTACCGAGGGTGACCGGATCGGCGGGTTTGCCGATGCGGTAACAGTGCATCGCACAATGCAGGTTGACGCCAGGAATACCGTCGCGATGTGGCTTGAGTACGCCCTCGACCACGGCCTGTTCATTGATATCGGCGGCGCACTCGTCATGGATGACCACATCGTAGCCTGCGGCATAGTCGGGGTTGCCATAGATCGGCAATTTCGGATGGGTGCTGCCATCGGCCACGTAGCAAATATCCACCACGACGTTAGCGCGAGCCTCCACTCCCTTTTTTAAAATATCCTTCTGCGTCGCGTAATCGTGGCAGCAGCCACCTAAGACGAGCAAGGCTTTGAGGGGTTTGGCTTCGCCCGCCGGGGTGGCTGGGGCTGCGATGAAGGCAAGTGCCAGGCTAGCGCAGGCCACGGCGCTAATTCGGGAGGCGCTGTGGGTATTACGCGGGGATTCAAGCGGTTGTTTAATGGTGGATTTCATGAGTTGGTATTTGGTTCAGATGGAGCGGGATCTTGGTTGGAGACGATTTCGGGATGACTGGAAACTTGAAATTTGCCCACTTCGTTGGTCGGCGCGACGTGCAATGTAGTCTGCCGAGCGTGATCAATCAAGGCCCATGAAATCAAGGTGACAGATAAATAGTAGGCGGCGGGCAAGATGCCCGCGCCACTGTGGCCCGGGCATCCTGCCCGGAGCCGTCTTTTGCCAAGCCATATACTAAACAAACCGTGTCACTTATCACTTGGCAACGTGGTCGTCCGGGGCAGTGGGGGCGACGCGTTCGAGTACCTTTTCGAAGACAAACCACTGGTCCCAGTTGCGGTGCAGGAAATCCGCCATGACCGGGAGCCAGAGAGCGGCGAGCTGGGGGCGGGTCAGGCGAGTGGTGCCGGTGGAAAACGGTTTGAGGATTTCGATGCGATAACGACACACACCGAAGCGGCTCGAGAGGATCGAATAGCAGGGTACCCGCGCGGTTTCCGCCAGCATCAGCGGTCCGAGCGGAATGGTATAACTCACCCCTTCATGCAGTGCCTTCAGCGGAGAGACATCCATCATCACGCGGTCGCCTTGCACGGCGACGATTTCGCCAGCGAGCAAGAGTCGGCAGAGGTCGATACCGAGATGACCACCCGGCGTGTTGTAATGGAAGCGCAGCAAGGGTTGGCGGTCACTGGCGGCGAGCAACTCGGCAGCCCGCAATTCCTCCAACGACTGGCTGCGTTCCGGCACCCGCACGGTGTGCAGGCAGCGACCGAGTTCCTCCGCTAACAACGCCGAGCCAATATCATAATTGCCAGAGTGCATGGTGAATACGAGCACACCGGACGGCTCGGCTTTCAATTGCTCGAAATACTCCATTCCCCGCACATCCCAATCCACCTCCCAACCACAATGCCGGTACAACAAGCGGTCCAGATACGTCAGCGCAAATTGACGGAATACCAGATAGGCCCCAAACCAGCAACGCAGCCAGTTCCAAGCCGGAAACAAGGCATGCAGGTTGGCGTGCACGGCATGGCGCTGCGGCCGCGCACACAAAAAGAACACAAAGGCGATCGGACTGGTGAGGGCCACACACAGGCCGGTGGGCAGGCGCTTGAGCAGAAACACCATCAGTTGCGTCCATCTGGCATCGTAGAGCCCGCCCACATTCGGCTTTTTAGGGTGGCGGGAATCCTCAGCGGTCATTGCAATGGCGGCGGTTGTTGGGCATCATTGGGCGCTCACTCCCCGACTTGCAAGTGCAGCGCGGCGGCCCGTTGGGTGACCCCGGTGGTGGCCACCACGGCTGAGGCCGCAGCCCCCGCCTGCAACCGGTGACAAGCCGCGACCACCTGCCAAGCCCCGCCAGCACTCAGGCCATGACCGAGGACACCAGCGGGCGACAAGCGCGGGCCGGACCAATCGGCCCAAGCCAGCGCGGTGGCGGCATCGGATGACTGGTGGCCACAGCCATCGTCCACCAGCAAGGTGGCGGGATCGAGCGGGCCCAGTGCCATGCGTGCAGCGGCGGCGGCTGGCTTGCGCTGGGGAAACGTGAACACGGGATGGCGCGTGGACAAGCTGCGGATGGCGATGCCGGGTGCGCCCGGCACGGCGCGTTCGACGACGATGGCGGCGGCACCTTCTGCCAGGGGCACGCCGAGTTTCAATAAAGCCACGGCGGAGGCGGGCAGCCAATCGTTTTCCTCGGCACCGACGAGAACGACCAGATCGATGAGATTGAGTTCCAGCCAGAGTGCTGCCATGTCGATGGCGGCGAGAAATTGGGCAGAATCGCCGACGAGCGAGGCGCAGGGACCGGTGATATTGAGAGCAGAGGCCAAATGGCTGGCGGGGGCGTTGAACACGGTTTCGGGAAATAGAATCGGGCTGGCAGTGGCCGGATTGGCCATAACCTCCCCAAAAAACCTCCCGCAATACGAGACACCGCCGTTGAGCAACGTGTAAATCAACCCAGCCCGCAGCGTACCCGCAGTCACGCCGGCAGCACGCTCCGGTCCCAAGGCCTCCAATCCCGCCGCCGCCGCAAATAACGAGACCGGCGTGGCCCGCCGCAACCGCGGATGGCCGGCCAACGCCCGATCCGGTGCCGGACGCGGTACTGCCCGCACCCGCTGCGAGGCCGCACCCTGCGCTGCGCCCGGTGGCGGCACCAAGCAAGTATCCGGCGGGATTTTGCCCGATTCCAAGGCTGCCATCAGCGCCGCAACGCCCCAGCCAGCGGGGCTCACCGCGCCAATACCGGTGATTGCCAGTGCGGAAGCACGAAAAACTGGCGGCAGTGGGGCGTTGCCAAAGTCGCTGCGCCGAAACACCAGCGAGGCATTGGAACCGCCAAAACCAAAGGAATTGCTCAAACTGGCATCCGACACGGCCGCCCGCGGCTGGGTCACCAGATCGAAGGTGCAACACGGGTCGGGCGTAGTCACATTCGCGGTTGCCGGGAGGAAGCCCTCGCGCATCGCCATCAGGCAGATGGCGGCCTCCACCGCACCCGCGCCGCCAAGTAAATGCCCGATGGCTCCCTTGGTGCTGCTCACCGCGATCCGCGCCGAGGCCTCGCCCGCCCAGGCGGTGATCGCGGCCGCTTCCGCCGGATCATTGAGCGGCGTGCCTGTGCCGTGAGAGTTGAGGTATTGAATCTGCTGCGGTGCCAATCCAGCGTCGCTGCAGGCCATGCACATGCTCGCCACCGCCGCCAGCCCTTGCGGGTGCGGCTGGGTCAGGTGATGACAATCGTTGGCCATGCCATAGCCAGCTACCACCGCCAGGATTTCCGCACCGCGGGCCACCGCATGGGCGCGGGTTTCCAATACCAACACCGCCGCCCCCTCGCCCAGCGCCAAGCCGTCGCGCTGCGCGTCAAACGGCCTCGGCAGCGTGCGACTGAGCGCTTTGAGGGAATCAAATCCCGCATAAACCAATTGGCACAACGCGTCATAGCCGCCGGCGATGACCATCTCGCTGCGGCCAGCGCGGATCAATTGGTAGGCGTGGCCGAGCGCGTTGGCCCCGGAGGCACAGGCATTGGAAATGACGGTGGTGGGTGCCGCGAGGGCAAACGCCTGCGCCAGCAAGCCAGCTTGCACCGGCACCTGATACTCGATGGCCAATGCCAATTGGCCGCGATGGGAGCGGCTTGCACCAGTGACCGAGCGGTAAAATTCCTCACCGTGAGCCATCGCACCAGCGGAGGTGCCCAGCACGATCTCGAGAGATGCCGGGGCGTTGGCCGATGTAAGCCGGGCCTGAGCGAGTGCCTCACCGGCGGCGTGCAGTAATAATTTTGCGCCACGATCCATGCGGCGCAACCATGCGGGATGGAGGTGGTTGGGGGGCAGGGATTGCGGAATCGCCACCTCGCCGGCGATTTGAGCCGCCTGCTGTAAAACATCAAACACAGTAACCGCTCCCAACGCCACCCGTCCCGCCCGGAAACCGGCAACATTCGCCTCCCATCCACAACCCATGGCAGTGATAACCCCCACCCCGGTGATAACAACCTCGGCGGCGGCACTAGGTGACAATGATGGCGGTAATATGGCAGCAACAGACATGACTCGGATAGCTCGGAAATCGGATCAACAACTTGGTCGGATTGCGCAACATCAGCAATGACATGGCCAGATCCATGCACACGGATTCATTATCCTCATTCGGAGGGTTGCGCTCGCCGCGCCAGTCAATCCGCACCGCGTCCAAATGAAAAGCCTCGTTTTCCAATAGCCAGGGTTTGCCAGCAGCTTGGATTGTGCCACCATCGCGCCGTGGCCCCGACGCTGGCAAATCCGCTCTATCATCTCTGGCTCAGCGTGGCGGCACTCCGCAACGCTGAACTCGCATTGCGCGAACCGCACGGCGGCCGCGACTGGTCATTCGCGCAACTCCGCGAACTCGCGCAGCAAGCACCGCCCAGCCCGCCGCTGCTGCATTCCTCCGCTCGCGGCCTCGCCTTGATCGTGGATGTCCTGCGTGCTTGGCGCGACGGCGCGGTGCTGCTTGCCGACGATGGTTCCGGGGTGCCGCCGCCGTTACTGTCGATGTTGCAACCGGGGATCTGTCATTTGAAAGTCACCTCCGGTTCGACCGGCACCCCCCGCCATGTGCAGTTTCGCGCGGAGCAACTGGCGGCGGACGCGGCCCAAATCGTCACCACCATGGGTCTGCGGGCGGATTGGCCGAATTTAGGGGTGATTTCCATGGCTCATTCCTACGGGTTTTCGAATCTGGTGTTGCCGCTACTGTTGCATGGTGTGCCCCTGTGGCTGCTTGACAACCCGTTGCCGGAAACCCTGCGCCGGGCCTTGGACACATCTCACCCACTGACCTTGGCCGCCGTGCCCGCAATGTGGCAGGCTTGGGACCGGGTGGGCTTGGAGTTCGCTGCTGTCCGCCTTGCCATCTCCGCCGGCGCTCCCCTGCCCTTGGCTCTCGAAACCGCCGTGTTCAACCGCTGTAACCTGAAAATTCACAACTTCTACGGTAGCAGTGAGTGCGGCGGCATCGCCTATGACCCGACCGCCGTGCCCCGCTCGCAGGCCACATTCGTCGGCACGCCGATGGCCGGTGTCACTCTAACGTGTGACCCCGCCACTTCTTGCTTGCGCATCACCTCCGCCGCCGTGGCGGAAGGCTATGTGGCCGCTGATCCGGCCGCTGATCCGGCCGCTGATCCCGGTGACGGAACTTGGCTGGCATCGGATCTGGTCCGCATCGACGAACAGGAAGCGGTGTATCTGTTAGGCAGGGCTGGTGATTTCATCAGCGTGGCCGGCCACAAGCTTGCCCCCTCGCGCATCGAGGAGATTTTGCAGCGCATTGCCGGGGTGCGCCACTGCTTGGTATTCGGGGTGCCCAGCCCCAATGCCATCCGCGTGGAGGATGTGGTGGCTTGTGTGAACCTGGCCGCCGAGACCGACCTGCAAGTTCTAAAAAGCGCCTTCACCGCGTTGCC
>JBAXOP010000308.1:0-6561 GCA_037133195.1 Verrucomicrobiota bacterium | reverse complement strand
CGGGTGTAGCCATACACTTGGGTGCGCTCGTCCTCGCGGCCCTGCTGGCGCAACCATGCGTAAA
Source organism: Verrucomicrobiota bacterium (assembly GCA_037133195.1). Classification (GTDB taxonomy): domain Bacteria; phylum Verrucomicrobiota; class Verrucomicrobiia; order Verrucomicrobiales; family Akkermansiaceae; genus Luteolibacter. The sequence goes on along the minus strand of JBAXOP010000308.1, from coordinate 6,497 downwards.
TGAGCGCCTTGTGGGTGCCGTCGCGAAAGGCGTCCGCCGTGCCGTAAAACACCATCCCCGCCATCAATAGTAATTGGTTCGTAGCTAACCCAAGCACCAAATAGGCAACAACGTACCCGGCCATGCTCACCATCATGCAGCGACGCCGGCCCAGCGCGTCGGCGAGCGCTCCGGACGGGATTTGGCTCAGGTTGCCGGCGATTTCCCGCAACGCGATGAGCCCGCCGATGCTCAGAAAGTCGAGTCCGCGTTCACGCAGCGCGAGAATCAGGAAGGCCTCGAAAAACCGCAGATTTTTGAGGAATCCGTAAAGTGAGAAACGGGCGATCATGCGGTGGGCAGAGGAGGATTGAAGCGGTCTTCTTGTAGGATCATCAGCCATTTTTGCCAAAGTCCATGGCTAGGCGCGGGTTTGTCCACTTGACGAGGTCCGTGCTCTCGGCGACGAACGAGTTGTAGCCCTTGCCATTGAAGCCGATGAAGCTCATGAACCATTTGAGTGTCGATCCATTCCTCTACGAATCAACAAGACGCATTCGTTTCAAGTGAGTCGGGATGGTGAATGCTTCTTCCAATCATTTCTTTATATCTCTTGCCTTCACTCCGCCACCACTACCCGCACTGGACCGAGCAAACCCGAGGAAAGCAAGGGCTGGGATTTATCGAAGCCGATATTGGTGTGGGGTTTTCTCTCGGCTTCGGGCAGGCCGGCATCACTGATGAGTCGGTTAGGCCAGAGGTTGACCACTTCAATCTCCAAGGCATTGGCGCCGGCCTTGAGTGGGCGGTTGATGGATCACGGGGTTGTCCCAGGTTTAGGACCACCGCCGCCGCGAAGGTGCCCGCCCGATTTCCCAGTGAGGGAGCAGGCCGAGACATCGAATCTGGACGATCACCGCAAGTTTGTCACGTCACCTAATCAGGCGACACGGAGCGGAAGAAGGCGCGGAGCTAAGGAGCCACCCCATTCTTGTGGTGGTAGTGGAAGGGCTGCCCATGAATGAGCACCGAAGGCCCGGCGATGCCACCGCCAACCCATTCGGTTGTCCGGTTCCCAGAGATGGCGATTAGGGGTTCACCCCTCCGCCTCAATACCCCTCTGGATGACGCATCACGTAGCCGTCGGCTTGGCGTGGTTCCGGCTTCCAGCGCGGCCCGCTGCGGCCACCACTGCCACCGGTATCCAGGCGTAATCCCGCTACCGTCATGAAAACATGGCCGCGACTGGTGTAAATGGTGATCCATCTGCCCGGTCCCGGGGCACCGTAGTTGAAATAGTCATCCGACGCCAGGCAACCGTCGATCAGACCGGCTGCACGCAGCACATAAGAGACGCTCCCGGAACAGTCGTACCCGTGATCCACCAGTTGCGCATGACCGCCACCCCATTTGTAGGGCTCGCTCTGCAAACGATTGGCCGCCGCAAATGCGTATTTCACCGCTGCCGGCGTGTTGCTCGGTGGAAATGCCCGTCCGTGGGTCAAGTCCGGGCTGTATCCGGGGTCGTAGTGATAGGACACAGGTTGCCGGGTTGTCACCTGACTTGAACAAGACACCAAGCCCATCAATACGGACATGGCGGCCAGAAAATAGGAGGAGATGTGCTTCACGGGCGCTAAGGTTGCGGATTCATTCAAGAAAGGCAAACTAATTTTACGGGTGGCCTGTGAGCCAGGAAATCGCCTGGGTGAGGGCGCGTGAGCGGTGGCTGAGCTGGTTTTTGATATCCTGGCCCAGTTCAGCGAACGTTTGCTGGTAGCCGTCCGGGATGAAAAGCGGATCATAGCCAAAGCCCCCGTCGCCCTGGGGTGTCTCCGTTAGGGTCCCCTCCACCGTCCCGCAAAAGACCGCCCGCGCTATGCCTGCCTTGGCCAGCACCATGGTGCAACGAAAACACGCGCCGCGCACGGTTTGGCCCCTCATGACGCTGATAAGGCGGGCATTGTTTTTCGCATGATTGCCCTCCTCGCCGCCGAAACTCGATGACCAGACGCCCGGCGCGCCCCCCAACGCAGCCACTTCCAGCCCGGAATCGTCCGCCAACACCCAGCCCGGCACCAAGCGGCTTATGCCCTCCGCCTTTAATTTGGCATTCTCCAGAAACGTGTCGCCAGTTTCCTCGATGAGCGGTAAATCCGCAAAATCAGTGACGTCGAGCACTTCCCAGCTCGCACCGAGCATCGCACGGATTTCCAACGACTTATGCGGGTTGCGGGTTGCTACAATCAGGCGTGGCTGGGACAACATGGCCCACCCGCTTACCCGATTCTTCGCCCACCTTCAAGATTTTTGAAATTTTTTGGCGATTGGGGACGCCTACTAAGCGATGAAAGCCGTCACCTACCTCGCCGCCTTCGCACTTTCCGCCACCGCGCTCGTGAGTCATGCATTCGCGGAGCCTCTCAAAGGCTGGAGCGACGACCTCGACAAAGCCCTCGCGCAGGCCAAAGCAGAGCACAAAGCGGTGTTGGTCGAATTCACCGGCTCGGATTGGTGCCCGCCCTGCAAGATGATGCGTGCCGGGGTGTTCTCGAAAGCGGAATTCGTCGATGCCGCCTCAAAAAATTATGTTTTGGTGGAAATCGACATGCCGAAAGGCGATCAGGCGGTGGCCAAGAAGAATCAGCCGACCGTTGAGAAATACAAGATTGATGGGTTTCCCACGGTTTTATTGCTAGATGCCTCGGGCAAGGAGTTCAGCCGTTTTTACGCGAGCAAATACCCGAAAACCGCGGATTTCCTCAAGCAACTGGCAGCCGAGTTGGAAAAAAAGGACCTGGATTGAGGGGGGGGAGGTAACCGACATCCTACGCCAAGCCTCGAACAAAAGAGCGCAAGCGGCTACGACGGGGCTTGCACGGGGATGGGATCTGGCGAAGGGTGGGGGATGGACAATTCCGGACGCGTGGCCATCCTTGGTGTGAGCGGATTTGTTGGGCACGCTCTGCCCGCTTGGTTCGCCGCTAACAGCCTATCGGTCACCGGCGTGAGCCGCTGCGCCTCCCCGGCCCTGCCCGGTATCGACCAATGGCAGACGCCAGCCCACCTTGATTTTTCCGGGTTTCGCGCGGTGATCAATCTCGCCGGCGAGTCTGTCGCCCAACGCTGGACTCCAGAGGTCCGCCGCCGCTTGCACGCAAGCCGGGTTGGTCTGACTCGCAGCGTGGTGGCCGCCATCGCTCGCTTGCCGGCCGAGGCGCGGCCTGAGGTGTTGGTGAATGCCTCGGCGGTGGGTTATTACGGCGACGGCGGCGAGGCGCTGCTCACGGAAGCAGCGGCGCCGGGTTCGGACTATCTGGCGGAATTGTGCAGCGAGTGGGAAGCCGCCGCTATCGAGGCCGAGGCCCTCGGCGTGCGGGTGGTGCGGCTGCGACTGGGTGTGGTGTTAGGGCGGGGCGGGCTGGCGTATGAACGATTGCGGCGGGTATTCGGCATGGGGCTTGGCGGGCGTCTCGGATCGGGTCGGCAATGGTTGGCGTGGATTCACCTGGACGATTTGCACGCTGCCATCGGGCACGCCGTTTTCTCCAAATCCCTGCATGGCGCAGCCAATGCCACCGCGCCTTCCCCGGAGCGTAACTCAGAATTTACCCGCGTTTTCGCCGCGGCGTTGCATCGGCCTGCTCTGCTGCCAGTGCCCCGGTTGGCACTCAAACTCGCGCTCGGCGGATTCGGTGGCGCATTGTTGGATAGCCAGCGGGCACTGCCAGGGGCACTGGTGGCGGATGGCTTTGCGTTTAAATTTCCAGCACTCGGCGGGGCGTTGCTCGATTTGCTCAAGCGGGAAAATTCGGGTTCCGACGTTAGATCACCCTTGACCACAGCACCTTGAGGTAGCGCGATTCCGGGTAGTTGGAGAGCGTCGGATGGTCGGGCCCGGCACCGCTTCGATCGAACGTTTGCAGGCGCAGGTTGCGTCGATGGGCTGAGGTGATGACGATTTGCTCGAACTCGCCCGCACCTAGCTGGCCGGAGCAGGAGCAAGTGACATACAACCCGGTTGGGGCGACGAGTTGCAGCGCGAGTTTGTTCAGATCGGCGTATTTGGCGATGCCGAGTTCGTCTTCGCGGCCGTGGATGAATTTCGGCGGATCGGCGACCACCAAGTCCCAGGTGCGGCCGTTTTCTATCATCGTTCGCAACCAGGTGAAGGCGTCCGCATGGGTGAATTTCACCTTGGCGGAATTGAGGTTGGCATTGCGTTTGGCCATCGCCACCGCAGTCTCATCCAGATCGATGGCCGTGACATCTGTAGCACCGCCTAGCGCTGCGGCAATGGCGAAACCACCGGTATAACAACATAGGTCTAACACGCTTCGCCCCGCCGCCAGCGCGCCGAAATTTTTCCGGTTTTCGCGTTGGTCGCAGAAGAATCCGGTTTTATGGCCTTGGCTGAAATCCACCTCATAGCGGAGGCCGTGTTCGCGGATTTTGACTGATCGGAGGTTGTCGGAGACCGCGCCGCCGACCCGCGGAATCCCCTCGATGCGGGCGAGGTCAGGGTCAACGCTAACAATCTGGCGGCGGGTGCCAAAACACTCGTGCAGCAACGGCAACCACTTCGGCAATCGCTGCCAGGCGGCGAGGTTGGTGATTTCCACCGATAGCACGTCCGCAAATTTGTCGGCCACCATGCCTGGTAGAAAATCCGCGTCGCCGTGAATCGCTCGGTACGCGTCAGTATCCGCGTCGAGTTTGAGAATTTCGCGCCGAAATTGCGCAGCGCGCCGAATGGCCGCCTCGAAAAACGTTTCGTCGAGTGGTTCTAGCGAGTGACTGACAACCCGCAGCGGCATCCTCGACTTAGGGTTCCACAGGCCCCAACCGAACGGCGTGCCTTCCTTGCCGAGCACTTGCACCAGCGCGCCGGGCGTGGCGTCGCGAGAAACTTCGCCGATCATTTTCGGCCAGATCGATGGGTGAAACGTTTGATATTTGATTTGAACAGTCGGCACGCCGCAAATCAGGCAGCAGGGGACGGGAAATGTCGAATCATTTTATCCCTCCACACGACGACCGTAAGTTAGTCGCTCCCTACGCCTCAGGCATGGTACTCCTGGATACTCATGACGGTGAGATCGCGCGATTTGAGAGAGCGAATGGCTTTGACGGAAGCCTCGGCGGCGGACAAGTTGGTGGCATGGGAGATTTTTTGGGCGATGGCAGTGGCGCGGATTTTCACCTCATCCTCGCGTGCCTCATGCCCACTGGGCGTGTTGACCACAAACTGGATCTCACGGTTTTTCATCATGTCGATGACGTTCGGGCGGGCCTGCTCGGCGAGCTTGTACACACGGGTGCAGGGGATGCCCTCCTGCGTCAGACGGGCGTGGGTGCCGCCAGTGGAAAATATCTTGAAGCCCAAGGCGACCAAGTCACGGGCGACGAGCACGGTGCGGGCCTTATCGAGGTCGGATACTGAAAGGAAGACATTGCCGGACGTGGGCAGCGGGTTGAAGGCGGCCATCTGGGACTTGGCGTAGGCCATCCCCCAGTCCGGATCGATGCCCATGACCTCGCCGGTGGATTTCATTTCCGGCCCTAGCACAATATCGATACCCGGGAATCGGTTCCACGGGAACACGGCCTCCTTGACCGAGAAATGCGCCGGAATAATCGTCTCCGTGAAGCCGAGGTCCTTGAGCTTGGCTCCTACCATCACCTTGGCGGCCAGCTTCGCCAGCGACACGCCGGTGGCTTTGCCGACAAATGGCACGGTGCGCGACGCCCGCGGGTTGACCTCGATGACATACAATTGCTCGTCCTTGACGGCGAACTGGATATTCATCAGGCCTTTGACCTTGAGTTCGCGGGCCAGATCCATCGCTGCACGGGTGATCTCGGTCTTGATCGCATCTGTCAGGGAAAAACTCGGGATCACGCAAGCAGAGTCGCCAGAGTGAATACCGGCTTGCTCGATGTGTTCCATGATGGCACCGATGACCGAGGTTTCCCCGTCGCTGATGCAATCGACGTCCACCTCGGTGGCATTGTCCAGGAAACGGTCCACCAGCACCGGCCGCTCGGGCGAGGCCGTGACTGCCTCGCGCATGTAGCGGGATAATTCCGCATCACAATAGACGATCATCATCGCCCGCCCGCCTAACACAAATGACGGTCGGACGAGCACCGGGTAGCCGATGCGGTTAGCCACGACCAAGGCTTCGGGCTCGTTAGTGGCGGTACCGGCCTCGGCCTGTTTGAGGCCGAGTTTATCTAGCAAAGCGGAGAAAAACTTACGATCCTCGGCTTGTTCGATAGACTTGGGTGAGGTGCCGATGATGGGAACACCGTGGCGTTCGAGGTCGGCGGCGAGATTGAGCGGGGTTTGTCCGCCGAATTGGACGATGACGCCGTGGGGTTGTTCTTGATCGCAGATGTTGAGCACGTCCTCGAGGGTCAGCGGCTCGAAGAAGAGCTTGTCCGACGTGTCGTAGTCAGTGGAAAAACTCGGGATCACGCAAGCAGAGTCGCCAGAGTGAATACCGGCTTGCTCG
>JBAXOP010000307.1:0-6574 GCA_037133195.1 Verrucomicrobiota bacterium | reverse complement strand
CAGGGCGTTGCCCTGGGCTGAGGAATGATGCGCCGTTGGCGCGGAAGAAAATCACAATGATGAAACATCTAATGACCCGTCTCGCCAAAATCGAAGACAAAATCGCCAAGGGACGAAAAGAACGGGAGGGGTTGCTGAAATGAAAGGCGGTTTCCGTAGTTTGAATGAAATCCTTAGCTTTCGCGGTGGCGGCACGCCTCGCAAAGATGTGCCCGAGTATTGGTCCGATGAAATTCCTTGGGCGTCCGTGAAAGATTTCAAAAGCCTTGATCTGGCTAAAACTCAGGATTCTATCAGCCGCAAAGGTCTGGAAGCAAGCGCCTCAAATCTGATTCCCGCAGGGCATGTAATTATTCCGACACGCATGGCGCTGGGCAAAGCCGCTATCAACTCGATTGACATGGCAATCAATCAAGATCTCCGCGCGTTGATCCCAAAGGTTCCCCTCGATTCTCGCTATCTTCTCCATTCGATGATCGGCCTTGCAGACGAGATTATCCGATATGGTAGTGGAGCTACGGTGAAAGGCATCACCCAAGAGAATCTCGGCAAACTCCAAATCCCCCTCCCGCCGCTCGCCGAGCAGAAGCGCATCGCGGCGATTCTGGATGCGGCGGACGCCTTGCGCGCCAAGCGCCGCGAGACCCTCGCCCAACTCGACGCCCTCCTCCAATCCACCTTCCTCACCCTCTTCGGCGGTCCGGTGACCAATCCGATGGGGTGGCCGGTGCGCAATCTAACATCAGTCATTGGTGATTCTTTTCGCAACGGTCTTTCACCTTCAACAAGAGGAAAGGTCGCGGGCAGGGTGCTCACTTTGTCTGCCATCACCTCCGGGGAATTTGCCCCTCAATTTTTGAAAGATGCCATCTTTGATCGCTCCCCTTCAGAAAACCAACAAGTCACACGCAATACCTTCCTGATTTGTCGCGGTAACGGAAATAAAAGCATGGTCGGTATTGGCGTCTTTCCCTTGGCCGACATGCCATCAGTGTCTTTCCCCGATACAATGATCGCTTGTACCATCGACAGGTCACAAGTTGAACCGGAATACCTCCAGTCGACGTGGTCAACCGCCAAAGTGAGAAAACAAATCGATGCCGGTGCGAGAACTACGAATGGTACCTACAAGGTCAACCAGGCCCTCCTCGGCAGCATCGAGTTTCCGCTCCCTCCCCTTGATGTCCAACAAAAATTCGCCGCCATCGTCGAATCCATCGAGCGCCAGAAGACCGCGCAGCGCGGCCACCTCGCCGAACTGGAAGCCCTCTTCGCCGCGCTTCAGCACCGCGCCTTTCGCGGGGAACTCTGATCCATTGAGCCATGACCGATGCCGTATTCAACGCCGAGAACCTCCGGGAAGATGTCGATCTCGAAGCCAAGAGTGCGCTTGGCCAGGACGGTCGTGGCGCCTTGCCTCGGGATTTTTTCGAATCCTATTCGGCCTTCGCCAATACGAATGGCGGGATGATCTATCTGGGCGTTAAAGAGCTGAAAGACCGCAATTTCGACGCCCATGGCCTTGAGAATCCCGACCCGGTGCTCGATGACCTCTGGAATCAGTTGAATAACCCGCAAAAGGTCAGCCGCAACGTGCTCACCCCCGAAATGGTGCAGCGGTTCCCAGCGGGCGCAGGCCGGTGGGTGATCGAGATTGAGGTGCCCCGCGCCACCCGGCAAGAGCGTCCGATCTTCATCAACGGCAACCCACTGAAGGGCACCTACAAACGGCACCATTCAGGCGACTACCTCTGCCGGGAGGACGAGGTGAAACGAATGCTCGCCGAGCAGATTGAGGATGCGCGGGATGCACGCCTCCTATCAGGCTACACGTTCGACGATTTGGACATGGACAGTTTCAAGGCCTACCGCAACCGCATGGCGGCCCTGAAGCCTGACCATCCGTTCAACGGTGCGGAGAATCTTGAATTTCTCCGCAAGCTTGGCGGGTGGAGAACGGACCGGCAAACCGGCAATGCCGGGCTTACGCTGGCAGGGCTGTTGATGTTTGGCAAACACGAGGCCATTCATGAGGTCGTGCCCAATTATTTCGTGGATTACCGGGAATTGCCCGTTGGTGGAGCGAAAACCAAGTGGGTTGACCGGCTCAGCCCGGATGGCACCTGGTCGGGCAATCTTTACGATTTCTACCGCATGACCATCCAGCGGCTGTTCCGGGATCTTAAAGTTCCCTTTCGGCTGGAAGGCGGCGAACGGGATGACGACACGCCGATTCACAAGGCCTTGCGCGAGGCCTTGGTGAACGCACTGGTTCATGCGGACTACTCCGCCAGCATTTCGATTTTGGTGGTCAAGGCCCCGGATTATTTCGGGTTCCGGAATCCGGGAAACATGCGCATCCCTGTCACCGCAGCCTTTGAGGGCGGGCACAGCGATTGCCGGAACCGCAGCCTTCAAAAAATGTTCAGTCTCATCGGACTCGGTGAGCAAGCCGGCTCCGGTATCCCCCGGGTGATCGAGAACTGGAAATCCCAGCACTACCGGCTCCCGGAGTTGTGGGAGTCTGAGGAACCCGAGGCCACGCTCATGAAGCTCCGCACGGTGAGTCTGCTCCCGGATTCAACCTTGAAAGATTTGCGGTATCTCTTTGGCAAATCTTTCGACCAGCTCGATGAGAACGGGCGTCTCGCCCTGGCCACAGCGCACATCGAGGGCTACGTCACCAATGCGCGCCTCCGGCAGATTTCCCGCCTGCACCCGCGCGACATCACCCTCCTGCTCAAGGGCTTGGTTGATCACAGGATGCTCGTCCCGGACGGCCAGGGGAGGGCCACCAGCTATCGGCTGGCAGGCACGGCAGCCGTGGATCTGGCAAGCGCTGTGGATTTGGAAAGTCCTCCCCCGAGGTCCGAAGATTTGCTCCCGAGGTCCGAAGATTTGCCCCCGAGGTCCGAACATTTGGCCCCGAGGTCCGAACATTTGGCTCCGAGGTCCGAACATTTGGACCCGGGGTCCGAACATTTGCCGCAGGTCAATCCCATGGAAGATCCGACTTTACTCAGGATCGCGGAGCCGGTGAGGTCGAACAAACACTGCCTTCCTGAAACGACACGGGAAACGATCCGGAATCTCTGCTGCGGAAAGTTTTTCACACTCAATCAATTGGCAGTCCTTCTGAATCGATCCCCAGACGGGATTCGTCAGCGTTTCATCAAACCGATGGTGGATGACGAAAAAATTCTCGAACGGCGCTATCCCCAGCAACCCAACCACGAGCAGCAAGCTTACCGAACCCGCGAACCATGAGCAACTTTACCTTCCTGCCCCCGGCCTTCAATGACCTCGCGGAAGCCTGCCGCAAGGCGGAAGAGCACATCATGGGCGATCCCCGCGCCGCCTGCTTCCACGCCCGCTTCGCGCTGGAGGCCGCCGTCCGCTGGCTCTACCGCTATGACACCAGTCTGCGGATGCCTTATGACTCCAGCCTCGGAGCGATGATTCATGATCCAGGATTCCGCAACCTGTTGCCGGAAGCGGTTTTCCAGAAAGCCCGCTTCATCCAGCAGGTCGGCAATCAGGCCGTCCACGAGGCGCGCCCGATCCGCCAATTGGACGCCATGCAGGCGGTCAAGGAGCTGCACCACCTCTGCTACTGGCTCACCCGCACCTACGCGCCGGATGCCTCTCGCGAGGGTGCCGCATGGTCGGATGCCCGCGTGCCACAGCCGGTCACCAGCGCGGCAGCCGTCCCGCGCAAGGAACTGGAGGCACTGGAACAGCAGCTTGAGGAGCAGGCCAAGGAAGCCCTCCAACGCCAGCAGGAAAAGGACGCGCTCGATTCCGAACTCCAACTCCTCCGCGCCCACCTCGCGGCAGCCAAGGCCGCAGCGGAGAAAAAGCCGGACACCCACGATTACACGGAGGCGCAGACCCGGCATTACCTCATCGATCTCGACCTCAAGCGCGCCGGTTGGCCGCTCGATCAGAAGCGCGACAAGGAATTTGAAGTGACCGGCATGCCGAACCAGGCGGGCAAGGGCTACGTGGACGACGTGCTCTGGGGGGACGACGGCAAGCCGCTCGGCATCGTGGAATCCAAGAAGACCACGGTGGACGCCCGCGTCGGCCAGCAGCAGGCCAAGCTCTACGCAGATTGCCTGGAGGCGATGTATGGACAGCGTCCGGTCATTTTCTACACCAACGGCTACGAGACATGGATTTGGGATGACACCGCCTATCCGCCACGCCGGGTGTCCGGATTTTACAAGAAGGAGGAACTCGCCCGTCTCATCCTCCGCCGGGGCACCGGCAAGGCTTTAAGCACGGTTTCTATCAATGGAGTGATCGTCGAGCGCTACTATGCGAAACGCGCCATCACCAGCATCGGCGAACATTTTTCCAAGAAACAGCGCAAGGCCCTGCTCGTCATGGCCACCGGCACCGGCAAGACCCGCGTCGCCATCGCCCTCGTGGATGTCCTCCAGCGGGCGAACTGGGCCAAGCGTGTGCTTTTCCTCGCCGACCGCGTCGCTCTGGTCAACCAGGCGGGCAATGCCTTCAAGGCGCACCTGCCGGATTCCAGCCCGGTGAATCTGGTCACCGAAAACAACACCGAGGGCCGCGTCTATGTCTGCACCTACCCCACCATGATGGGACTCATCGACGTGACCGACGGCGGCACCGCCCGCTTCGGCATCGGCCACTTCGATCTGATCATCATCGATGAAGCGCACCGCTCGGTCTATCAGCGCTACCGCGAGATTTTCCGTTACTTCGATTGCCTGCTCGTCGGCCTCACCGCCACACCCCGCGATCAGGTCGATAAGAACACCTACGAGATCTTCGACCTTGAGCAAGGCGTCCCCACCGATGCCTACGAGCTGGAGTTGGCCGTCAGCGACGGCTTCCTCGTGCCGCCACAAGTCCGGCAGGTGGATCTCAAATTCCCCCGCGATGGCATCCACTACGATGACCTCAGCGATGCGGAGAAGGCGGAATGGGAATCGCTCGACTGGGGCGATATAAACCGCAATGGCATCACGCCAGACGGCATCCACGCCTCCGCCATCAACAACTGGCTGTTCAACTCCGACACGGTGGACAAAGTCCTCCAGCACCTCATGGCGGAAGGTCTCAAGGTCGAAGGTGGCGACCGCCTCGGCAAGACCATCATCTTCGCCCGCAATCACGACCACGCCGTATTCATCGAGGAGCGCTTCAATTTCCACTACCCGCATTATGCCGGCCACTTCGCCCGCATCATCGACCACCAAGCGAAATACCCGCAGAGCCTCATCGATGCCTTTTCCCAAAAGGACAAGGCACCGCACATTGCCATTTCCGTGGACATGCTGGACACCGGCATCGACGTGCCGGAGATCGTCAATCTGGTCTTCTTCAAGCCCGTTTACTCCAAGATCAAGTTCTGGCAGATGATCGGTCGTGGCACCCGCCTCTGCAAAAACCTCTTCGGACCGGAGCAGGACAAGGAGCACTTCCGCATCTTCGACTTCTGCTTCAACTTCGACTATTTCCGCGAGAACCCCAACGGCATCGAGGGCAGCGGTGGTGAGGCCCTCGGCACCCGCCTCTTCAAGAGCCGCGTCCAGTTGCTCGCGGCCGTCCAGAAGACTCCCGAGCTGGAACCCTCCGGCGCGCTCCGCACATCCCTCGCCAGCACGCTGCACGGGGAAGTCTGCGGCATGAATCCCGACAACTTCATGGTGCGCGCCCACCTCCAGCATGTCGAAAGATTCAAGAATCAGGCATCATGGGAATCTCTCTCGGATTCAGACATCCACGAGATTGAGAACCACATCGCCGGACTGCCCAGCCAGATCGAAACCGATGAGATCGAGGCCCGCTTTTTCGACCTCAGCGCCCTGCGGATGCAGATCGCCCTGATCGAGAAAGATGCCGGCCCCTTCGAGTCCACCCGCAAGAAGGTCATCGAGATTGCCGCCTGCCTTGAGGAAAAGGACGCCATCCCCGCCGTCAAACAGCAGATCGAATACCTCCGCGCCGTCCAAGTCCCTGAGTTCTGGGAAGGCATCGACCTCGCCGCCCTGGAAGATCTGCGCATCCGCCTGCGCGGCCTCATTCAGTTCATCGACAAATCCAAGCGCGTAATCGTCTACACCAACTTCAAGGACGAGGTGCTCGGTGTCCGTGAGGACGAGGCCATCTACATGCCCAAGATGACCGGCAACCAATACGCCAAAAAGGTCGAGGACTACCTCCGCAGTCATCAGGACGAGATCGCCATCCAGCGCCTTCGCAACAACCAACCGCTCACCCCCACCGACCTCCAGTCGCTTGAGAAGACGCTTCTCAACATCGGTGCAGACGAAGGCCAGCGCCTACTCACCAGCATGCTCCAGATCCAGGAGATGCCCACGCTGGCCCACCTCGTCCGCCGCATCGTCGGCATGGACCGCAGTGCCGCCAAAGCCGCCTTCGCCACCTTCCTCGCAGACCGCAGCCTCAACGCCCAACAGATGCGCTTCGTCGAGCTCGTCATCGACCAACTCACAGCCCGTGGCTTCATGGAACCCGCCGCCCTCTACGAGTCGCCTTTCAGCGGCATTCACGCCGGCGGCCCGGACGAACTCTT
>JBAXOP010000306.1:0-6579 GCA_037133195.1 Verrucomicrobiota bacterium | reverse complement strand
GACCTACAGCGGCGGCAGCCCGGAAACCACCTATCTGTTTGGATCGGACGAGGCCACACACACCACCACCAGCGAAGCCGGTGCCCAAGCCGCGCCGTTCTCTATCCGTAACAGGCCCGGCTGGGTGCTCCATGCCAATAACCGGACCGTCGCCGGCAATGATCTGCAGGTCCGACTCAAAACCGGCTACATCGGTACCAGCGGTGCGCTCAACACCCGTTGGGCCACCGCTGGCGCGCTTTACTATCGCCTAGACCCCACCGGCACCGATGCCACGGCCCCCGGCGGCGCGCTGGGGGTGGCTGATGCCGGCAGCACAGCCATTGCGCTCCAATACGATGGCGTGGAAGGCGATGGCAGCGGCAACGGCAATGCCGCTTGGTGGCGTGGAACTATGAGCAACGCACTAGCAGGATTGCCGATTGGCGGCAAAGTGCGCTACAAAATCGGGCTATGGAATCCGGCCACCAATGATGAGAAATTTGCCGACCACCAAGCGGGTACGGACAACGCGCTGTTTACCTATCAGAATGGAACTATTGGCGACCCGGTGCTCACCGTCAACGGTCAAAACGGCAATTACACCAGCACTCATTTGTTTGTGGACGAGATGGCTGGGGATGCGCAGCCGCTGGCCGTGACCTTTTCTCCTGGCCAGGCGAACGTGATCACGGTGGAGTTGTTCACGAATCTGAACCGCCGAGACCGGGCCCAGTTAGATGCCAATGGCGACGGCATTGAGGACGGCATCCTGCCGCCGGATGGCAACACGGTTGTCGTCGGCGATAACAATTACTTCACCGCCTATACCATGAATAATGCGGGCGCCGGCAATTACTCCCTCACCCTCAATGCGCAGAAAACCGGTGCCTACAGGCTCACCGCACGCTGGAAGGTCCAGGGGGATCCGGCGTGGCATTGGTACACCACGGCCGGGCGGCGCGATCACGCCATCGTGGTGTCTCCGGTGGATGCCCGCAACATCAGCTTGTATGAACTCAACGTACTCACCGTAGAATCGAGCGACAACACACCCGCGGATTCCAGCGATGATTTCGCCAACCGCAGTACGTTCGAGGATTTATATAATGCGCCTAACGCACCGCACAATACTAGCAATCGCTGGGATTTGGACTATTTGAAAAACCTGGGTTGCAACTGGTTATGGTTCCAGCCGATCCATCCTATCGGTGTCGAGGGCGAGACCGATTATCCCGGCAGTCCGTATGCCGTGAAAAATTTCTTTGAAGTCAATCCGCTGATGTCCGTTGGGAACACCCGCGAGGCCGCAATGCTGGCATTCCAAGGCTTGGTCAGCGCGGCATATAACAAGGGTGTCAAAGTCATGCTCGATGCGCCCTTCAACCACACCGCCCCGGATGCGGAAATCGCGAGTGCGGGGGTGTCGTTGTTCGGCGGAGCAGCTACCTCTGAGATCCGCAATATCGAGGCCAAGTTCTATTCGCAATCCGGCAATTACGGTGCCAGGGCATCCAGTGCCGCCAATCTCGCCGTCGCCCCGGACCGCGGCGACTTCGGCAAATGGAATGATGTGCGCGACGTGTTTTTTGGCAATTACTCGGCGCTGGTGAGTCTCAATCCCCAGGACAACGGCAACTTCACCAATGAGGGGGATTTTTTCGATTTCAACGGTTCTAACTTCGATGGCGTGACCCGCAATGTCTGGAAATATTTTGCCGGGTATCCACTGTTCTGGCTGGACCAAACCGGGGTGCCGGAAGGATCCAGCGGGGCTACCCAGACCGCCCATGGCATCAGCGGCTTGCGTGCCGACTTCGGTCAGGGCCTCCCGCCGCAGCTCTGGGAATATATCATTAACAAGACCCGCACCCGTAAGTGGAACTTCGTGTTTATGTCCGAATCGCTCGATGGCGGCGCAGTGACCTACCGATCTAACAGGCACTTCGATCTTCTCAACGAAAACATCGTATTTCCGCTAGCCAGCGCCAGCGAACCGACTCATTATCGCTCGATCTTCGAGACGCGGCGCAATGCCTACGGCCAAGGACTGGTCCTGCTTAACAACATGTCGCACGACGAGGAAAGTTATACCGATCCGTTCCAAGCATTGGTCCGCTTTGCGGTGGTCAACACTGTGGATGGTGCTCCACTGGTGTTCTCCGGGCAGGAGTTGGGAATTTCCCGGACCTTCGGCTATCAAAAATATGAAACCAACTTCGGTAAGCAAATCGCCCAGTTCAAACAGTTCAACTCGATGATGCCGGCTTGGTCCGATACCAACTACGGCAACGACCAACTCTACCCGGTTTATGCGGGCATTGGCCAGGCACGCCAGTTCAGCCGCGCACTGCGCTCATCTAACCGCTATTTCCTCGATCAGGTGCTCGGCGGCCCCCACGGAAAAATCTATGCCACCGCAAAATTTGAAACCCTCAATGCGGCACCATCTGCGGCGGATGTGGTCTTTGCCTTTGCGAACACGGATCGCGACTGGTCCGGCTCGGGCTCCTTCAATGTCAATCAGGATACCGATAACAATGGCGTCAATGACTACGGCATTAAGCCAGGCCGATACTACAATGTGCGCAATATCGCCGCGTACACCGCGATCCGGCCCAATCGCCGCGATATTTGGCAATGGCGGGTGGCTCCCTACGCGGAATCCGACGTACCAGCGCCGCGCCTGGGCACGGACATTCTGGCCAATGGTATCTATGTAGCTATGAACCGGGTGCCGCAGACCGACGCGAGTTGGACCTCCGCGCCGTATGAAGCCCAATACCTCAAACTCTACGATGTCACTCCCCCACCCGCTCCGACCGCCCCGGCCAATCCCTCATTGCACGCATCCGTCATCGGCCATGACGTGACGTTTTCCTGGTCCCCGGCCAGCGATCCGGACGGCGGTGTAAATGGCTATCACCTACAGCTCGGCACCTCGTCGGGCGGCTCGGATCTGTTTGATAGCGGGGTGGCCGCCACCAGCCAAACCGTCACAGTGGCTTATGGCACGGTGGTCTATGCGCACGTCCAACAGATTAATAACGCAGGAATCTACGGCCCTTATAGTCCTGTTTCCGCGCCAGTGGTAGCACTGGACCCTGCCGCCGACGCGGATGGTGACGGCCAGTCCAACGCCGCCGAGGAGGTGGCGGGCACCGATCCGCTGCTCAGCTCGTCCACGTTCAAGACCACCGGCATCACCTCTGCCGGTAACGATAGGGTGATCTCGGCGACCACGGTGCCAGGCAAGGTCTATCAACTTGAAACCAGCCTTACCTTACAACCGCCTTGGAGTCCGGTCGGCGACCCGGTCAGCGCCACTGCCATAACGACCTCCTTCACCCATTTGGGCGGGACCGCCGGTGGGAGACGGTTTTACCGCGTGCGAGTCGTGCCGTGAACCGGTTTTAGGAAATTATTTCCCGCTTTTTCGTCATTGCTTAAACCGGGAGGCTAGGCTACACATCTGGAACGTGAAGGTTAGCACCGATTTATCGTTTTGTCTGCTAGGCGGGTGTCCCCCCAAGCGAGGCGTGACGGTCGGTGTCTGAGCTACCCCGTCCCAACTCAACGATCCCATGAAATCCGATCTTGCCTTATGGATTGCCTGTGCCGCACTGGCCAGCCCCATGACCACCCGCGCCGCCATCACCGTGGATGGTACCCGCAACCCGGTCAGTGAAACCGAATATACCCAACTCGCCGTGCAAGCGCAGACGAGCAATTGGGGAACCAATAACGCCCTGGCCAATATCTATACTGCCCAGACCGGTAAATTGCTCAACCTCTTCGTCGCCGGGCGGGCAGACGGCAATGCGATCATCATTTTCATTGATTCCAGCCCCGGGGCCGGTGTTTCGAGCATCACCAACGATCTCATTCGTAGCGGTGGCTCCGAGAGCGACCTCAATCATCTCGCTCCGGATGCTGGCACCGGCATGACATTCGAGGACGGCTTCCAACCGGATTACGCGATCCGTATCTACGGCGGGGGCGCGGAAGCTTACGCCAGTGTCTATGACCTCAACCGCCGCATCCACGTCGATCTGGGACGGGTTGACAATGCGACCGCCTCCCACGGCGCGGTGGTCCAACTCCGTGCTACTTGGACAAATGTCGGAGCCGATAGCAGCTCCTATGCTGCCGCAGTGGACGGGGTGGAAATGGCTCTCAACATGGCGTTACTGGGTGTGCCGGAGGGCTCGCAAAACGTGAAAATCATGCCGCTGCTGGTCAACGCTGACTCCACCTACGGATCTAACCAGACCCTTGCTTCACTTCCTACCAACAGTGACATGGGCGGCGGGGTTCGGACCGTAAATTTCCAGGGCGAATCAGGCACCCAGACGCTCACTATTCCAGTCAACCGTCCCGCCTTGGTCGATGGCGAGGACGAGGATGGCGATGGCATACTTAACAACGTCGATCCATTTCCTCTGGATCCTACGCGCGACATCACTTTCAGCGTCAACATGAAGGTTCAGGCGGCCAAGGGCCAGTTCGTGCCGCCCAGCTCGGTGAGGGTTCAATTTTTCACCGGTTCGCAACCGGAACTCAGCACGCTGACACTTACGGATGCGGCTTCTGACTTGATCTACACCGGGACGCTCAGCAATGTGAAGGGCATTGCCGGAGATTCATTCGGCACCTACAAGTTCACCTCCAGCGATTTGCACATACCTAACGGTGGCTTTGAATACGGCTACGACCGCACGTTCAATCTCGGTGCCGCCGGCACCCCTCAAACCATCCCCACAGTCTTCTTCAGCAACGAGGCAACACTGTCGTACGCGGCTTGGAGCACCGCCAACGGGGGGGGCCTAGCCGCTGATATGGACGCCAACGGCAATGGCGTGCCTAACGGCGTGGAATACTTCATGGGCCAAACCGGTTCCTCGTTCACCGCCAATCCGCCATTAGTTTCCGGAGTGGTCGCCTGGCCCCGCAGTCCCTTGGCCACCGGAGTGTCGTTCCAAGTACTCACTTCCGTCAATCTGACGACCTGGGATGATGTCACCACGAGCGCCGATACGAGCGATCCTGCTTTCGTGAAATACAAGTTGCCACTAGGCACGCCAAAGCACTTTGTACGACTGGCCGTTTCAGTACCCTGAGCCTTTCTTGCATAGATCCAATTGCCGTTTCTGACACATATGATAGGTGAATCGACCCTGCCAACCTCTCCGTCAGGCAATCCTGACTCTGAGGAATTTGTCCGTGAATTGACCAATCACCAGACGGCTATGCTGGCGTATATCCGCTCGCTGGCTCCCGGCGGAGGCGGGGCACGGGACTTGCTCCAGGACGTCAACATCACCTTGTGGCAAAAGCGCGAGATGTTTACAATAGGCACCAATTTCAAGGCATGGGCTTTCCAAACGATCCGCTACCACCTGATCAATCACCGCCGCCGGCTCGCCGCGCATGGGTGGCTGGTGTTTGACGATGACCTGCTGGAGCGGATGTCGCCGGATATCGAGGCGGCACCCGATGAACTCGAGGAGCGGCACTTGGCGCTGCGGCGCTGCCTGCTGCGCTTGCGCCCTCAAGACCGTGAGTTGCTCCACCACCGCTATGCCACGGACTCCTCGCTGAGTGTCTATGCGGCCGCCACTAGACGCAGCTCCGGCACCCTCAAGGCGATTCTTTTTAATTTGCGAGCAGCCCTGCGGCGCTGCATCGAACGTCAATTGCATGAGACCACCTTATTAGGATGATGATCAAGACCGACCACCAACTCATCCAGCAAGTGCTGGACGGATCCATCGGCCATGAAGGGTTCCAGTCGTTTCAGCTACGGTTGCGGCGGGAACCTGATCTGCTGGCACTCTACCGCCAATATGCTCTGCTCCATCATGCCCTGTGCGAGGAGTTTGAGGACATGCACATAGCAAAAAAACCTGCGGCGTTGGCACGGCGTGGCGTGGCGTTGGTGGTGGCCGGGCTGTCTATCGCGGCAGTGATTTTCCTGCTGGCCGCCGTGGTGTTGCGGGTATCGCCGCGCCGCTCACAACTGGCGGCCCCCCAGATGGCGTCGGTGACTTTTTCCGAAGATGCGGTGTGGGGGATTGAAGGTGAGCAGCATGCCTCCGGTCTAACGGCACGGCTCAACCAGCGGGCGCTCATCCGCCTGCAACACGGGCAGGCCCGCCTCACGCTTGACTCCGGCGCGATGGCCGTGATTGATGGCAACTCAGAACTCGAGTTTGTTTCCAATGAAAACCTCCGCCTCGGTCATGGCCGCGGGCGCTTTCGCGTCGATACCCCGGGCGTGAAATTAGCGGTCACCACCGCCTCGGTCACGGTAGTGGATTTGGGCACGGAATTCGGCATTGCGAGCCATCCGGGATGTCCTGATGAAGTCCATGTTTTTGAGGGTCACGTGGAGTTGCAGTTACCCGCTGGCGACGAGCACCCGTTACTTGCTGCGGGTTCCGCCACCCGAGTATTAGCCGGCGGAGCCCTTGAATCCATTCCGGTAGCCATGGCTCGCTTCCCCCAAGCCGCCCCTCGTTTCGTGAAAATCCTTGAGGACCGCTTTGATTCACCCGCAGCTGCACCCGCTGGTCTCGACCAGCGCAATCCCCGCCAAGG
>JBAXOP010000305.1:0-6582 GCA_037133195.1 Verrucomicrobiota bacterium | reverse complement strand
CGGTCACGGCGTACGCCGCCTACACCACAGGGGACCTGGGCACAACGGGCGTCTCGGCTAACAACTTCAAACCCACCGCAGCACAGACGAATGTGACGGCCAGCAAGACGATCAACTCGCTCAATCTAACGCTGCAAAGTGGGATTGCCGAAGGAGTGATCATCAACAGCGGGCAGACCCTCACGCTGGGTGCCGGCAGTCTGATCAACAACGGCGGCGGCAACATCAGCGGCGGTTACCTCAGCACCTCTGGCAATGCCGAATTGATCGCCAACTACGCCACATCCGGAACGATCACGAGCATCATCTCCGGCTCCTCCGGCGGACTAACCAAACTCGGTGCTGGTAATCTCACGCTCGGCTCCCGGGATTGGTACACCGGCCAGACGACGGTGGACCAAGGCACCCTGACCCTCGCCGGCGGCAATAACACGCTCGCGGCCAACCAACCCCTCGTGGTGAATAAGAGCGCCACCCTCGACTTGGGGGCTAACAACCAGTACGTCGGCAGCATCGTGACCCCCGGCACCGTCGAAAATTCTGGCGGCAGCATCATCGGCAGCGGTGTTCTAACTACCAACGCGGCCAACGGCACATTCGGCGGGTCAATCGGCGGGTCCGTCAGCTTGGTCAAAGAGGCTAACAACAGCGGCCTCGTTCTGACACTGGTGAGCGCCAACTCCACCAGCGGTGCCGTCTCGGTGCTCGGTGAAACGCTGTCCCTCAAGGACGGCGGCACCTTATCCGGCACGTCCGCTATCAAAGTCAACAACGCGACTCTGACCCTCGACAACACAGGCTTTGCGAACAACATCAATCGCATCAACGATAGTACCCCCATCACCCTAACCGGAGCCGTTTTCCAGTTTAACGGTGCCCCGTCCGTGGCTTCCACTGAAACCATTGGCGCGGTCACCCTAGCGTCGGGTGCATCCCGCTTTAACATCAACCCCTATGTGACGACCAATAGCGCGATCGCGGGCGGGGCGGACCTGACAATCAGCAGCCTGACCCAGACGGCCGGTTCCGCCGCCACCGTTTATTTCAATCCCATGGGACCTAGTAACAATGGCGCGTATGGGCAAGCCGGCCTGGCCAACCCACGCATCAATATCACGACAGCCCCGACCCTGACCAACAACATCATCGGGCCATGGGCCGTGGTCATGCAAACCGGTAACAACAACAACGGCTTTAACGGTTTTGCCAGCTACATTCCTTACACCACCGTCAATGGCGTCACCACGGGCGGCCTCGGGAGCCTCGGCGATACGGGATATGCCGCCTACAACAGCACGGCCGCCATGACCAACGTGAACCAGCCCACTTGGAACGTGAAGAATAGCGGGACGATCACCGGCACCAATACGATCTATTCCCTCACAGACGGAATTCCAGTATTCAGCACAGCCACCGACATGGTCAACTTGGTATCCGGCGGCTGGATTATCGGTGCTGGTGGCCAGGCGATTGGCGCGGCACTGGATAGCGGACGCATCACCGCGGGCGGATCCAACACCGTCGGCATCAACGATCTCTATCTCTATAACTATACCAACTCACGCACCCTCAATTCCCGGATCGTGGATAACCCCAGCAATGGCTCGGTCAGGCTGATACTCACGACCGGCGACGGCAATGTCATGACCATGGTCAATAACCTCAACAGTTACACCGGCGGCACCGTCGTGAACTGGACCGCAACGACACTGGCTGCTACTGCTGCGGGTAGCAATACCAACGGAGTGAACGTCATTCCGGCGGGTGGCTTGACTATCAACAACAGCACCGTGACGGAAACCGTCTCTGCGGGGCAGATCAACCCGACCAATGTTGTCACGCTCAACGGTGGGGCCGGCCTCACGCTCTTCGGCACCGAAACTCTCGGCGGACTCGTCTTCAACAGCAACGGAGGCGCGAACACGCCGACTGTTAGTCTCGCCGCCAACAGCACGTTGACCCTGAACGGTGACATCACCGTCACACCGACCAATGTGGCCGTGACTCCAATCATCAAGCCCACGAGCGGCACCGCCAACCTGGACTTCAGCGGAGCATCCCGCAATATCACGGTCACGGCCTTGGCCGAGGGCAATTCCTTCCAAAATGGCAATAACTGGAGCGCCGCAAAAGGGTTGACCATTAGTTCCGTAATTCAGAATGGCGCGCTAACCGTCAAGGGGGGTGGGGTGCTGGAATTGTCCGGCGCAAACACGTTCGCTGGTCAGTTGACCGTAGAGGCAGGCGCGCTGTGCGTCGGCTCGGTCAATAATGTGAGCGCCAACGGGGTGCTGGGCAATAGTGCAAGTGCGGTGATTCTCGGCAAGACCGCTGGGCAGACCGGTACCTTGGAATACACGGGCAGCTCAACGAGCAGCAGCAAACCGTTCACCATGGCCACGGGCGGCACTGGAGCGTTCCAAGTGGATACGGCAGGGCAGACGTTGACACTCACCGGCCTGATAGATGGCAGCGGTGCCCTGGCCAAAACCGGCCCGGGTAACCTCACACTGAACGGTGCCAACACTTACAGCGGCGATACCACGATCAAGGGTGGAACCTTGGCGCTGGGTGCCACTGGCAGCATCGCCAACAGCCCGAATATCACCGTCGGCGACGCCGGTTCCACTGCTGCCGTGCTGGATGTTAGCGCAGTGAGTGGCGGCCTAACAGTCGGCTCGACCCAGACGCTCAAGGGTATTGGCACGATCAATGGCGCGGTGAACGTCACCGGTGTGCTCGCGCCGGGTGCCGGCGTTGGCACGCTCTCCTCGGGTTCTTTGAGCTTCCTGAATAGTTCTACCTATCAATACGAAATGAATTCCAGCGTGGCCACCAGCGTGGGAGCCGACCTCCAAATCGTCAATGGCGCGCTGAGTTTGGCCGGCACGGTCAATCTGAGTCTAAGCAACTTGGGAGCGGGCACCTTCGCCGCAGGGACGGTGTTCTCGTTGTTCAATTACACCACCGGCTCAGGCCTATGGAACTCCGGTCTCTTCACCTATAACTCCACCACCTTGGCCGAAGACGCAACCTTCAGCTTCGCCGGTAAAACCTGGACCATTGACTACGACGCAACCACCAAGGGGGCCAATGTCGCCGCTGCTACAAACGGCCGTTATATCAATATCACTGCGGCCACGCCCACCGATCCCTACTCCATCTGGGCCAGTGGAACTTTTGCTCATACCTTGAGCGACCAAGCGGCTGGCAGCGACCCGGATGGCGACGGCTTGACCAACCTCCAGGAATTCGCCTTTGGCACCGATCCGACGGTTTCCTCAAGTGCCGCAATTGTGTATGACGCGACATCAGTGACCACCCCGGGCATTCCCAAAATGATTGAAGACGGCGGGATGTATTACGCAGTGTTTGGTCGGCGCGCCGACTATCAGACCGCAGGCATTACCTACACCGTGGAGTTCAGCGCCGATCTATCGTCGGGCAATTGGACAGCCAGTGCCGTCGGTCTGAGCGAACTCACAACCACCGGTACCATTCACGCCGTAAAAGTCCCCTTCCCCGGATTGATCAACTCCGCCAGCGGTGCGCAAAAAGCCCGCTTCTTCCGGGTAGGCGTTTCCCAACCGTAAGCTGATCCAAGAACCATCCCACCTCCATCATGAAAACCCAACGTCGCCATGTCATTGGTCTAACGACGCTGTCACTGCTGGTACCCGCCGCGGCAGATGTCATCTACAGCAACCTCCAGAATATCGCTATTCCCAATACCTACGCCGGGGTGTATCTGGACGTCAACGGGTCCAGCGGCTGGAACACGGACATGTTCAACCCGGTCGCCGGGTGGGACATCAATCTGTTTTTCAGCGGGCTGGACGTGGCTAACGCGCCGGGCTTCCAACCGCTGCGCAGCGGCACCACCAGCATGTCCGCCATTTTGAATCTGGCGGCGGGCACCAGCATCGGCAGCGGCAGTGTGTTTTCCACGTTCGTTCAAGGAGCCGGCGGCGAAACTCCCGGTGCTGCCGGCTACGGCGGATCCATAGCACACATGGGCAACGCCGCCGGCCAGTTCACCGCCGGCACGGAAGGCTACATCGGCTTCCGACTCAACGGGACCGGCTACGGCTGGATGCGCGTGGTGTTAGGTGGTGCCACTCCCGTGATCGAGGACTGGGCGTATGACACCAGCGGCGCGGCCATCGGGGTGGGCAACGTCCAGCAAAATGCGGCGGGCCAACCCGTCACGCTCAACTCTGCAGCCGGTTCGTTAGCCCTCGGCTCACAGATTACCGGCAGCAACAGTGTGGTCAAAACCGGCACGGGGACCACCACCCTCACCGCAGCCAACAGCTACAACGGCGCGACAACCATACAACAGGGAACCTTGGCCATCGGTATCGGCGGCAGCATTTCTAACAGCACGTCCATCATCGTGGGCGACGCGGGCTCCTCCGGCGCGGTGCTCGATGTGAGCGCCCTGTCCAGTGGTTTCACCATCGGCAACACGCAAACACTCAAGGGCATCGGCACATTGGTCACCGGCACGGGCGCGGCTAAAACAACCAACAACGGCATTCTCGCTCCAGGCAACAGCATCGGCACCCTCAACATCACCGGCGATTACGCCTTTGGCAGCACCTCCATCTATCAGGTTGAAACCAATGCCACCAGCTCTGACAAAATTGCCATCAGTGGAGCGGCCTCGATTGTTACCGGAGCGGCCATCACGTTCTCCGGCAGCACCGGCTTGGGCAAATATGTGTTGGCCAGTGCCGCCAGCGGATTGAACAGCGGCACGTTCACGGGCACGGCACCGACGGATTATCGGCTGGCCTACAGCACGACCGAATTGGACTTGATCCACAAGGCCACCATCGGCACGATCAACGCCAGTGCAGCTGCAGCTTCGATCATCACCGGCGGCAGCACGGATATCTCATTCACCGTCAGCAACTCGGCTCCCACCAATTCCGATAGCCTCGCCTTCAGCGCCACCTCCGGATCTAACACCTCTGGATCTGTCACCGGCCCGGTGGGCGTGGCGGCTGGCGCAGTGAGCGGCACAACCTCCGGCCTGAGCTTCACCGGCACCACAGTGGGCGCAGGGCAGACGGGCAGCTTCGCGGTGAGCGATATTGCAGCGACTAACAGCCCACAGAGTGCCTCGGTGAGCGTCAACGTGTATGACCACGCCAGCGGCACGGCTAGCGGCACGTTGAATCTGGGGACCCTCCACGCGGGTTATAGCGTTCCAGTGGCGAGTTCTAACAATCTGAGCGCCGCCAACGCCTCCGGCTATCGGGTGGACCTCGCGGGCAGCGCGGAAGCTAATGGCAAAATTTCCTTGAACAGCCTCAGCGGGATCGCAGCTGGCAGCAGCGGCAACATCACCGCCACGTTGGCTACCGGCCAGACTGCGGGTGTGATCAACCAGGGGTTCACCTATACCTTTGCCGATAGCTCCGCTCTAGCTGGTGCCAGTAGCAATGTTGGCACGGCGAGCCTAACGGTAAGCGGCCAGGTCTATTCCGGCGCGATGATTTGGACCGGCACCTCCGGCAACTTCGACACGAATAGCCAGTGGAATGACTCCGCCGACGCCAATGTGCATGTTGCCCCGGGGCTGGATGCCAGCTTCACGGGCGTGGACACCGCCACCTTCAGCGGTGCCGGCGGCACCGTCTCGCTCAACGGCGCGGCACCGAACGTCAATGCCCTGACCTTGGCTGGCAGCGGCAGTTACACGATCGCCGGCAACAGCGGCATCACGCTGGCTGGCACCAACCCGAGCATCAGCGCCACCGGCACCCACACTATCAGCGCACCGGTCAGTGGCAGTGGTGGCTTTACCAAGACAGGCGCCGGCACGCTGGTGCTTTCTGGCAGCAACGATTACACCGGCCTCACCACTATTGCCGCCGGCAGATTGTTAGTCGATGGTTCCAACACTGGCAACGGCGCGGTGAATGTGGACGCCGACACCACGTTAGGCGGCACCGGATCAATCGCCGGCGCGGTGAATGTCGCCGGCACGCTGGCACCGGGAGCTTCCATCGGGACCTTGACATCGGGTGCCCTGAGCTTCACGAACGGCTCAACCTTCATCTACGAAATGAATTCCACCGTGGGCTCATACGCCGCCGACCTGCAGGTGGTCACCGGCAACCTGACCTTGGACAGCAGCTTGGGCAGCAAGGTATATCTGCGCGTGGCTGATCTGGCTGGCACGCCGACTGGTTTTGCGCCCAACACCACCTTGTCGTTGATCAATTACGCCGGAACCTTCTCAGGCGGCTTCTTCACTTATGTCGATGCCGAAAACGTCGAGACGTCCCTGCCCGATGGCGCGCAATTCACACTCGGTGCCAACACCTGGAAAATCTCCTACACCGCCACCGCCGGCGGCTTGAATGTACCAGGAGACGATACCGGCCACTTCATCAACCTGACGAATCTAACCGCCATCCCCGAGCCCGGCAGCTTGCTTGCGCTCGGTGGACTGCTCAGTATTGGCCTATGCCTGCGCAACCGTCGCCGGTGACGCGCGACACCCCACCGCGTGGCCGCCGGGCAGGATGCCCGGTCCACGTGGCACGGGCATGCTGCCCGTAAACGCCC
>JBAXOP010000304.1:0-6596 GCA_037133195.1 Verrucomicrobiota bacterium | reverse complement strand
GTCAAAAAACCGAGTTGACGGCGAAGCGGGCTGCCAGTCTCACCGCGCCCGGGATTGCGTGCTGGACAAGCCGCCGCCCGCCTTACAGACTGGGCGCATGGACGCCACCCACCCTTTTGCCCCCCGAGGCAGCAAAGCCGAACTCGAAGAAAGCACCACATTTGCGCCGAAATTTGATGGCGACGGGCTCATTCCGGCGCTTGCCATGGATGCGAGCACCCGTGAGCCGCTGATGCTCGCCTACATGAACGCCGAATCGTTGCGCCGCACCCTGGAACTCGGCGAAGCAGTCTATTGGTCGCGCTCGCGCCAGGAATACTGGCACAAGGGCGCCACTTCCGGCCACATCCAGCGCATCGTGGAAATCCGCACAGACTGTGACCAAGACGCGCTCATTCTCTACGTCGAGCAAATCGGCGCCGGGGCCTGCCACACTGGCCGCAACTCGTGTTTTTACCGCCGGGTGCTCGCAAATGGTGCCTCGGGCGGGGCCAAATTGGAGTTTGTTGAGCCCGGTCTGACCTTCGATCCGCAGAAAGTTTATGGAAAACCACCTCTCGGATGAATTTCGCAGTTGCAATTTCACCGCACATCCTCTAGCTCTCCCGCCCCGCGCCGCTGGTCGCACTGACCAAGACGCGATATCCGAATTAATTTCCCGCGAAGGAGGACCCCATGGACATCATTAAAAAGATCGAGCAAGAGCAGTTGAAACAAGACGTGACCGAATTCAATATCGGCGACACCGTCAAGGTCCACACCCGCGTCGTGGAAGGCGGCAAAGAACGAGTCCAGATATTCGCTGGCATCGTTATCGCCCGCCGTGGCAGCGGAGTGAACGCCTCCTTCACCGTACGCAAAATCTCCTACGGCGAAGGCGTCGAGCGCGTGTTCCCAGTTCACACACCGCGCATCGCCAAAATCGAGGTCACCAACAAGGGCAAGGTCCGCCGCGCTAAGTTGCACTACCTCCGCGACCGCGTCGGCAAACGCGCCCTGCTCGTCAAATCTGACGGCTGAGCCGCCCTGCAACACACATTTTTTTCAAGCAATAGGCATCCCAAACGGGATGCCTATTGTTGTGACCGGGGACTCGCCAAGAGAATGATACCTGCGCCCGCGCTTTCAGCTTTGCGTCAGCCCCGCAGCAGGCCAGTATCCGCCCGTGCGTGTTCCCCTGTCCCTCTCTATCCTTTTGGCCATCGCCGTGCCTCTCGTCGTGTGGTGGCTGGGCGTGCGCGACATGGATTTCCTAACGCCTCCGACGGAGGCACAGCTCACCGCGGTACGCCAGCACGCGGCCGACGCGCTACCGCCGACACAAATTCCCAATCCGAGTCCAGCCCCACCCGAAGCGCCGCCAACCCCGCCAGCGATGCCCAACCCTAGCCCGGAGAAAAAGCCGGTGCCTGCTGTTGAAATCGGCGATCTCAACCCTAACCCAGGCCTCAACACCTACGCCGAACTGGCCCCGAAAGGTGCCCGCCACCTCATCGAACTAGCCTCACTGTTGGAAACCGCCGGCGAATTGCCCCGCACGCTGCTGGCTTGGGAGCGCGTATTGGATGCCACCGCCGCAGATCCGTCACAAGCCAGCGCGGCCAGCGCCGCGATCCAACGCCTCCGCTCCGCTCTGCCAGCGCCGAAACGCAATCCTGGCAAAGCCATCCAGATTATCATTCACGCCAACACCGGCGGCAAACTCGAAGCGTCACTCAAGACACACCTTGAACAAGCCGCCCACAGCCTGGAACTCGCCTCCTGCGGTATCTTAATAGTCACCACCAAGGTTACCATCAACCGAAAAAGCACCTCCAAGAGTACCCAATCGACCGTTGCCATCTGGCTGAGCGGATCCGCAGAAAAATCCCCCACCACCGAAACCCTCTCGTTCACGGTCGCCAAATCCGAGGTCCCGCTGACCGAACTCCTGCGCAAGCTATTCCTCCTCACCGGCAACCGTCTCCAAACACTCGGCTTCCCCCAGCTTATCCCCATCGCCGCCGACGAAACCCCGCTCCACGCCCTCGAATCCCACGTCACACGCCGCCACTGGGACAAATTCGGCCGCTCCCTCAACCCGCCACCTACCCACCCTTGACCGCCTTGCCCTGACTCGCACGCATTTCCACGGACAAAAACCGGCCACCCCTAACCTCCACCGGACAATTTTTGTCCACAGAGATGGATTGACCGGGTGCGTTGGCCATGCGATCCAATCCGTGTGTGGCAACTCATACCGGCACCTCTATCTGAAGCAACCGCACGCCCTGATCCTCTACCCCCCCAAGCCCGCTCCACCCTATGAAAGTCATCCCAGCATTCCTCCTTCTTAGCGCCGGCCTCGCCTTCGCGGCCCCGGACAACACCTCCCGCTACCTCTCATTGCAACAAGAAATGCACCAGGCCATCGCCCGCGGCAACGCTTGGCTCAAAGCCCAGCAAAAGCCCGCCGGCAACTGGGATGACGAGGGCCTGCCAGCCTTCACCGCGCTGGCGCTGACCGCCGCCGCTCGCGATCCCAACCTTGATCGTAAGGCCGGTCTGCCTCCTCACCTGGATAAAGGCTATGCATGGTTGCTGGCCCAACAAAAGGACGATGGCGGCATCTACAACCGCGGCCTCTCGGTTTACAACACCGCCACCGCACTCTCCGCAATCGTGGCCGCCGGCCGCCCCGCCTATGACGCCGCAGCCGTCAAGGCCCGCAAGCACATCATCGACAACCAGTGGGACCTCGGCGAAAAAGGCAAGACCGACAACCTCAACGACGGCGGCATCGGATACGGTTCCAAGAAGGACCACACCGACCTGTCTAACACGTATCTCGCCATCGAAGCACTCGCCACCTCTAAGAAAATTGTTGATGACGGAAAATTCGGCAGCCAGCCCGACCTTGATTGGGGAGCGGCGATCACCTTTATTTCCCGTTGCCAAAACCTCGAGGAAACCAATGATCAGGAGAAAGCCTCCAACGATCCCAAAAATAAGGGAGGCTTTACGTATTCACCCACCGAATCCAAAGGCGGCGAGGATAAACTCCCTAACGACCGCACCGCCCTGCGCTCCTGCGGCTCCATGTCCTATGCCGGACTGCTTTCCTTCATCTATGCCAAGGTCAGCGCCGACGACCCGCGAGTGATAGCCGTCAAAGAATGGTTAGGTAAAAACTATTCGGTCAACGAAAACCCCGGCATGGGTGCCGAGGGGTTGTACTATTACTATCAAACCATGGCCAAGGCCCTCACCGCCGCTAACCTCAACACCCTCAAACTCGCCAATGGCACCGAAGTGGACTGGCGCAACGACCTCGGCAAAAAACTTCTCTCCAGCCAGCGCGAAAATGGCTCCTGGGTGAATGACGACGGTCGCTTCATGGAGTCCAACGCCGTGCTGGTCACCGCCTATACCGTGCTCTCCCTCGAGCAACTCGACGCCTCGATTCCGAAATAATTCGGCCCGGTTTCCATGGATAACGATGGCTCCCAGGGGTTGTTGGATTTCGATTCCGGAAATACCAACGGCTTTGACAACTGGCGCGAGCAACGTGAGGAGCGCCTACAGCTAATCCGCAGCGAATGGGGGGTGCCCGTCGGGCAGCGGGTACGGCTCAAATTGCGCGAATTTGATCACGATTTCACCGGCATTTTGATGCTCGCCGAAGAGCCGCTCAAGATTGACCGTCGGCTGCCACTGTTACTAAAAATCCGTAATCTTGCCATCGGTCCCGGCGATATCGAGCATTACTCGTTGCTGGACTAGTCGCCTGTAACTGCCAAATGCTTACTGCAGAGGCGCAAAGGTCGCTAAGGGACGCAGCGCAAGACATGATTTTACCCAAATGATTTTCCTCCGGGTTCAGGAACTGTGAAGTTCTGCCGGCCCCCGGTTGACGCGCCGTGGCGGATGCGCTAGCAAGGCGCGGTGAATACATGGCAATCGGCTCTGGAAGTGGTGAAATCCTGTCTCAAGGCCGGGGTGCGGGAGTTTGTCGTGTGTGCTGGAGCACGCAATGCGGTGCTGTTGGAAACGTTGGCGCGGGCAGAGGCGGCGGGCCTGGTGCGTGTGTGGAGCCACTTTGAAGAGCGTAGTGCCGGGTTTTTCGCACTAGGCCGCACGTTGGAGACCGCCCAGCCCTGCGCCGTGGTTACCACCAGTGGGACCGCCGCCGCCGAACTATTGCCCTGCGTCATCGAGGCTTTCTATCAAAACCGCCCGTTGCTCGCCATCACCGCCGACCGGCCAGCCGCCTATCGCGGCAGCGGCGCCCCGCAAGCTATCGAGCAAGCCGGGTTGTTCGGCCATTATGCCTGCAGCAGTGGCTTTGCTGGCTGGGATGGCCGCCAGCCACTCCACCTCAACGTCGAACTCGAGGAGCAATTCGCATGCGGCGATGATGCATTGAGCGCCACGGACTGCGGTACTTTCTCACCGATCCGCGAGCGCATCGACGTGGCGGCCCTGGCCCGCTGGCTGCGGGCCGATGCTTATCTGGGAACCGTGGTGCTTATCGGCGGCCTGGAACCCGACGAACGCGAAGACGTCCTACATTTTTGTCAGACCCTCGGAGCCCCCGTTTTGGCAGACGCTACCAGCGGATTGCGGGAGGTGTTGCCACGCTTGGCGCTCGTGGATGGCGACCGCTTGTTGCTGGCGCATCCGCCCGGCCGCGTGCTGCGCCTCGGCGACGTGCCTAGCGGCCGGTTCTGGCGCGACCTGGAGAATCTAACAAACATCTCGGTGTGGTCTGTCTGTCGCAACGGTCTGCCCGGTTTAGCGCGGGGTTGCAACGTGGTTCGCGGGCCGCTGGACCAAGTATTGGCGGCGCTCGGTGAGGTGGACGAGACCGGAGACGCGCTCGACTATCTGCCGCGCTGCCCGCGGCGTGCCGCGATGCGCGACGAATTGTTGGAAACTTATCCGGATAGCGAGCCGGCGCTGCTGCGGACGCTCTCGCACTACGCGGTGCTGGGCGGCGGTCTGTTTCTAGGCAACTCACTGCCTATCCGCGAGTGGAACCTCTTCGCCCAAACCCAGCACCCGCTCCCGTCCGTGCGCGCCAACCGCGGTGCCAACGGGATCGACGGCCAAATCAGCACCTGGCTCGGCTGGTCCGCCGAGCTTACCGAAAGCTGGGCGCTGATCGGCGACCTAACCGCTTTGTACGATCTCGCCGCTCCCTTTGTCCTAGGCCAAATCGAATGCCACGGCCGCGTCCTGGCCGTCATCAACAATGGTGGCGGCCAAATCTTCGGGCGCCTGCCGCGCCTGCATGCCTTGAGCCCTCACGCCGGCGAGTGGATGACCAATCCCCACGCCGCCAATCTGGCCGGCTTTGCGGCGCTGTGGGGCATGCGGCATCTAGCGATCCGCACGCCCGATGACTTCGATCAGCTCGGCGATCCAAGTGCCACCACCACCTTATTGGAATTGGTTCCCGATCCGGAGCAAACCCGCCAATTCTGGGCGGCCTGGGATCGCTTGGCATCCAAGGAGTAGTGGGAGAGCGATTACAGGGTGACAGATAAATTGAATGCTTTCAAAGATTAAGCACTTGCCGGAATGGCTGGTGACGCTAAGTTTCCGACTCCATCATCCTTCCACATGTCCACTATCGCCACTATTTTACACGTCGCTCTGTTGATCTTCGTCGTCGTGATGATCTTTAACGTGATCATTTTTACCCACGAACTAGGACATTTTCTTGCCGGTAAATGGCGCGGCCTGCAAATCGACCGCTTCCAAATCTGGTTCGGAAAGCCAATCTGGAGCAAAACAATCAACGGCGTGCAGTATGGCTTGGGTTGGATACCGGCCGGTGGGTTTGTTGCCCTGCCACAAATGGCGCCGATGGAGGCGATTGAGGGTGGCGGGACGGCAGGTGTGGTGTTGCCGCCGGTCACGCCGCTGGACAAGATCATCGTGGCGTTTGCGGGGCCGTTGTTTTCGTTGCTGCTGGCATTGTTGAGCGCGGTGGTGGTGTGGCAGGTGGGCAAGCCGAATGATTTTGTGCCGACCCAAGTGATCGGGACGGTCATGGCGGACAGTCCGGCGCACAAGGCCGGTCTGCTGGCCGGGGACAAAATCATCGAGGTCAACGGCAAGACGGTGCGGGGTTATGCCGGCACGCTCGACAGTATTTCCGAGAACATCATTCTGAGTGAGGGCAGCGATATTAAATTCACCGTCGAGCGGCCCGGCGAGCCCGCCCCGCTCAAGCTCGTGTCAAAATTTGAAATTCCGGAGAAGAGCCGCTGGTTCCATCGCAGCGGATTGCGCCGCATCGGCATCCTGCCGCAGGGCGAGCGCATCGACGTCAGCAGCGTGAGCAAGGGCAGCCCCGCCAGCCGCGCCGGGCTCAAGCCCGGTGACACGCTCGTCGCCATGGACGGCGAAAAATTTTCCAACGCCAGCGGCGCGTACGATCACATCAAGCAGGCCGGGCTCAAGTCCATTGATGTGGTGGTGGCACGCGGCGGCGCGGATGTGACGCTGAGCATCACGCCGCTGGTGCCGTTGTCGCCGGCGGGCAAAGGACCGATGATTGGCGTGAGCGTTGACGACGCGCAATTCGCCGATGAAGCCATCGTTGACCC
>JBAXOP010000303.1:0-6606 GCA_037133195.1 Verrucomicrobiota bacterium | reverse complement strand
CCTATTTGGTCGCCTTTGTCATCAACCACCTGTTGGCTCCCAAGTTCGAGCCGCTCGTCATCCGAGAGTAGCTCGGCGTAAGCAGCCACCCCATTCGTGTGGTGGTAGCGGAAGGGTGGCCCATGAGTGAGTGCCGAAGGTTCGGCACATGGGCGTTGCTCCCTACCATGCCGCAGCCGGCCAAGTTAGTGGCGTGAATAAAAAAGATTTTTTTGACAGATGCCTGAAAGAAGGGCGCATTGTCTGGCGTTGAGTACGGTTGATCATGCACTCCATAACCGAAAAAACAGCAACGCGCCGTGATTTCCTCAAAACGACCGGTTTGACAACCGTCGCCCTGGGATTTCCCACCATCATCCCGTCCACCGCCCTCGGCAATGCCGAGAAGCCTGCCCCTAGCAACCGCATCGTCATGGGCGGCATCGGCCTCGGCAATATGGGCAGCGGCGACATGAATAATTTCCTTAACAACCCGCTCGTGCAATACGTCGCCGTGTGCGATGTGCGCGGCAACGTCCGCGACGAACGCAAAAAACAGGTCGATGCGAAACATGGCAACCAGGATTGCAAAGCCTATGTGGATTTCCGTGAGTTGCTGGCCCGCGAGGACATCGACGCCGTGCATATCGCCACCCCCGACCATTGGCACGCCATTCAAATGATCGAAGGCTGCCGCGCCGGCAAGGATGTCTTTTGCCAAAAACCCGAAACCCGCACCCTTCGTGAAGGTGCTCTCGTCGTCGAAGCCGCACGCCGCTACGGCCGCGTGGTTTCCGGTGGCTCCCAGCGCGTGCTGGAAGACTACCGCGGCATCGTCAATAAATGTTGGGGCGGCGAACTCGGCCCGATCAAAGCGATCAACGTCGAGATGGGTTCCATCTCCAAACCGTGCAACTTGCCGGCGGAAAATTGCCCCGATAACATGGACTGGGAAATGTGGCTTGGGCCAGCTCCCTGGGCACCGTACAATAAAGGCCGCTGCGACGGCAACTTCTCTTGCGAGGGTGGCAGTTGGCGTTCCTATTCCGATTATTCCGGCGGCAACATGACCGACTGGGGCGCCCACCACATCGGAGGCGCCACCTTCGCCGTGGACGTGCGCGAACTGCAACCGACGGACGTGATCCTAACCGTGGAGGGCGATAAGAGATGGCTTTCCTTTAAGTATCCTAACGGAGTTGAACTCACTCTCAACAAGCCGGGCAAGAAGCAGCATGAAGTGGACGGCACTCCGGGTGAAAAACGTGAGGCCAAGAAG
This sequence comes from Verrucomicrobiota bacterium, assembly GCA_037133195.1. Taxonomy (GTDB): domain Bacteria; phylum Verrucomicrobiota; class Verrucomicrobiia; order Verrucomicrobiales; family Akkermansiaceae; genus Luteolibacter. The sequence goes on along the minus strand of JBAXOP010000303.1, from coordinate 5,348 downwards.
ATCCCGGAATATGCTGCAAAGGGCGGCATCAGCGCGGATTTCCTGGAATGCATCAAGACCCGTGGCAAGCCATTCCGCGATATCGAACTCGCCGTGAACACTGTTACGGTCTGTCACCTCGGTATCATCGCCTACACCTTGGGCCGTTCCCTCAAATGGGACGCCGCCAAACAACTCTTCGTGGGCGACGAAGAGGCTAACCGCTTCATCGACCGCGCACGCCGCGAACCTTGGCAACTGTGATCCGCCTATTTCATCCAACTAACCAAATCTTCACCTAGAAAAACAACTTATTATGTCTGAACAGTTAGATAAAGCATTTGACGCCCTTAAAACCTACGATTGGGGCATGGATCCCAACGTCGTCAAGCCCATCGACGAAGCCATCGTCGCCACCCACACCGATGCCGCCGCCCGCAAGGAACTTGAAGCCCGCCTCATCGCGGCCCTCAAAGCCGAAGCGCCACGCGCCGCCAAAGACGTGATTTGCCGCGCGCTCAAGACTATCGGCACCGCCGCCGCCGTGCCGGCACTGGCACCCCTGTTAGGTGATGAGAAGCTCTCCCACATGGCGCGTTATGCCTTGGAGCGCATTCCCGGTCCGGAGGCATCCAATGCACTGAGCGCCGCTCTGCTCAAGGTTACCCCGAAGCTCAAGGTTGGGGTGATTTCCTCGCTTGGAGCGCGCGGGGAGGCCACCTCGCTGGTGCCTCTCACCGCCATGCTAGCCGATAGCGACGCTGCGGTAGGTGCCGCGGCTGCCACGGCCCTGGGAGATCTAGGTTCGCTGGAAGCTGCCAAGGCCCTCGTCACCTCCAAGCCGGTTGCCGCCACCAAGGGCGCCGTTGGAGCCGCTGCGCTCCAATGCGCGCAACGCCTGGTCAAAGCCGGCAACAAGCCAGCCGCCAAGATCACCTACGATAAACTCCTCGCAAGCACGCCCTCCAAAGTCGTCAAGGAAGCCGCCACGCTTGGCCTGAAATCACTGTAACAATCACTCATCCAGCCAGCCCTATCCAAAATCATGAACCCGCAACCACTCATGCACTCGTCACTCATGGCCTTGGTAGGGCTGGCTGTTTTTTCTATGGCACCGGTTAGTCCGGCGGCCGATGCTCCGCCGAAAATCAAGGTGCTAATTGTCACTGGCGACGACGTCGGTGTGCATCCGTGGCATGATGTCTCACAAACTATCCGCGAGACATTGTTGGCTGCCGGTAAATTCGACGTGAGGGTCAGCGAGGATCCGGGCATTTTTGAGTCGGCCAGCGCGATGAAGGCCTATGACGTGGTGTTCCTGCACTTTTATAACGCCACATTGCCGACGCTCTCGGAGGCAGGTAAACAAAACTTGTTGGAGTATGTGAAGGGCGGCAAAGGCCTGTGCATATCGCATCTTTCCAGTGCCTCGTTCAAGGAGTGGGGCGAGTTTCATCAACTCTGTGGCCGCTATTGGGTCATGGGCCAGTCCGGCCACGGCCCGCGCAGTGTGTTTAAAGCCACCATAGCCGATAAGGACCATCCGATCACCAAGGGATTGGGTGATTTTGATGCCGACGACGAACTCTATGCCAAGTTGAAGGGCGATGCGCCTATCCATGTCTTGGTCACCGCCGCCTCGGATTGGAGCAAGGCCACAGAGCCGCTCGCCTTCACGCTTGATTACGGTAAGGGCCGTGTCTTCTCGGAAACTTTCGGCCACGACGGCAAGGCCGTCACCACGCCTAACGTCATGAAGCTCATCCAGCGCGGCACCGAGTGGGCCGCCACCGGCAAGGTCGAGTAGCGGCATTGGACGGGAAAGTAGCTGCGGTATGTGACGGTGGCTGCGCATGGGTAACGCTGCGCTTCGAATTATTAGGAAGGATCCTCTTGGGTCAAAGCCGCGGATTCAGCAGATAAACGATATTAATTGCGTTTGGATTTATCATGAGCAAAACGCAGGTGCTGCCCGTCATTGAGAACCGGGAGGGGTTCCGAGCCGCATTGCTGGAGTGGTTTGCCAAGTGCGGCAAGGACTACCCGTGGCGGCGGACGCGTGATGGCTATGCGGTGCTGGTATCGGAGGTGATGTTGCAACAGACGCAGATCGCGACGGTGTTAGGTAAATCATACTACAGCCGTTTTCTGGAGATTTTTCCGGATATACCGGCATTGGCGGCCGCCGCTGATGAACCCTTGCTCAAGGCTTGGGAAGGACTCGGATATTATCGCCGCGCCAGAATGTTGCGGGAAACCGCTCGCGCCATCATCACTAAACACGCCGGCACTTTCCCACGAAATACGCCTGATTTGTTGAATCTACCAGGCATCGGTCCCTACACGGCTAACGCATTGCGGGCGTTTGCTTTTAACTTGCCCGGAGCCGTGGTGGATGGAAATGTGACGCGAGTGCTGGCCCGCGTAATGGATTTCCGCGCTCCGGTGGATACGAGTGCGGGCCAACGGCAGATGGCGCAATGGGCGGAAATGTTGGAGGATAAGCAACAGCCGCGTGCATATAACTCCGCCTTGATGGAACTCGGACAAACACTGTGTCGCCCGGGCTTGCCGGATTGCGCCAATTGCCCGCTGGCCCGCTTCTGCCACGCATCAAGCCCCGCTCGTCTGCCTATCAAAAAGCTCAAAACCGTGATCACAGCAGTGGACGAGCACGCCCTGTGGCTGCGCGACGCGACCGGTCGCTTGCTGTTGCATTGCGAGGATGGCCGACGCCGCACCGGGCTGTGGAAGTTGCCGACCCGAGCGGCGGACGATATCGCCCACCTGCCGGTCGTCGCGCAGCAGTATTATTCCATTACCCGCTACCGGGTGCACCTGCGGGTGCATGCCGGCGCGGCCGGGCACTTTCCCCTGGCTCAGGGCGAGGCCTGGCTGGGGGTGGATGCGCTGGCCAGCCTGCCCATGCCCTCGCCCTTTCGCAAGGTGCTGACAAAATTGTTGGAGGAAACGGAATTTCAGATATGACGCGGTGGTGGGGTATGGTATATCGAGAGAAATCCTGTCTTGCTCCGCGTCCCTTTGCGACCATCGCGCCTCTGTGGTAAGCATTTGGCTGTTACTCTACGTTCCACACTCAGCCCGCAGGGGGCTGGTGCCAAAATCCAAAATCCAAAATTCTCACTTCCCCTCGTTTCACCCGACTACCCATGTTTATGGGTATTGCGGATTCTGCCACCGGCCCGCTATCGTTACGGCAGACTGCGTTCCCGTGCGGCTCCAGCGCACGCCGGAAGCAGGCCTAGTAAGCATCCAAGCCCCAAGCCCAAACCCCGAAAAAATACTCGTCCATCCATGAAATTTAACAATCCAAGCAATCGCACGCAGCGCAGTTTTTCCGCCCTTGCCCAGGCGCTGGCGGTCCTCGTCCTCGCCCCAGCGGTCGCCCGGGCGGCCACCATCAGCAAGGCGGACAACACCGACAACCTGAATCTCACAACGAGCTGGACAGGCAGTGCCGTTCCTGGCACGGCCGACATCGCACAATGGACCAACACCGTGACCGCAGCTAACACGACTGCGTCACTGGGCGCGGACCTGAGCTGGGCCGGAATCAAAATCGTCGGCCCCGGCGCGGCGGTGACCATCAACCCGGGCAACACGCTCACAGTCGGTGCCTCGGGCATCGATCTGAGTGCCGCGACGAAGGACCTGACCCTCAATTGTGGCCTGGCCTTGCGGAACACCGGCCAACATAGCTGGAAGGCGGCCTCGGGTCGCTCACTCAATGTAGCCGGCACATTGAGCCGCGCCGGCACCGTGGTGGATTTTAATAGCTTCAATGCCGCCGCCACACTGAACGGACTGGCCAATGATGCTTCCGGCATTCTCGGCCCCTGGGCGACGACGGGCACGGGCACCGGGAATACGCTGAACTACGTGAAAAGCACGGCTGGCGCCATCTCGGCATTCACGGGGCAAACTCCCGCAACTTCCCCGACTGATTTATCCAACGTGACCGACGTAAACGTGAACTACTCCCTTGCCAGCACTACGGGTGGAGTGACCCTGACTGGCTCCATCGCCGCCAATACCCTTCGTGTCACCAGCACCACCACCGGTGGGACCGGCGACGCCACCACTCTGACAGTCAACACACCCAATAGTATCACTCTCAATGGCCTGATCGGCGTCGGAACCGGTAGAACGGCCATTTCTGGAACCGGTAACCTGGTGATCGGCACCTCTAGGGAACTTGTGGTCAACTGGACTGTGGGACAAAACCGCATGTATTGTCCGATCGTGGACAATCCAGGTGGTTCGTCATCGGTGACTCTTAACAATCGTGGAGGTGGTGAGCAATGGTATGCGACAGATGGTGCTGTGGGCACAATCAATACCTATACGGGCGGCACGGTTATCAACGCTACGACCGCCTTCACTCTAGACTGCTGGCAGACGAGCTTCGGGTCTGGCCCGATCACGGTGAATGGCAATGGCGTGGCAATCAACGTGTATTATCGTCATGCAGCGGTTGTGAGTAACAGCATCACGGTCAATAGTGCTGGTGGTTATCTTCGCACTATCGGAGGGACATTTGCCGGACCCATCACGCTGAATGCCAGCACGATCACTATGTCTAACATATCAGGGAATATCAGCGGAGTTGGCGGCGTTAACCATAATCTAACCGGAACTTGCACGTTCTCCGGTATCAATACTTACACCGGTCCGACGACCGTTACAACTGGCACGCTCAAGGCCGGCAGGGCATCGGTACCGAATTTTTCCGGCGCATTCGGGCTGAACTCGGCGGTGACGATGGCTAACGCGGCCGCTGCAATTCTTGACCTCAACGGATATAACATCCAGATCGGTTCACTAACGGGTGGTGGACCCATCGGTGGAACCGTGACCAACTCGTCCGCCGTCACCGCAGCCACTCTCACCGTAGGCGGCAACAACACGAGCACGGCCTATGCCGGGCTTGTGTCTGGATCAAAGCTATCGCTGTGTAAGATCGGCAGTGGCACGCTCACCCTCTCGGGGGCCAACAGCTATGGCGGCAATACCGCCCTCAGCGCCGGGTCACTCTCGCTGAGCCCCACCGCCGCGGGCGGATACCTTGTGGATGGCGGGGACGTATATCTGACTACTGGCGCTGTTTTGAACCTCAGCACCGGTGGCACCACGACCGACATCATCCGCTCGCTCTACATTGATGGTGTGCCCCAAGCTACCGGCGTCTGGGGAGCGGACGGCTCGGGAGCCGAGCACACGAGCACACTCATCACCGGGTCCGGGAAACTCAGCGTCACCACTTTCGGTGCTGCAACGAGCTACAGCATCAGCGGCACGGTGACCGAGAATGGGGTTGCTTTGGCGGGGGTGTCCGTGACGGACGGCAC
>JBAXOP010000302.1:0-6618 GCA_037133195.1 Verrucomicrobiota bacterium | reverse complement strand
TAGCGATTTTCAGAAGCTTTGCAATGCGAAATATTAAGTGTTACATGGTACTAGGCAGGGAAGTTAGTGGGGAAGATCAATGTCTGGCTCAGGAAGTCTATCATGTGAAGGCCCGCGGTGACTGGGCAAGGTGATCTCGAAGCTGGTGCGCACGCCGGGAGCGGAGTGGCAGATGATACTGCCGCCGTGGGCTGCGATGGCCCGCTTGACTATGGACAGACCCAAGCCCGTGCCTTTGATCTCGTTTTGCGAGTGGTGTTTTTCCACCCGATAGAAACGTTTGAAGATAAAGGGCAAATCGGCTGCGGGGATGCCGATGCCGTTGTCAACGATGGCGAGGCGCAGGTCTTCGCCGCAGGCTTCGCTGAGGATACTCACCTGCAGGCCGGGTTGGGGGTTTTGTTTGAGGGCGTTCTCGATGAGGTTGAACAATACCTGTGTCCAATAAAATCGGTCGCCGTGCAGCGTCACGGCGGGATCGTGGAGCTGGACGGTAAGCGTGGCGTGTTGCGTGCGGATGAGCGGCTCCAGCCGGTCGATGATATCTTGCACGCAGTCGATGAGTTGAAAATCCTCCATCCGTAGCATCGAGGCATCGCCCGATTCGATGCGCGAGATCAGCAGCATGTCCTCGATGATGCGGGTGATGCGCCCGGTGTGCTTGCGCATGACGCCGAGAATTCTCAGGGCTGAGGGCTGGTCATCTAACATTTCTGGAGCTTCCAAAAATGTTTCCAAATAGCCATCGACCAAGGTGATGGGGGTGCGCAATTCATGGGAGGCGTTGGCGACAAAGTCCTTGCGGATTTGTTCGAGTTGATGGCTGGCGGATAGATCGCGCAAAAGGATGCGGATATGCGGTGGGGCCGCGGCCTGGGGCACTGGAGCTGCATCCACCAACCACACCGAGTCGCCGCTGCCGGGGGTATGGTCGCGGCTGGGGGCGGCTTCGGCAGGCAGGTGGATTTGAGCGGCGCGGGGTTCGCCGGAGTTGCGGCATTCCAGATAGGGGGTGGCGAGCCGTGCGTCGCGCAGCACTTCGAGGACGGTGCGGCCGATGAGCGGTTGTGGCCCTAACAGCGCCATGGCGGCTTGGTTGCTATGTTGGATGAGGCTGTGGGCGTCGGCGATGAGAAATGCGTCGGGAAAGGCGTTTAGCAGGCTGTCTCGTTCACTGCGGGCCGCGGCGAGAGCGTGCAAATCCTGGTCATGCTGGCGTTGCAGGGAGTGGTGCAAGTGGCGGATGATGGCGCGTTGGCGCCATACCCATGCCAGCAGGCTGAGAGTGGCGAGGGAAAGGAGGAATTGGGAAATCATGAGCGGAAGATACCAACGCGTCTCCTAATGTCGAGTGTCTGAAAGACTCAATACTCTCATTTCGTGAGAAACGCGCAACATCGGACATTTAACGCCGAACATTCAACGCCGAACCGAAGAGAATCAGGAGCCAAGTGAGTCGTGAAGCTTCGGCGAGCCGGGGCTCAATTTGACGCAATTATTGATTAGATATGTCTGATACTTGATTGACAAAAGGCGGGATCCGTGATCCTATTCATTTTTTGCAACCCACAGCCCATTGTCACCGATCACTCATAACTGCCAAATGCTTACCGCAAAGTCGGCTCGGCTGAGCACGCCGAACGCTCTAAGGTCGCAAAGGGACGCGGAGCAAGACAGGATTTTTCTGGATAATCCATTTCCCTTAGTGGTCCGTTGCGGTCTTTGCGAGTTTGCGGTAAAGTCTCCAAGTGACTCGGGAAAATAACCGATTTTTCGCCTTTTCCATCCACCAACCAAAGCCAAAATTCAAAATCATGAAGCCCCGTTTAACCTTTTCGCTCGTTGCGTTGCTTGCCTTGCTTGTCCACCCCGCCGCCCATGCCGCGAGTGCCATTTGGTCGGGTGGTGCCGCCGATGGCAACAAGTGGGCCACCTCCGGCAATTGGGCGGGATCCCCGGCGGCGGTCCCCGGATCGGCGGATACCGCGACCTTCAACGCCGCGGCGGGCACGGGCGGTACCGTCATTGATCTCGGCAGCGGCGGGGTCACGGTCAATACGATTACCTTCACAGGCCCCAATTGCGACGCCTACACGATTGGTGCCGGAGCGGTGAACTCTCAGTCGCTCATCCTGAACGGATCTGGCAATGCGGGCATCTCGGCGGGTACAACATTCTCGAAGCAGATCACCGTGAACGCGGCGATCACCGTAAACAATAGCCAGCAGTGGCTCCTCGGCGCAGGCACCAATCCCTATATCATCAACGGAAATGTGACTGCCAACGGGACCGCTGGATCGACCAAATACATCAAGATCAATAGCCACAGTTGCACCTTCAACGGTATCCTCGCCGATCAGGTCGGTGGCGCGAAGCTCCAGATTTCAGGAGCCAACGCGCAAACGGCGACCCTCACCAACCCGAACAGCAGCTTCACCGGGGGGCTGGATGGAGACAACGGCACCGTAAGCGTCAGCTCCATCGGTTTGATCGGTGCCAACAGCGCGGCCGGTGCGGGTGGCCTCATTACCCTGGGCTCCGGTTTTGGCCAGGGCGTATTAGTCTATACTGGCACGGGCAACACGACCGACCGCGTGATTAAATTCAACCATGGCTTTCAAGGAGCGACCCTCACCCAATCGGGTGCCAGCGGGTTGTTAAAGTGGACTGCCGATCTGAACGCCACCACCCTGGGCGGCCAGACTCTCACGTTGAATGGCTCCTCAACCACCGGCACGGGCGAATTCGCTGGTAAGATCGTGGACAACGGCACCAGCGGCAGCACGGGAGTGAAAGGAGCTACCGTTGCCGCAACCACAGCGGTGCTTTACTCGGTTGATGGTATCTCGGTTGGAGCCTCCATTTCCGGTACGGGTATTACCGCCGGAACAACCATCACCGCCATCAGTTCCAGCAATAGAACCATCACCTTGAGCCAAACCGCGAGTCTTGCCGACGGAGCCATCGTGACCATTCCCGGGGTAATGAACACCACGAAGGTGACCAAGTCCGGTACCGGCACGTGGACGCTATCCGGCGCGAATACCTACAGTGGCACCACCACCGTCTCCGCCGGTTCGCTGATCTTGGCCAGCACCGGCAGCTTGAAGTTTGTGGTCACCAACACCACGGCGAACAAGGTCACTGGCACCGGATCCGCCACTTTCAACGGCATGTTCACCATCGATACCTCTGCCGTCACCACTGCCAGCAGCACATGGACCCTAGTTGATGTTACCAACAAAACCTACGGTGCCACCTTCGGACTCACAGGTTTCAGCGGTCCAGTTGGCAATGTGTACTCCAAGACCTCCGGCGTCCAACTCTGGACCTTCGACAAATCGAACGGCCAACTCAAAGTTACCTCCAATGCCGTCATCACCTCCTTCAGCATCCCAGGTTCCGTCGGCGTGATTAACCAGACGAACCGGACGATCGCCTTGACCGTGCCATACACCCCCTGGGGCGTCAGCGGACTGGCAACCCTCGCGCCGACCTTCACACTGACCACCGGAGCCTGCGATCAGACGAGCGGTTCGGCGCCCTCGCCGACCTTCGCCTCCGCAAGTCCGGTCACCTACACCGTCACCGACGGTGCCACCGTCAACCCCTATGTCGTCACCGTCACCGTTACGCCGCCCAACATGGCCTGCGCGATGCTGACCTGCGACTTCGGCGCACTCGGCCAGGCATTGATCGACGAAGCCTCCGGCACGGTGGTGCTGTCCGTGTCGCCGAGTCAGCCCGTGACCGCGTTGGCACCCACCTTCACGTTCTCCGCCAATGCGACCCTCAACCCCGCGTCCGGCGGCACGCAGGATTTCACCAATCCGGTCGTCTATCGGGTCACCGCGGAAAACGGCAGCACTTACAAGGACTACACGGTTTCAGTGCAATCCTTCGGTTCCTGGGTGCATACGGGATCGCTCTTCATTATGACCACTCCCGATGGAGCGAATTTGCCAGTCGGCGCCTCCGTGAGCAATTTCCCGATACTCATCCGCTTCAACTCCGCCAATTTCAATTTTGCGCAGGCACAGGGCGATGGCAGCGACATCCGGTTCACCTCCGCCGCGGACATTCCACTTTCCTATGAGATTGAGCAGTGGGATTCCATCAACGGTCAGGCCGCGGTATGGGTGAAAATTCCGACCATCACCGGCAATGCGCGCCAGGAAATCAAGATGTATTGGGGAAAATCCGGGGTGAGCAGCCAGTCGAGCGGTGCTTCCGTTTTTAATTCCACTAACGGATATTGTTGTGTCATGCATCTGAATGGAAATGTTCTGGATTCAACCGGCTCAACCACGCCAGTGATTGGTGGAGCCACCCCGGCGGCGGCGGTCATCGGCAGTACGGCGATGAATCTAGCCACCGGTGACATCACTGCGGCTAACATCACCAATTTTCCGGCGGGCACCAACCCCGCCAACTCGGGCGAAGTTTGGTTCAGGCCTAGGAAAATCACTACCTGGAGCATGCCGCTGGCATGGGGAAACAAAAATGCCTATGGCTGGAATACGTGGAACATGCAGATCGGCTTTTGGGGTAGTCTAGCTGTTTTGCCAGCTTCGCTCACCTGCCGGGGGCCGGCGGTGCTTTCCGGATCCACGGCCCTCGCCGCACAGCAATGGTATCATCTGGTTTATACCAATTCAAATGGTGCCGCAAAACTATATGTCAACGGCGTGCTTGATGCCACGGCGTCAGGAGGCACGTTAGCCATCACCAACCCCCAGGCATTGTCGTTAGGGATGGCAAGCGGTGACGCGGATGTGGATGAGGCACGCATATCCAATGTGGTGCGCTCCGCAGACTGGGTGAAACTCGAATACGAAAACCAAAAGCCGGTGCAGACACTTGTCGGAGGCATCGTGTCTGCCGGTTCGGATTTCTCTGTCACGCCCGCCTCGGTGACGATCAACGAAAATAGTGGCGCCACCCTGACGGGCCAAGCCGGCGGAGCCCAGAAAGTTTACTGGATCTATAAGAAGAACGGCCAGGAAACCTTGCTCGCCTCAGACCAACTCACGCTCAACTATAACGTCGGCCGCATCACCGGCAATGACTCGGCGATCATCCAGTTCAAAGCCGTCTTCGCAAGCGGCATCCAGACGATCGACGTGCCGCTTACCGTGCTCGATACCATACCCGATCCCGCATTTACCCTGACGCCTTCAACCCCCTCATGGGATGGCCGGCAAACGATGAGCGTCACCGCCAACGTCACCAACCTCGCCGCCATGCAGACGGCCGGCTTCGCTACACTCAACTATCACTGGTCGGTCAGCGGTGTGGCCGTAGCCAAGCAGGCGTCCAACGGAACACTCACCCTCACCCGCTCGCAGGGCAGCGGACCGATGATCGTTGGTCTAACAGTAGATAACGGCGGCACGCCCGTTTCCCTCAGCACGACCATCGTCGTGCAGGAACCGGCCAGTGACGCGTGGGTGCAGCGCACGCCCGGAGCCACGGAGAAGCCGATCACCAGCCAGTTTTACGCACGTGATCCCAGCACTGGCTACGGCACGGTCTATTACAACGGCACCCCGAGTGGCACGCCGGACAGCGTTTACCTTAAAGTATACAAGACACCATCAGGCGGCACAGAAACCCTCGATCACACCTACCGCCAGTCACTTGTTGGTGGTGCCTATGCATTCTCCGCCCCGATCGCCGCGGGCCTCATCACCTACCGCGTCGTTTACGGTAGTACCACCGGCGGCGTCGATACCGACGCGGCCACGGTCACCGATCTCGTCTGCGGTGACGCTTATATCATCGAAGGGCAGTCGAATGCCGTCGCCACCGACAGTCTGCCCAGTGAGCTGACCACCGACAACTTTATCCGCTCTTATGGTTTGACCACTGGCTGGGGGCTCGCGGACCGCAACGACTCCAATGGTAGCAATGGCTGCAAGGTCGGCTACTGGGGTATGGATCTGGCGCTCTATCTGAGGTCCACCTATAACATGCCAATCTGCTTCATCAATGGGGCAGTAGGCGGCACGCGCATCGACGCGCACCAGCCGAACCCCGAAGGTCATGGGCAGGTAGGAACCGGCAACGTGTACTCGATCTACGCCAATCTCTACAACCGCGTGGTCAACGCCAAGCTCACCCACGGCATCCGTGGCGTGTTCTGGCACCAGGGCGAAAGCAACAGCGGTGCCGACTCGCCGACCGGTGACTGGGATTACAAATCCTATCAGCAATACTTCGTCGATATGTCTGCGGCGTGGAAACAGGACTACCCGAATATCCAGAAATACCTCTTCTTCCAAGTGCAGCCCAAACCCTGCTCGATGGGTCCCAAGGGCGACCAGTTGCGCGAAGTGCAGCGCAACCTGCCGCGCCTTTATTCCCACATGAGCATCCTCTCGACCATTGGCATTGATTCCACCCTCGGCTACCTCGGCTGCCATTACACCGCCCCCGGATACCAGAATGTCGCTAATTCCGCGGCTTCGGTGATCGACCGCGATTTCTACGGTGTCGTCCCTCCTGCTGCCGTCACCGCGCCCAACCTCCAACGGGCTTACTACACAAATAGTACCCGAAATCAAATCTCCCTGGAATTCGACCAACCCATCCAGTGGAACAGCTTCTCGTCGCCGT
>JBAXOP010000301.1:0-6633 GCA_037133195.1 Verrucomicrobiota bacterium | reverse complement strand
CAACCGAGGAGGAGCAATTCGTCGGAGTCTGGAGATCAGAATCGCCAGACGGAAGCTATTGCTGCGTCATACGCCGCATGCCCTCTAATCATCGCATTTGGGACAGTTCATTCGATAACTCGCGACTGATGATATTCCCATTTGAAGATAGGAAAAAAGACGCAAGGTTGGGCGAGCTATATTTTGCCTTTGACGAAGAAGGGCGTCTTCCTGACAAGGTTAAATGGACTGCAGACGCCAAATTTCTCGTATTTACGACGAAAAGCTCAGCGGGACATTCGCCATGGCATTCCACGACCTATGCATTCAGTGTGTCCGCCAAAGAGATCGTGTGCCTTGACGATGTGATTGGACCGGTTGTTGACAGCGATTTCAAGCTGGAAGGTCCCCACACGGGAACGTTTAAAATAGGCAAGCAACCTCCGCTTGCGGTAGATTTCGAACACCCCGAACTACGTAAGTTGGACATCTCGCTACTGTTCTCAGAAGATCCAAAAGGGAAAATCGAACAAGCGGGCGCTGACCAACCGGCTACCCAGCCCGCAGACAAGCCTCCAGTGAAAGATCAACCATCAACCCCCACGCCGAAGGAAGTCCCCCGGTAGCCGGTCGCAGGCCCTTGGCGATGAAAGGCAATTACCATGAAACGTGAGCGGATCCTTACTACGGTATTGATGGGTCTGCTCACGGCGAACGTGACGCAAGCCGGAGACTCGTTGGCGCAGCAATTCGCCACGCCCCCGGCGGCGTCACGTCCGTGGGTCTATGCCTTCATCGTGGATGGCAATCTCTCCAAGGAAGGGATCACTGCTGACTTGGAAGGGATGAAACGTGCCGGCATCGGCGGTCTGCTGGTTTTCGACGGAACCCAGCAGATGCCGCCTGGTCCGGCACGGTTCATGAGCCCATTGTGGCTGGAATTGTTCAAGCACCTCATCGCGGAAGCCAAGCGGTTGGGCCTGGATGTTAGTATCAACAATGACGCCGGCTGGGCCGGTAGCGGCGGGCCCTGGAATACGCCCGAGAATAACTGCCAGCGCGTGGTCACCTCCGCCCTACAGGTAACCGGGCCCAAGCAGTTGGATGCCCCGGTGCCGCGGCCGTTCATGAACCTGGATTACTACCGCGACATCGCCTTGCTGGCCTATCCCACGCCCAAAGGCGATGAGGATGGCAAGGGCTATCGCATCGAGCATTTCGGTTCCACCAAGAGCTTCGGTGGACTGGAAGACTACAACAATTCAGTCGGCCAACCGCGGCGCGTGCTGACCAATCCCAACTGGCCGGTGATCGACCCCGCCCTGTGCGTGCCACGGGACAAGGTTATAGATCTAACAGGCAAGCTGGATGCCAAAGGCAACCTGCAGTGGGACGTGCCGGCGGGCAACTGGACGATCCTGCGCTTTGGCCACACGCCCACCGGCGTGATGAATCGTCCCACCACTCCCGAAGGCGAAGGCCTGGAGGCCGACAAGCTGAGCAAGACGGCCATGGACGCGCACTTTGCCGGGTTTCTCCAGAAGTTAATCGACGCGGTGGGCCCGGAGGCCGGGAAAACGTTTGGCGCCACGCATATTGATAGTTGGGAAGTGGGCACCCAGAACTGGACGCCACTGATGCGCCAGGAATTTAAGCAGCGCTGCGGCTATGACATGTTGGCATTTTTGCCGGTACTCACCGGCCGGGTGGTGGACAGCCTCGAAGTGTCCGAACGTTTCCTGTGGGATTTCCGCGAAGTCATCGCCCAATTAATGAAGGAAAATTATGCTGGGCGGCTGCGCGAACTGGCGCACCAGCACGGGATGCAGTTGAGCATCGAAGCCTACAACGGCATGTGCGATGAATATCGCTATGCCGGCCAGGCGGACATGCCGATGGGCGAGTTCTGGATGCACAATGCCGCGTTCGGGCCCGAATGGGTGCCGCGCATGGCCTCGGCGGCCCATACCTACGGCAAGAATATCGTGCCGGCGGAATCCTTCACCAGCGGCGATGACCGATGGACGTTCCATCCGGCTACGTTCAAAATCGCCGCCGACTGGGCGTTCAGCGAGGGCATCAACCGCTTGGTTTTCCACCGCTTTGTCATGCAGCCGTGGCCTAACCGCGTGCCGGGTGTGACGTTCGGTGTCATCGGATCGCATTTCGACCGCACCCAGACCTGGTGGGACATGTCCCTCGCTTGGAATCAATATCTAACGCGTTCGCAGTTCCTGCTCCAGCAAGGCGTGTTCGTGGCTGACATCTGTTTCCTCGCCCCCGAAGGCTCGCCGACACAGATTGACTATCCGATACCCCACACGCAGCGCGGCGGCGAATGGCCGGAGCGCCCGGGATATAACTTCGACGGTTGCGCGGCAGAAGTGCTGTTCAACCGCATGACCGTCAAGAACGGCATGCTCACCTTGCCGGAGGGCGGACAATATCGCCTGCTGGTGTTGCCGTCCTACAATGCCGACAATCAGCCGGTGGACATTTACGGCGGCTACGACGGCGGCCAGTACGGTGGTTCCATCTTCCAGCGCCTTGTTCCTGCCTTTGACACCATGACCCCGGCGGTGCTGCAACGGATCAAGGAATTGGTCAAGGACGGCGCCACGATTCTCGGCACGCGGCCGCTGAAGTCTCCCAGCCTGATTGGCTATCCGAAATGCGATGGGGAAATCCAGCGGCTCGCCGACGAACTGTGGGGAAAAGACGCCGGTGCGTCAGGGTCCGGCGAGCATGCGTTAGGCAAGGGCCGGGTAGTTTGGGGCAGCACCCCGGAGAAAATATTCGCTGGCATGAAGGTGCCGCCCGATTTCGATATGGAGCCGGAACTCAAAGGTAGGGTTAGGTTTGCCCATAGGCGCACTGCGGATGGCACCGACATCTATTTTGTTGCCAACAAGATGAATGATCCGGTGACCGGCGCGTGCCTGTTCCGCGCAGGCGGCAAGCGGCCGGAGTTGTGGCAGCCGGAAACCGGGAAGATCGAGCGCACGGTGGCATTCAGCGAGAGCAACGGTAGTGTGCGCGTGCCTTTACACCTGGAACCGACCGAGTCGGTGTTTGTGGTGTTCAGGGAGAAAAAGCAAACTCCGGATGCCAAAATCCCGAATGCAAAGAATTTCCTAGAGTTCAAGGCCGTACAGGAAATCGCCGGGCCGTGGGATCTGCGCTTCCCGCCGAACTGGGGAGCGCCGGCCCAAGTGACTCTGGACAAACTGATATCGTGGAGCGAACACGCCGACGCCGGTATCAAGTATTTCTCAGGCACTGCCGTTTATACGAAAACACTTACGCTTCCGGCTAACCTGATAGGGAAAGACCAGCCCTTGTATCTGGATCTTGGCAGCGTGGCGGTCATCGCTGAAGTCAAGCTCAACGGCAAGGATCTTGGCATCCTGTGGAAACGCCCGTTCCGCGTGAACGTGTCCGCGGCGGCGAAAGCCGGCGACAATGCGCTCGAAGTGAAAGTCGTCAACCTCTGGCCCAACCGCCTGATCCGGGATGCCGGCTTACCGGAAAAGGATCGCCTCACCTGGAGTACCTGGAATCCGTATAAACCCACCGATCCGCTGTTGCCATCCGGCCTGCTCGGCCCGGTGCGCTTGATGACTGCAGAATGAGTTGATCGAAAATAATTCACACAAAGAAAAAAAATGACAAATTGGCTACGAATGGGGTTGTTAAGTATGCTGCTGGTTGCAGGGGTAGATCGGGTACGTGCGGAGTCGCCGACGGCGGATGATCCCACCGGTATCATTAAGAAACCCATCCCGGACAAGACGGTGGTGTTCACTTTTGACGACAGTTGCCTTAGCAACGCGACGATCGCCGCCCCGATCCTCAAGAAGCATGGTTTTGGCGGTACGTTCTATATTTCGGATGCCTATGGGTTCCGCGAGCGCAAGGACTGGTACATGACGTGGCGGCAGATCAAGGGCCTGTCCGATGATGGCTTCGAGATCGGCAATCACACCCGTGGGCATGGGCTATTGTCGCATACGGATGAACCTGGTCTCCAAGCCTATACCTGGACCCTGGAAGACGAGGCGATCTCTAACCGGATTCCCAGACCGACAACGCTCGCCTGGCCGTTCTATGTTGTGAATCCGAAGTTCTATCCGCTTTTGAGCAGCTGGGGATATACTTTCGGACGCGGCGGCTATGGCCGCGTCTATCGACCTGCCGTGGACCATCCGTTGGACGCCCCATCGTTTGCTGTGGGCGGCGTGGGCATGACTATCGAGGGGTTCATCAGCGCGGTGCAACAGGCCACGGCCGGCCGGGTGGTGGTGCTCACTTTCCACGGTACGCCGGATATGGAACATGCCGGCGTCGGAACCGCTCCGGATCTGTTCGAAGACATGGTCGAATACTGCAAGGCTAACAACTACCATGTCATCGCCATGCGCGACTTGGCCGAGTATATCGATACGGAGAAAGCGGCGAAACTGCCGCCGACCCAGCCAAAGCTTGAGAATGCCGGGCCGGAGTTGCGGGTCAAGGACGACAAGCCATTTGTCCGCAGGCAGCGTCCGAGCCGGGGCTATGCGTTTCCAAGCGAACTGACCGGGCCATGGAAGATAACAGATCTCTATCGTCTGAACCTGCCGGGTTCGGTATCTGGCGCCATCAACGGGTCCAAGATTACCCTCCATGTTCCCGCGTCCGCCAACGTGAAGGCGCTCGCTCCGGTATTTGAGCTGGGGCGCTTTGCCAAGGCGATGCCGCCATCCGGCACGGTGCGGGACTTCACCACGCCGCAAACCTATGCAGTCACGGCCCAGGATGGCTCCACCCGTGACTATACCGTGCAGGCGCTGCCGACCGTAGCGCCCATGCAATTCACCTGGACGTCTAGCAATCCCGGAGGCTTCGATGACGCCGCGCAATGGAAAGATAATCTTGGTGCGCCTGCTGCGCCTGCCGCCAGCGGTTCTTCGGACACAATCCTTGATTTCTATACACCGGGCAAATACGCGGTGACGCGGGAAAGTGACAGAGATTTCGTTCTCAATCAGCTCAACTTCGGCACTGCATTCCTGACCCTTGCCTCCAAAGGTCCTCTGGTGTTCGCCAAGAGCAAGGTTTATGGCGCCTTGCCTTACATGAACAGCCAGAACCGGGCGATCGTCACGGTGAACGCGCCGATCAGGCTCGATGCGGATCTCACCTTCGATGGGATCAAAACCGATGACACCCGCGTGATCCTGCAGGGGGCCATCTCAGGCACCGGCGCCTTGATCAAGAACGGCACGCACATGGTCATCATCAGCAATGCAACTAACAGCTTTAGCGGCGGCACGATCATCAATGACGGCACTGTCTCTTTCTCCAGCCAGGGGCTGGGCGCGGGACCTGTAAAGGTTGACAATCAGGGGGCGGTCGGCATCGGCGGAACCCCCGTGATGAATTCACTCACCGCCAACGGTGGCTCCGTCTTTACCGGCGGCAGAGGCATCTGGAGCGGCCCCGTGAAGCTGCTCGGAAATACCATCGTCAATTCGATCGAATTCCTGGAGTTCGATAACAAGAAAGAAGGCATCAGCGGGCCTGGCGGCTTCACGATGACCGGGCAGCGCGTTGACCATGGAATCAAGTGCGGGTCGGTCAAACTTTCTGGGCGTAATACCTATACGGGAGTCACCAAGATCGAAATGGGACTCATGGAGGTCATGTCGTCGCTCTATAACAATGAACCCGCACGCTGGACCCCGGCGAATATCATCGTCAATGGAGCGGCGGGAGAACTCCGGTTGCATGTCGGCGGGGCAGGGGAGTTCACCGCGGAACAGGCCGGCACCCTGCTCAAAAACATCACCACCGGCGTCAATCACAACGGCCTGATGGCCGGTGCCACCTTCGGCCTGGATACGACCAAGGCCACGACGGTGCAGGAACTTTCCAGCACGATTACGGATTCTAAAGGTCCGGGCGGCGGCAGCGTGTCGCTCAAGAAATGCGGCGCGGGAACCTTGAAACTATCAGGTGCCAACACCCACAGTGGTCAGACCATCATCACTGGCGGCACCCTGAGCATCGATTCATTCAACAGCGTGGTGAAGGGTAAAGCTAACAGTAGTCTGGGTGCGCCGAAAACCGACGCCGATGCCGAGATCATGATCAGTGGCGGCAGCACCCTGGTCTATACCGGCAAGGGCGAGACCACCGACCGCAACCTCAACCTGCCCGGCGGTAACGACACCATCACCTTGGATCAATCCGGCAGCGGCTTGCTCAAACTAACCAGCGCCTTCGTGATGTCCGGCTTTGGGGAAAATAAAACCATTGTCCTAGCTGGCTCCAGTGCGGGCACCGGCGAACTCGCCTTCAACATCGACAACGTTTATGATCGCAAGGGCAAGGCAACGACCTCGCTGACCAAATCCGGTAGCGGCGCTTGGACGCTTTCCGGCGTAAACACCTATACCGGACAGACGACGGTGAAGCA
This sequence comes from Verrucomicrobiota bacterium, assembly GCA_037133195.1. Lineage (GTDB taxonomy): Bacteria > Verrucomicrobiota > Verrucomicrobiia > Verrucomicrobiales > Akkermansiaceae > Luteolibacter. Next base: position 194 of record JBAXOP010000301.1, on the reverse strand, counting down.
GGGCACGCTGGCATTAACGAATGCACAGAGTCTCGGTGATAAGACGGAAGTCACGGTGGCTGACGGTGCGATGCTGGAGCTGAACTTCACGGGTGAGATGCACCTCGGCAAGCTCACTCTCGATGGGAAGCTCCAACCCGCCGGCACCTATAGCGCAACAACATCTCCCAAGTTCATCAAGGGCAAAGGGGTTA
>JBAXOP010000300.1:0-6705 GCA_037133195.1 Verrucomicrobiota bacterium | reverse complement strand
GCCCGGCTTCAGCCTTGCGCTTTGCTCAGACGGAACGCTGGCGGCTTGGGGCCAAAACACCTATGGTCAACTCGGCAACAATTCCACAGCCCCCAGTCTTGTCCCTATCGCAGTCAACTCGAATGCCGGATCCGCAATCTATGGAAAAACCGTCACCGCCATCTCAGCCGGCGGCGCATTTTGTCTGGCTTTGTGTTCAGACGGCACCGTCGCAGCATGGGGAAGAAACAATAACGGGCAACTTGGCAACGGCACGACAGGCAATAGTTCAGTCCCCGTAGCAGTCAGCACGGCAGGCTCGTTGTCGGGCAAAACTGTGAAAGCCATTTCCTCAGGTAGTGCCCACAATCTGGCGCTATGCACTGATGGCACATTGGTTGCATGGGGGTTCAATATATGGGGACAGATCGGAGACAATTCTACCACCCAGCGCCTCGCCCCGGTCCAGGTCAGCCGGGCTGGTGTATTGGCCGGAAAAATCTTCACCTCCATCGCGGCGGGCAGCGGCCACAACCTCGTGCTTTGTTCCGATGGGACAGTGGCGTCATGGGGCGACAACGCCTCTGGAGAACTGGGTGTCAATGACATGAATATGAGTTCAAGCTCCGTGCCAGTGGCGGTCAATATGACATCCGGGGTGTCTGCATTGTTTGGCAAATCAATCAGAGCCATCGCCGCTGGCAGCGGGCACAGTCTGGCCCTGAGCTGGGATGGCACGGTTGCTAGCTGGGGAGATAATACCTATGGACAACTCGGTGATAACTCACCTTACAACCGCTTTGCACCCGTGGCAGTGGACACGACTGCGGGAGTGTCCGCTCTGAGCGGCAAAATAGTGACAGCTCTAGCCAGCGGAAACACCCACTGCTTGGCTCTGTGCTCTGATGGCAGCATGGCGGCTTGGGGATGGAACTCCCTCGGCCAAATCGGTGACAATTCGACAACGGATCGCATTGTGCCAGTCGCCGTAAACATGACATCGCTGCTTCCCGGCGAGCAGTTCAGCACAATGGGTGCGGGCCCCGGCGCGGCGCATACCCTTGCCGTCGTCGAGGTTCTGCCGACTCCCTTGATGAGCATCACCGGCAATGGATTGACCATCAATGGCAACAACTCGCCTCAAGCAGCGGACGGCACAGAATTTGGCACAATTGCACTAGGAGAGAGTCCTGTGATGAGGACCTTTAGCGTATTGAATACGGGCACGGCGAACTTATCTCTTACGGGTACGCCGACAGTGGTGATTAGCGGCGCGCAGGCGGCGGATTTCACCGTAACACAAACACCCGCCACATCGGTCGCCGCCACCAACGGCTCCACCACCTTTCAAATTGCGTTTTCCCCTCAGAATGTCGGCACGCGCGAGGCGACGGTAAGCATCGCCAATGACAGTGCTTTGAATCCATATACCTTCCGTATCCAAGGAACTGCGACCAGCGGTGAAGTAACCCTACCTGGCCACTTGCTCAACGTCGCTTACACATCAAGCTCTGTTGTCCCTATAACAACTCGCGGATTCACTGCCACAGGCAATACTGTGAATTTCTCACTGGGTCACACGCCGGTTCCTGGTGAGCAATTGATGGTAGTGAAAAACACCGCTATTACCTTCATCAACGGTACTTTCGACAATTTGAATCAAGGTCAGGAAGTGGTTCTGACTTATGCCGGCGTGAGTTATAACTATGTGGCCAACTACTACGGCGGCAATGGCAATGATCTCGTACTCGCTTGGGCTAACACCCAGCTTGCTGCATGGGGCTACAATACCGACGGGCAACTCGGCGACGGCACCAACGACACTCAGCGACTTACGCCAGTACTCGTAACGACCTCCGGCGTGCTCGCCGGCAAGACGGTGCTCGCGATTTCCGCAAGCTCATCTAACAGCATCGCCCTCTGTTCGGATGGAACCGTCGCCACATGGGGGGACAATAGTTTTGACCAGCTAGGCAACAACATCGGCAGTGGTCTCGGCGACTATCATTACAACGCAAAGAGTCTCGTGCCCATTGCGGTCTATTCAGGCCCGGGGTCAGCACTGGTCGGAAAGCGCGTGGTGGCCGTCTCAATGCGAGCTCATGCCATGGCTCTCTGCGACGATGGCTCCGTAGTCACTTGGGGGGACAATCCCTGGGGTGAACTGGGAGACAATACCCAAAATAACAACTCGGTGCCGGTCTCGGTCAACACGGATATGGGCGTGTCCGCCCTCTACGGAAAAACGGTGGTGACAGTCTCGGCCGGTGGAGAATTCAGCTTGGCATTATGTTCGGATGGCACCGTTGCCTCTTGGGGCTGCAATCATTATTCCGGCGAGCTTGGAAACAATTCCATGAATGACAGTTGGGTTCCAGTCGCGGTCGATTCAGGGATAAATTCGGCTCTTCACGGTAAGAGTGTCACAGCCATCTCAGCAGGCGACAGGTTTAGCCTCGCTCTCTGCTCGGACGGCACCTTGGTGGCGTGGGGTGATAATTCATATGGTCAGCTGGGCGACGCCTCCACCACCACACGACTGCTGCCCGTGGCAGTTAACACCGGCGTGGACTCCGCGCTCCATGGCAAAACAATAGTGGCGATCTCGGCGGGTGGTTTCCATAGCTTGGCCCTTTGTTCAGACGGCACAGTGGCAGCATGGGGGTGTAACCTTTCCGGTGAACTTGGCGACACCACCAGCAACAATAGCCTCATCCCGGTCATTGTCTATGACGGCAAGAACTCGGCTATCAACGGGAAATTCGTGACCGCCATTTCGGCGGGTGAACGCTTTGCAGACAGCAACTTGACTCTATGCTCCGACGGCAGCATCGCCGCGTGGGGATTGAATACATGGGGTCAGTTGGGTGACAATTCCACCGTAACTCGCTATCTGCCAGTTGCCGTGAATGCAGCTTCACTCGCTCCCCTTGAGCACTTTGTGCAAATTGACAGTGGAGGCAGCCACAGCTTGGCGATAATTGCCGCCACGGGGGATATACCCCTCGCACTTCCCATCTTGCATCCGATTGTGACAGGCAACGTATTCAGTGCCACCTTCGCAGGCATCCCTGGCACGACTTTCACTGCGCATGTCTCAACCGACCTCATCAATTGGAGCATTCTAGGTTCGGTGACAGAGACTTCCGCTGGACAGTTCCAGTTTTCCGACCCACAAGCCATCAGCGGAGACCGGCGCTTCTATCGAGTCAGTTCACCGTGATCGAGATACGCTCTCCGGGTTACGGGATATTTCCCTCCAAACTCAGAAACCCCGAGATGTGCCCGGGCTTGGCTACTGCGTGCCACAGCGGCTAAAGCCCAAAGAGCCACCCTTGTTAGCGTTGCAGAATCTCCACCTCATAGCCATCCGGATCGGTGACAAACGCCATCTTGCGGCCTCCGCCGGTGAATTTTTCGCGCCAACCGTCGGGCCAGATATCAATGCCGGAGGCTTCCAGCATGGCGCAATACGCGACGATGTCCGGCACGCCGAGGCAGGTGTGCATGAGGTCTTCAGGGCAGGTGGCGGAATAGTCGGGCGAATGACATAGTTCCAGAAACACCTCGTTGCCCGGCAATTCGAGAAATACCAGGCTGTTGCCTTGTGGTGAGCCCTTGCGCTCGCCCTCCACATATCCCAGGGATTTGTAAAAAGCGATCGAGCGGTCCATATCTCTAACACGAATGCGGGTATGCAGAAAACGAATCATGGCGGGTACTGTTAATTTTGGGTTTTCAAAGACTGCAACCCACCGAGTCCCTCGGCGATGCACCCTTCCGGCAAGCCGTGGGCCCAGGCTGCCGCCACCGCGGCGAGAATAGGCACGGCGTGGCGCTCCCCACCCTCCGGCATATCCACATCCGCCAGCGGGTACAACGCCCGTGCCGCAGTCCCTTCAGATAGATATATCTCCCCGTCTTGCAGCCAAACCACCCGCCCGCCTGCTATACGATGAGCGGCGGCGATCGGATTGTTAGTATCACAAGTGAAAAACATCACCGTGCCTTTGCACTTGTCAGCCATGGCCGCCACCAACGGGTCATCGGCATTCAGCACCGCGGTGCCGGTCGGTAACACCACATCCACAATGCAGCGTTTGGCAACTCCCATCTCATCGAGTGTCTCAATGTGAGCGTGGCCTAGATGGGTGACACCAACATTGAGCACCACCCCGACCGAAACCCTATCAAATCCAAGACCGTCGCTCAGGACATGCTCCGCACCGGCCTCGCATATCGCCACTTGCGTCCACGGATGCAGCAGAATGCCGTGGGAACCCGCTAGCCGGTCGCCATCCCCGGCTTGCGATACCCGTTGGCCGATGCGGATACCGTCACTGGAAGCGACGCTCACGCAGAGGCCATCCGCCTGTAGGAGGCGGGCCAACAACCGGATAGCGGTGGTTTTGCCGAGCGTGCCGGTAACGCCGATGGTGGGGATACGGCCATCGCGACCGTCGGGAAAGAGCATGTCAATGATGGCCTCGCCGACCGGACGCACCGCACCCATAGCGGGTTGGAGGAACATCAGCAAATTCGGGCTGGCGTTGAGTTCGACAATCGCGCCCTCTTGTTTTTCCAAGGGGACGCTGATATCCCGGCACACCACGTCCACCCCGCAGATATCCAAGCCGGCCACACTTGCCGCAGTGACCGCATGGGCACGGATGCTCGGATGCACCTCATCGGTGACGTCTATACACCATGTGGAAAAGCGTGCCACCATCACCCGCTCGCCGTCACGTGGCACCGAATCCAACGAAAATCCCTGATCCTCCAGATCTAGCAACACCGCGGTTTCCCAATCGGCGTCGTCGATTTTGCTCCACGGGCATTCATCCGGTCGGCCGGTTTGCACACTGGTATGGAGTTGGGAAATGACCAACTTGCGGATCGTGTGGCAACCATCGCCGACGACCACCGCCGGATACCCCTTACTCGCGGCAATCATCCGGCTGCCCACCACCAACAGCCGGTGATCAGTGCCGGGCACAAATTTCTCGACGACCACCCCGCCGCCTTCCTCCAGCGCATAACCGAAGGAATTGCGCACCTGTGTTTCACTGATCAAATTAATGAACACGCCGCGGCCATGATTGGCGTCGAGCGGTTTGACCACCACCGGAATGTCTATGGACTCCGCCGCATCCCACGCATCATCAGGATCATCGACCTTGCGGCCCAGCGGCACTGGCACCCCGGCCTGGCGCAACAGCATGCGCGTTAGATCCTTGTCATGGGCGATGTATTCGGAAATGGCGCCGGAGCGATCCGTTTCCGCCGTCCACACCCGGCGTTGCTGCGCCCCATGGCCCAATTGCACCAAACTGATGTCCTCACGGATACGCCGCCAGGGAATTCCGCGGTCCCGCGCCGCATTGACGATGGCCATGGTGCTGGGCCCCAGCGCAACGCGTAATGCGATGGCCCGCAACCGCGCCACCTCGACCGCTACATCAAACTCTTCGCCTCGATAGGCCGCCAGCAACAACTCGCGAGCACAGCGCAAGCACGCCACCACGAGAACCTCATCCAGATAGCGCAGCACCACCTTGTAAATCCCCGCCACCGGGGTGGCGCGTGCTTTGCCAAAGCCAAGGTGATGACCGGCCATGGTTTGCAGCTCAAGAGTCACGTGTTCGAGGACGTGCGCCGGATAGGTCCCGCGATCCAAGCGTTGGAAAAATCCGCCGCGTTCCCCCACACTGCAGCGATGCTCGATCAAGCCGGGCAGCCAGGATTTGAGCCGCTCATTGAACCCCGGCACCTCGTCCGACGAGGCATCGTTCAAACTCCCCAGATCCACCCAGGCCTCAAGCACCGGATAATTGGCCCACACGTTGGGACCGCGGAGCAGGTTGATTTCGCAAATTTCCAAGTCTGGCATCGGGGGGGGTGCGCGCAATGTGCCATCAACTATCCTGCAATAGCAAGCCTCGTATCCATCCGTTTTGAACTTTCCACAAGTTATTCACAAGCGCATTTGGCCTCCTCGACCCTGCACTTCAGCATAATTTGCCGCGCAATAATTTCGTATTCGCCCCGCTCCAGGCATATTCTCAGCGGCTTGCCATAACCTGTGAATAACTTGTGAACTCCTTGGGGTAACAAGAATTATACTTCATAACTCGTTTATTATAAATGAATTGAATTATCCTGAGCGGAAGCAAGCCGGGTGGCGGGTGCGAACAACTGTTTGAAATCAACTCTTGAAACTGCGGGGAAAGTTCTGGCGACGCAGGTGGTTTGCCGCTGTCTGAATCGGGTAACCTCTGCGCTAGATTCTATGTCGTCTGGGTTTTCGACAAGTTATTCACAAGCGGATTTGCGGGTATCGGGCTTGGTCAGGTCCAACACCCTGCTGGCAATTTTGATTTTTGATTTATGGATGAAAGAGCCAGAGTCACTTGGTAAGAAACATGGGCGATCCGCCGAATCTCCTCAAGGATAGGTGACCTCCGACCGCCACGGACCATAAGGTGCCCATGGCCAACCGCCACGCCTTCACGCATTGGCTCACCATGGCCCTCCCGCCTCCCGCCTCCCGCCTCCCGCTCCAGACACTCCTGGCAACGCCGCCGCTCTGTGACAATTTTGGCGTGCGGCGCTTTTGATTTGACGCTTGAGGGTCGTATTTGCTGTAGTGGCGGCGCGCGACACACACATACCCTCATGGCTTCCTACGAAAACCGCACCCCCCCCGCCGGCTCCCGAATCCCCATC
>JBAXOP010000299.1:0-6727 GCA_037133195.1 Verrucomicrobiota bacterium | reverse complement strand
CTCACACTCACCGATCATCTCCTCGCTCCCTGCGGCCCTGTCCGCTGGCAAGCCGTCACCGACGCCCATGTGAGTATCGCCGGCGCTGTCGCCACATTGCAAAAAAATGGCCACCGGCTCGTCCTCACTTGCTCCAATCCCGCCCTGATATGGCAAATTGCCGATGCGACCGCGCCTAGCAGCGCCGAGAAAGCCAATCCTAACAAACGAATCCTCTCCATCACCGCGCCCGCCACCCCAGATCTCACCCTCGCGGTGCGCATCGCCGCCGAGTAACCAGTGCTCTCATCAAGAGGGGCTCCCCTCTTCATGGTGCGCTTCTTCATGGAGCGCCGGCTTGAGCCGGCATGCCCATGATACGCCAATGCGTGAGAGCCACAGCACTTGCCCATTGCCCTCTCATGGACCGCCGGCTAAAGCCAGCGCTCCGAAGAGTTCTCCATCGATCACGCCTCCTCAGCGCGACAGATCCGGGCGGACCTTGGCAGCTAACAATTTGTACCCCTCCACGTTGAAGTGGAGTTTGTCGGCGAGAAACAACTCGGGGCGCGGTTGGCCATCAGGGCCGAGCGGTAGGTCGAACGTCTCGATGTAGCGCAGATGGGGCTTGCCTTGGATGAAGGTGGCGATGAGTTGGTTGAGTGCCCGTTCGCGGTCTTTTTGCTGCCAGCGCGATGGGCTTGGGCTCAGGGAGATGAAGATAATATCGGTGGCGGGCAGCTTGGCGTGGACGCTGCCAACAAAGTCCTTGAAGTCCGCGAACACCGCCTCAACCTCGCGACCGCGCCATAAGTCGTTGCCACCGGCTCGCAGATAGATGGCACGCGGCGCATACGGGAAAATGACCCGCGGCGCAAAATGGGTGGCATCCATAATCTCAGAACCGCCAAAACCCCGGTTGATCACCGGCACCGACGCAAAGTCTTGCGCCAGGCTCGCCCACATCCGGATCGTCGAGGAACCGATGAACAACACCGCGCCTTGCGGCGGTCGCTTCACCTCATCTGCACGCTCAAACGCGCTCATCTCTTTTTCCCAAACCGCAAAATCGTGCTCCCCGGGTGCCGCTAGGAGGGGCGGCGTACAGTGACCTAACAAAAAAATAAGGATTGCGAGAAATCGGCGGATGTGTGGCGTCATGGGTGTGTTTTAGTACGGCGCGGCTGCGGGTGTCAAGCGACGCCAGCCCGGACTCCTAGCCATTGACATATTCGGGGATTGAAGCCGAGTATGCCTCCGCGTAAACGATTCTCCCGGGTGGAACTCTGCCGCTTAACTTGCCTAGGATAGCCTCTTGATCCTACAGCTCGTTCTCGTCCCCCGCCAGCGATGCCCGCCAACACAAAAGGCCGGGAGCCTTGCGACTCCCGGCCTTGCCGTTAATTCATTCAGGGATTGTCAGTGTACTTATGTCAGCTCATCTCATTGCGCTGCTACGCGTACAAACAACTTGCCGCCGCTCGCCGTGGCCGTGAGTTGCACATCCACCGGGGTGACTTCGTTGACCGTCGTGCCCGGCGTCTGCACCGCTCCAGTATCTTGCGTCCAAATCGCCAGATCCGTGGACGTCCACACCGTGTAGGTCAGCCCGGTATTGGCGAGTTGTGTGTATTTGAAGTGGCCACCAGTGGTCAATGGCTGGCTGATCGGATTGCGCGACGTGCTATTGCTAGGATCCAAGCCAAATGCATATAGTGCAAAGTTGCTCAGGTCACCGCCCAGCGATGCCGCAGAATTCGTTAGATTGAGCGCCGGATATCTGGCCGCCCACATGCTGTATGTGGTGTTGCTGGGATACGCCGTGCTCAGACCATATTTATTTGTCAGGTAGCCACCCACTTGCGCGGCTTCTTGTGTGGTCAAAGCCCGGTTGTAAATGAGCAACTCGGCGATGTCGCCGTCGAATTGTGCACCGTTGTTGCAGGCGTTGTCGCCGATGATCCAATTCACCCCGCTGCCGCTGTTGTAATCGCCCGTGGTCGTGCCGATGAGCGAACCGTCCAGCAGGAAATTGAAGGCTGCGGTACTGCTTTCGTACGTGAAGATATGCGACCCAATATGCGGCATTTGGGAGTACACACCTGTTAAGGTTGCCCTGCTGCCCCGGAACGCGCCCGGCGTCACTTCACTGGTGAGCCCACCCACCCAACGCTCGTTGTTGCCTGCACTGTTGCCTAACAGACTGTATTGCAAGTCGTTGTTAAGTGTCCCGACGGCGTAGATAGTCGCTGTGGTCGTTGGAGTGGCACCTTCGTCCAGCCGATAATAGCCGACGGGACTGTTGCTGCCCACCAATGTTTGGTAGGGCGTGGTGCGGCTTGCATTCAAACCATTGTTATAGTGAGCCAAAACATCCGCAGGACTCAGCGCCGTTGTGTAGAACGCTGCCTCGTCGAGCGTACCATCGAAATGGTTCGCCGAGCTATAACGTTTGCCGATGGTGGTTCCACCGCTGGTGGCCGCCACGTAGGTGGTTGAGGCGGCGCTGGCGGCGGCGACTCCGTTGACGTAAAGAATGCAATTCGTTCCGTCGTTCACCACTACCAGATGATGCCATGCTCCCGCGACGGCCGTAAGGGCGGCGCTGTTGATGCCAGTAGCAGACCCATTGATCGTCGTACCGCCATTGTTAACAAAGGGGCGGAAACTCCACAGATTTCCATTCAGGTAAAGTACCCACCCGGTGCGATTGCTTGCAGCCGGTTGCCCACTGGACATGACGGCCGCCGTGCCCGACGGTTGGTCCAACGTGGCTGGATTCGCCCAGATTTCCGCTGAGAAAATCGTGGTGTTGAGTTGTGCATCGTAGGGAATGTCAACATATTGGGTGGTCCCATTGAAAACTGTCGCCGTGTTGCTGTTGCCAGCCAAAGCACCCGCAACACCGCGGATTGGAGAGTCAATAAACGTCCCGTTGAGGCTGGCCCCGCCCGTGCCGCTATTGACTACTGCGGGGCTGGGAGGTATCGAAAATTGCGCACTCAGATCACCGAGATACAACTTGGAACCACTGTTATCGTCGCGCTGCGTGAAGCGGAGCACGGATTTGCCGTTCAAAGCGCCGGCGATAAGCTCCGGTTGGTCGCCCTGGGTACTGTTCGTGGCATTGTGGCCGTGACCACTCGAATCGAACCAACTCTTGACATAATTGTTAGAACCGGACACCCGCACCTCGCCGGGATCGGCGGGATTCACCCCATTGCCTTCGAGCCACACCATCAAGCCACTGCCCACGCCACCCGGCGAGGCCGGGAGAAGGATTGCTGTCACGGTATAGTCGTGAACAAAATCTCCGTCTGTGACGATGTAGTGGAGTTGGGTGTTGCTGGGTGAGAAGGACGGAGACGGCACGGCACCGCTGGTGCGAGTGCATGTTCCGCTTGTCAGCGTGAAGGTCGGTGCGACTGTCGTCAAATCCGTTCCGTAAGCCACGGGTAGGTAAATCGTCCATGCGCTTTGGTCAATGACGCCGGCAAAGCCATTATAGGTCAATGACGTAATCAATGCGCTGGTGGTCAGACTCAGCACGCTGGTGGAAGTGTCGTAGGTCCAGATTTTATCTCCATCCAATTTCTTGTAAACAGTGCCCACTGGACCGGTGAAGCCGCTTAAGCCAAAGGTGCCGCCATAGGTCTTGGTGGTGGTATTCACCAGCGTCCAGGAGCCTTTAACCACGGTCACCGCCGAGGTGTCGATGGTGAAAGTGCCATCCAACGTGGCAGTTCCCGCACCGGTGATTTTGTTGTTCGTGGTGTCCGTGAGGTGGAACGACATTGCGCCGCTGCTAGCGAGCGCCAACGTACCGGCTGAGACGGTGGTGTCGCCGGTGTAGGTGTTGAGGCCTGCGAGTGTCAGCGTGCTGCCAGCGATTTCCTTGACCACAGTACCCGCGCCGGAGATCACGCCGGACAGGGTTTGGTTAGCGGAAGTGTTGAAATCCAGAGCGGTCTGGGTGCCGAGATCGATATTTCCCGAATAAGTGCCGCCGCCCAAACTTCCCGTCCCGGGAACCGTATAGAGCGTCGAATCAAAGGCTTTCATATACCGTTCGCCGCCGATCACCAGATAGCCGGTTTGTACGTTGTTGCCTTTCACCAGGGTGATTGGCCCGGTGAAGGTATTGGCAGCACTCAAGTTAACATAACTATTGGCACCCGATTGGGTGTTGAAATTGACGTGAAACCCGATGTTGCCAGCACTGCCATCTGGTATGGCCGTCGAGAATTGGACATCCTCACGGTCGCCGTTGCCACCGGCACCCGTGGTGATATCTATGATTTGATTCCCGGTTGCGGTGGCGCTTATCGGACCGGAAAAGTTCCATTTTGTGTCATTGCCTTGGAACCGCAGGAAGATCGATCCGGCGTTGCCCGCGAAAATGAGAGCGTTGGGGATGACGAAGCCAGTGGGCGGGGCACTCTGGCTGCTCGGACTGTTGTAGAGCGTAGCAGTACCTTCGATAGTCAGGTTGCCCGCGCCGCTGTAGTAAGTGGCGGGATCGGTGACGGAAACAGTGGTGCCGGCGGCGATGGTGGTTTGGGCTCGCGCACCTCCCGTTAGGAAAGCCGTGCTGGTCACCAAGCCCAGCGCCAAGGCGAGGGCTCGGTGAGTTGTCTGATGGAGTCGATTTTTTCTTTTCATGTTTGTAGGGTTATACGATTTATGTTTCCGATGATGCCCAGGCGTGCTGGATCATTGTTATTGCTATATATACTTATTGTTAGTTATAGATGACCTGACGGGTGTGTCTTGGATTTGGGATGGGTTGCTTGGTGTTTTGGTTACTTGCAGTGCCGAGGCCAAGACGCAATCCGCGCCCGGCTATCCGCACCAGAAGTACGCGCCAAATGCCTTCACGAACCACCGCGAATCCATTCAACATTGCCGACGCTAATTTCTGCGCAGAAGGTGTCAAATCAAAAAATGATAAAAACCTAGTTTTTATTTATAGAGGCGAGACGAGCACTGCATGTCACACCGGGAGTAAGTGCAAATAATTAGCCATGACGGTTTATTTGCTTATTCATCAATAAGCACTATTACCTAATCCGCAATTCAGCCGCAAGGTATGGCACATCGGAGTTATCCGCAATGGGATTCAGGTTTGCCGTTCCTTGTGAGCGACGACCTTACTGTCGTCGTGCGGAAGGATCGCCCATGAGAGGAGCCTTCTGTAACGAAAGCATGCGTAACCTGACCGTATTGGGCAAGATACCGGCGCGCGCCTAAGCGAGTTGCTCCAGCAATAGCTTGAGGATTTTGCGGGCGGAGTCTGGGATGACGGTGCCGGGGCCGAAGATGGCGGCGGCACCGTTTTGATAGAGGAAATCATAGTCCTGGGCGGGGATCACGCCGCCACAGACGACCATGATATCTTCGCGGCCGAGTTGCTTGAGGGCGCTGATAAGTTGAGGCAGCAGGGTTTTGTGACCGGCGGCCAGAGAACTCATGGCTACGACATGTACGTCATTTTCAACGGCTTGCTTGGCGGTTTCCTCAGGCGTCTGGAACAACGGCCCGATGTCCACGTCAAAGCCCATGTCCGCGTAGGCGGTGGAAACAACCTTGGCACCGCGGTCGTGGCCATCTTGGCCCATTTTGGCGACCATGAGGCGCGGCCTGCGGCCTTCGAGCGTCTCGAATTGTTTGATGAGATCGGTGATGTCTGACATATCTCCCTGGTTGCTGAATTCCTTGCCATAGACACCGGAAATGGTCCGGATGACCGCTTTGTAGCGGCCAAAATGCTTTTCCATGGCGTCGGATATTTCACCGAGCGAGGCACGCGCCTGGGCGGCTTCGATAGCCAGGGCCAGCAAGTTGCCCGGGCCGCCACCGGCGCAATCGCACAGGGCCGTTAGAGTGGCTTGGCAGCGGGTTTCGTCGCGTTCGGCGCGGAGTTTTTGCAGTCGCTCGATTTGGGAGAGGCGCACTGCGGTGTTGTCCACGTCGAGGATGTCGATGGGGGCTTCCTGGGCGAGGCGGTACTTGTTGACGCCGACGATGGTTTCCTCTCCGGAGTCGATGCGTGCCTGGCGGCGGGCGGAGGCTTCCTCGATGCGCATTTTGGGGATACCGGCTTCGACGGCCTTGGACATGCCGCCGAGTTGTTGGGCTTCCATGATGTGGGCCCACGCCTTGTGGATCAGCGCGTCAGTTAGCGCCTCGAGATAATAGGATCCGCCCCAAGGGTCGATGACCCGGCAGATTGAGGTTTCGTCCTGGAGGAAAATCTGGGTGTTGCGGGCGATGCGTGCGGAAAAATCAGTTGGCAGTGCAATGGCTTCGTCCAGCGCGTTGGTGTGTAGCGATTGGGTGTGGCCGAGGGTGGCGGCCATCGCCTCGATGCAAGTGCGCGAGATATTGTTGAATGGATCTTGTTCGGTTAGGCTCCAACCGGACGTCTGCGAGTGAGTGCGCAGGGCGAGGGATTTGGGATTTTTCGGGTTGAACGTCTTGACAATCTTGGCCCACAGCACGCGGGCGGCTCGCATTTTTGCCACCTCCATAAAGTGGTTTTTCCCTTGAGCCCAGAAGAACGACAGGCGCGGGGCGAAGGCGTCGATATCGATGCCAGCGGCGATGCCGGTGCGGAGGTATTCCCAGCCGTCGGCGAGGGTGTAGGCCATTTCGAGGTCAGCGGTGGCACCGGCTTCCTGCATGTGATAACCTGAGATGGAAATCGAGTTGAACTTGGGCATTTTCTGCGAGGTGAACTCGAAGATGT
>JBAXOP010000298.1:0-6764 GCA_037133195.1 Verrucomicrobiota bacterium | reverse complement strand
GTAGTTGCCCGCAGTGAAGGAGCCACCTGCCGCATTGCTCGGCGTGATGGTGGAGGTGTTACCCGCCGGATCCGTCGCCAGCAATCCGCCGGTTCCGTAAGTCAACGTCACCGTGCCGACCGTATCGCCATTCTTCAAGCCGGTGGATGTGAACGCCGTCGAACCGGTCACCGGCGTGGTCTGCGTGGTGTCGTAGAATTTGTTTTGATGATTGGCGGTGATGATCAACTCCGCCGGACTCACCGTGCTGGAGGCCGTGGCCACATCCATTTGTACTGCACCCGAACTGGTGCAGGTGACATTCCCCGAATACGGCGAGGAACCCACCGTATCCGTGGCCGTGAGGCGCACATAGACCGTGGTAGCGTCGATTGTGCCCCCGGATCCCACGGTGATGGCGGTCCCGCTGCCCGCATAGCCGCTGGCACCCCCTGGGGTTTGTGATACTTCAAAACCTGGCGGCGGTGTAACCGCTATGCCGGCAACCATGTTGGCACCGGATACCGTGAAACTGGTCGGCGAAACGGACGCCGTGCCGTAGGTGGTGTTTACCTCGCTCAAGGTACCCGTGAGGGTGATGGTCGGCGGAACGGTCGTCCACTTGGCATAGAGCGTCACGTTGCCGCCCGACATCGGAATGCTACCGCTCCCCTCCGCGTAATTCGTCCCGCTGCCATCATTGGCCGTGTTCCAGCCTACGAACGTGTAGCCCGCCCGCGCTAGGCCGCCCGAATTGCTTGCCGCTGTCGCCGACTGGTTCTGCTTGTAGGCCGTGGCATCCGTCGGCACCGCGCCGTATGTCGCATTGTTGGCGTCGTAGGTCACCGTCCCCGTCCACTCCGCATACAACGTCACATTGTTTACGGGCATGCTGAATGTCGCGCTACCGGTGGCATCGTAATACGTCCCGCTCCCGTCAGTCGCCGTGTTCCAGCCCCCGAACGTGTAGCCCGTCCGCGCCAGCGTGCCCGAATCGCTCTTCACCGTCACGGTCGCTCCCGCACTGTAAGGACTGCTACTGTCGGTCGGAACCGTGCCGGACGAGGCGCTGTTGGCGTTGTAAGTCACCGAGTAGGTCATTGCGGTGACGCTGACATCGCTGATGTTGTCCACCCAGACATTGATGGCATGGCCACTGTTGCCATAGAACCCGAGAGTCAAATTTCCGGAATTGGTGATCGTTTTGGTCATGGTCGTGCTTCCCCATTGACCGGCGGATAACACACTGGCGTCGAAGCCCTGGGTATACTTGGTCCCACCGACGTCGAAATAAGCAACCCCCTGCCCCGGAGTCCCGCTGGTTCCCCTCCCGTATGCGAAGGTCACCGAAAGCCTATCGCCGGCTGAAACGCTGTAACTCAAGTTCTGATAGACCGGAGTGGCAATCGGACAGTCATCATTGTTGATCAGCGCTACCCAATTGCCATCGGAGAGGTTGGTGAATGTACCGTCGAACCCAGGTCCTACCTTAAGTTGGCTGTAGGTGCTACCGGCGGAACTCCACGGCGGGTTCTTGAACGATGCCCAATTACCCGATTGGCCCCCTGGCGTCTCGAAACTCGGGTCCTGCACGATTATGGCTGGCGTCACATTCACCGTCATCAGCGAGGCGGCGCTCCAAAGGCTGTTTCCGTTCTCGACCTTGATCCCAATCGTCGTGTATGCAGCACCGGTCCCATAAGTCGGTAACGCCGACTGGTAGGTCAGGTTGGGGATGTCAGCCGCCGCAACAATCTGGTTGAGCGTGACGGCAGTCCCGCTCAACTTCAAGGTGCCCAGCGCCGGGAGCGTCGTGATCTGCACTGCGGTCAGAGCGCTTGAATTGGGATCCGTGTAGCCGAAATCGCTTTCGGTCAGCGCCGTCGCCGTGTTCTCCGACACCGCCAGCGTGGCACTGGTCGAGGTCGGATTGGGGCTGGTCCCACTGGCGTAGGAGATAATCACGATGCCGGAACCGCCGGAACCTGCGGCGCCGGCATTGTTGCTGCCTTGGCCACCGCCGCCGCCGCCCGTGTTGGCCCTCCCGCTGGTGGTCCCACCAGGGCTGCGGCCACCGTTGCCGCCGCCGCCCGTGCCGCCCGTGCCGCCCGGGGAATTGAAAGCCCCGCCGCCGCCGCCGCCCGCATAGGTTGTTGAAGTGCCCGTGATGGTGCTTGCTTTACCGGCGCCACCATTGGCACCTGGGTTTTGCTTGTTCCCTGCCACACCCACCGCCCCCGCACCGCCGCCACCACCTGCCACATAAGGACCGCCCCAAGCCAGGCAATCTCCGCCCTTATTGCCCTGACCGGCTGTGCCTGCACCGCCAGTCGAAGCACTGGTGACCCAAGAGCCCCCCCCGCCGGAACCGCCTGTATGTCCATTGGCCGTACCCGAATTAGCGTTGGGCGCACCACCACCGCCCCCGATGGCGGTGGCAAAAGACCCAAATGCTGAGGGGTTACCATCGGTGCCCCAGGCCGTGTTGCCTGAGCCGCCGGGACCACCCGTGCCGACGCTAACCGTATAAGCGGTGTTTCCACCCGTAACGGTGGCCGTGCTCTCTAGGAATCCGCCCGCGCCGCCGCCGCCGCCCGTGCTGCCGCCGCCGCCGCCACCGCCGCCAATGACCAGATAATTGACGGTGCCGCCACTGGCGCTAGTCACGGTAAACGTGCCGCTGCCGGTAAATGTATGGACGGTATAGATTGTTGCGCCGACCTGGTAAGTTGTGATGGAGTCGCCGCCAGTAGCGGCAACATAGTCAACGGCTTGCGCCGAATTGATCGAGGCGCCGAGCCCGATGGCCGCGATGGCCATGCCGCAGAGACTGCGCATGGGCCAAAAGCTCCCATTCGCGTTATGATTGTTAGATATGGATGATGTTTTCATGGTATTTGATGATGTGTTTTTTTATGAAATTGGGCATTGGGAATAGTAAGAGGTTCTTTGTAGAGCCTGCTGCCGCGCCGTGTCACTCATCCGCAATCACGGACAACTGACAACCGACAACTCTTCTCTACTCTTGGCTGCTTTCGTTCTTTGGGTTGAGGATTTGCTTCCGCTGGTGAAGCGAAAAGGTAATATCGCGCCAACGTGGGGGGATCGCCAACTACAAAAACGGGTGACAAACGGGTGACAAACAGGGCCGGACGAGGATGATAACGGATGAAGAGGGCTTCGACGTGACCTCAGCCGCACGGGTTCAGATTGAAAAAATTGTGGGCAGGAAAATTTTGAAGAGATTATAGTTTTCAAATTTTCCCGCCCATAATCCTCCTTCAACGGCAGAGATGCATACCCCAACCTGGTGAGGTGGAGGATCAAAGGAATATTGACCCAGCTGGCAGGGTATAGCTAGCGCATGCCGCGCATGAGCAACTCGGCGTTGGTTTTGGTGCTGCGCAGGTTGGCGAGCAAGGTGGAGATGGCGTCGCCGATGGGCAATTGGGCGAGTTGCTTGCGGATATCCACCACCCGCAGGAATTCGTCCGGATGGTAAAGCCGGTCGTCGTTGCGGGTGCCGGACTGAGGGATGTGAATGGCGGGGAAGACGCGTCGCTCGGCCAGTTCGCGATCAAGGCGCACCTCCATATTGCCGGTGCCCTTGAACTCCTCAAACACAACGTCATCCATCCGGCTCTCCGTCTCGATCAACGCCGTGGCCAACACCGTTAGAGAACCGCCTTCCTCAACATTGCGCGCGGTCGCGAAAAACTTGCGACTCTTTTGCAGGGCCACCGGGCTGACGCCGCCGGAGCCGATCGGCCCGCCTTGCATGGCGGAGTTGTGGCCGCGTGCAAGGCGGGTGAGGCTGTCTAACAGAAGAATCACATCCTTGCCGCGTTCGACGAGGCGTTTGGCGCGTTCGATGACCAAATCGGCGACCTGGGCGTGTCGGCGCGGGGCTTCGTCGAAGGTGGAAGCAAACACATCGGTGCCGACGGTTTCCTCGAAATCAGTGACTTCCTCGGGCCGCTCATCTAGCAATAAGATGATGAGTTCCGCCTCCGGATGATTGAGCTGGATAGAGCGGGCGATTTGCTTGAGCAAAATGGTTTTGCCGCCACGTGGAGGAGCGACGATGATGCCGCGCTGGCCCTTGCCGAGGGGGGCGATGAGGTCGATAACGCGCACGCCGAGGAAATCCGGGCCTTCGCCTTCGAGGTGGATGCGTTCATTGGGGAAGAGCGGCGTGAGGCTGTCAAACTCTTTGGGCGCTTGGTACTCGGTGGCCGCAATGCCCTCAATCTCGATAATTTCCACGGCCATGAGAAATTTATCGCGTTCGCGTGGGGCGCGGGCCCGGACTTTGATGTGCTGGCCGACGCGTAAACCATGATCGCGCACCAAGTTGGTGGCCAGATGGATGTCGTCCTGGCTGGGACGGAAGCTACGACGCGGATCGCGCAACATAGCAAACGAGTCCTTGGAGAGTTCGAGAATGCCTTCGCAGATCAACCCGGTGCCTTCACGGGCGTAATAGCAAAGCAACTCATAAACCAAGTTGCTTTTGGCCAGACCGCCAGCGATGCGGGTAGGGATCGTCTCGGCGAGTGCCTGTAATTCGACGAGAGATTTGAGGCGGAATTGGTTCACATCGATGGAAACCGGCACTGCTGGCAAGTCCACGACGGCGGCGTGCTGAGAGCTGGATTCGGGGGATTCTGAAGATTCTGAGGCGTTAGGCAGGGTCATGAGATGGGATTGAGAAAAGCGACGGATTTGGGATTTCAGAACCACGGGCGGACCCTCGTTCCAAAAGACAACATCCGCACGCCGGATTTTCTCGTAGGTCGGTAGTTGTACAGCGAGAATGGCTTCGATCATGGATTCGTCGAAACCGCTGCGTGCTTTGAGTCGCTGGATCTGGGTGTCCCGGGAGGAAGCCACCACAATCACCTGCTCCTGGCCGAAATCGAGGCCCTTTTCAAAGAACAGCGGGATATCAGCGACGAAAAGCGTCGCGCCATTCTGAGCGGCTTGGTGGAGGGAAGCAAGACATTCTTGCAACACGCGGGGATGAATGATGGATTCGAGCTGGCCGCGTGCCGCATCGTCTGAAAATACTCGTCCACGCAGGAAGTGCCGATCCACCCGGCCCAGCTTGTCAAGCGCCCCCGGGCCGAAGGATGCCGCCACCATGGCGATGATATCGGCATCCACCTCGAGCATCCGCCGTGCCGCTGCATCACAATCAAAAATGACCACCGATGGCAGGCACTCGCGCAGCCAGCGGCACACCGTGGATTTTCCTGAAGCGATTCCTCCTGTAAGTGCCATCACGCGCATGGCGGCAAGCTCAGCAGACCGGCGGCTGGATGCAAGCGTAGAAATCGGGCAAGTTCAAAGTACCTTGGGCGTCCGGTGGGGTCACTCGCCGGTATCAGGATAGGAGCCGAGGAGTTTGATGAACGAACAGTGGCTGCCGAGTTCGGCTAAGGCATTGGCAACTTTCGGATCGGCACAGTGACCTGCCAAATCAACATAGAAAATATATTCCCAGTCTTTTCGCTTGGAGGGTCGCGACTCGATTTTGCTCAGGTTGATCTGGAATTGATCAAAGGCCCGCAAGGCATGGACCAGTGAGCCGGGCCGGTCGTGGATGGCAAACAAAATAGAGGTGCGGTCATTGCCGGTGGACGGGCAAGTTTTCTCGCCGATGACCCAAAACCGTGTGGTGTTGGTGGCGCTATCTTGGATGGATTCCTCCAGCAGGGTCAGCCCGTACAATTCAGCGGCGAGCGCGCCGCCGAGAGCTGCGGCACCGTCGGCGGCATGGTCGCGGGCGAGTTGAGCGGCCTTGGTGGTGGATGAGACCTCGACGAGTTCGGCAGCGGGGAAATTTTTCAGAATCCAGGAGCGGCATTGACCGAACACCTGAGGATGTGAATAGAGGATTTTGATTTGCTCGCGAGGGATGGAGGCGATCAGGCCGTTTTCGATGCGCAACAGGATTTGGGCGCAAATGTGCAAGGGCGAATCAACGAATAAATCGAGCGTATGTGAGACAGCTCCTTCGGTCGAATTTTCAATCGGCACCACTCCATAGTCCACCCTGCGGCGTGCCACTTGGTCAAACACGTCGGCAAAATTTGGCTGCGATGCATAGTCCACCGAGTGGCCAAATTTTTTGATAGCTGCTTGATGGGTCCAGGTGCCCTCGGGCCCCAGATAGGCAATTTTCAAATCATCCTCGAGGGCAAGCGCGGTGGACATGATTTCGCGGTAAATCGCGCGGATCGAGCGTTCCGGCATGCGGCCGCGGTTCATATCGACGAGTTTGCGCAATAATGCGTCCTCGCGCTCCGGAGCATAGATCTGGAGTCCGTCACGTTTCTTGATAAGTCCGACCTGGTGGACTAGCTCGGCGCGGCGCGACAGCAGATCCAACAAACCAATGTCGATGCTGTCTATCTGGTTGCGGATATCGTCTAGGTTCACGGTTGGGTATCAGGCGGGTTGGGGTGAGGAAGTGCTACCGATGGCACTGAGGGCCAATTGCTGTTCGGCGTCGGCGGGGCCGGGCGTGGGCTCGGGCAATTTGACTTTACGCAATTCGGTGGAGTTGGGCAAGTCGTCGATAGATCGGATGCCGAAATGCTCGAAGAACAATTCGGTAGTTTCGTAGAGCAGCGGGCGGCCGGGCAAGTCGGCGCGGCCGCCGATGCGGATGAGGTCGCGGTCGAGGAGTTTTTGGAGCATGCCATCGCAAGCGACGCCGCGGACCGCCTCGATGGCGGCCTTGGTGATGGGTTGGCGGTAGGCGATGATGGCGAGGGTTT
>JBAXOP010000297.1:0-6780 GCA_037133195.1 Verrucomicrobiota bacterium | reverse complement strand
TTCGGTTAATTCGTTGGTTTCCATATTTTTTAACCACAGAATGCACGGAATACACAGAATGAAGAGTTTGTTTTTAGCAGTTTTTTCACGGCAAATCCTAAAAAGCCCATGAGAGGCGCGGGAGCCCCCACTCTGTGCATTCCGTGCATTCTGTGGTTCAAATTCTTCATGCGACAAGGTTTTCGTTGAGGCTTGGCTTGTGGGCGAAGAGCACTTTGTGAGCGGCACCGATGATCTTTTCGGTTAATTCGTTGGTTTCCATATTTTTTAACCACAGAATGCACGGAATACACGGAATGAAGAGTGCACCGATTCTTTCAATAATCTGCGCGGCCGCTACTTCCCCCTCATCGGCCG
Source organism: Verrucomicrobiota bacterium (assembly GCA_037133195.1). Lineage (GTDB taxonomy): Bacteria > Verrucomicrobiota > Verrucomicrobiia > Verrucomicrobiales > Akkermansiaceae > Luteolibacter. The sequence goes on along the minus strand of JBAXOP010000297.1, from coordinate 6,423 downwards.
CCTCCGCTCCTGAGAAAAGAATGGATTCATGGTGTCAAAGTCGGATGCATGTTGCACACGGTCTCCGACCGGTGCACTGAGGTGGAGATGCAGACCTCGGCATCCTTGGGGACGTGGCAGGAGTTGAGGCGCTGGACGGTGTAAAGCTCGGTGAACTTGCGGTTGTCGTCGGACGAGGTGTGGGCGAGAACCTCCTGCTCGGCCTGCTCGCCGAGATTGCGGGTATCGACGAGGAAGCGGATGCGCCGGACACGGGTCAGCCGGGATCGAGAGCGCTCGATCCGAACAGAAGACCTCACCAAACTCATACGCTTGGAAATTCCGGCGGTCCGTCTGTGATGCTAAAAAGGTGTTGCGTTTCCACCACCGCGTGTGTTTACTCCCGCCGCTGTCAGGGGCCGTGGAGGTTCGGCAGGCGAACCCCGCCAGGACTTGATCGTAGCAACGGTAGTTTGTCCGGATTTGCCGCGGATTCCCTGGCAGCACGTTTTCCCCGCTGTGGTTTTTGCTTGCGTCCGTCGCCCCGCCGGAGACAATCCGCGCCCCGCGCTGCGGTTCCACCTCATGAGCGAATCCCCAAAATCCGCCAGCTTCGCCCAAATCGGCGATGTGCTGAGCCGCCACCAGTCGTTTGTGCTGCTCAGCCACGTCCGGCCGGACGGCGACGCCATCGGCTCGCTACTGGGCCTTGGTTTTGCCTTGATGGCGGCAGGTAAAAGCGTGCGTCTGTTCAATGAGGACGGGCTGCCGGAAAGCCTGGCATTTTTGCGAGGTTCGGAGCGTATTGAGCGTCCGCCGACCGAGCCGGTGGATGCGGAGGTGGTCATAGCGTTGGACACGGCGACCCGTCCGCGGCTTGGTGAGGGATGCCTGCATGCAGTGTCCAAGGTGAAATTGTGGCTCAACATCGACCACCACATATCCAACCCCCATTACGCCGATCTGAATCTAATCGACGCCACCAGCCCGGCCACCGGCGAAATCCTCTACGAACTTATCCTAGCCCTCGGCCTGCCGTTGCCCGACGAGTCCCGCGACGCCCTCTACGTGGCGGTGTCCACTGATACGGGCTCATTTCAATACCCGTCCACTACCGCCAAAACCTATGACATGGCGGCCGACCTGATCCGCCGGGGTCTGGATGTGGGCACGCTCAATTCCAATACCTACGATAACCATCCGTACCGCCGCCTCGAATTGTTGCGTGCCCTGCTCAACACACTTGAGCGTTCGCCCGACGGCGTGCTCGCCCATTGGTCATTGCGTGAGTCCGTTCGCAATGAGCTGACCCTCAGCGCCGCCGATAGCGAGGGGCTCATCGACGTGATTCGCGCTATCCGTGGCGTCCAGGTGGCCGTGTTTTTTGAGGAATTGCCCGATGCCACCAGCCGTGTCTCGATGCGCTCCAAAGACCGCCGCTACGATGTCTGCCAAATCGCCGCTCAATTCGGCGGCGGTGGCCATTCGTTAGCCGCCGGCATCCGCATGCACGAGCCCCTCGATGCCGCCAAACCCCGCGTGCTCGCCGCCATCCAGCTGCGCATCAATGAGGTGAATGCGGCTACCTAACAAAAATCACTGATTCTTAAATTCTAAACAAATCAAGAACCGGCACAATTCCCCTTCCCCTTCGTCTCTTCGTTTGGAATTTCCTGCTTAGAATTTAGTGCTTTCCTTTTCTTATCCTTATGCGACCCAACCCCATAGAACAAGACGGCCCAAGCGGCGTCCTTTTGATCGACAAAGCCCCCGATATGACCTCCCACGACGTGGTGGCCATTGCCCGGCGCGCCCTCAACACGAAGAAAATCGGCCATTGCGGCACACTTGATCCGATGGCTACCGGCTTGCTGATGTTGGTCATCGGACGCGCCACCAAAATCCAGGATTTGCTCATGAGTGAGGACAAGCAATACCAAGGGACCATCACCTTGGGCACCAGCACCAGTACCCAGGACCGCCAGGGCGATGTGCTGGATACCAAACCGGTGCCGGATCTAACCACCGAACAAATTCATGCCGCCTTCGATACGTTCGTCGGCCCATTCGAGCAAATTCCGCCCATGGTTTCGGCTATCAAAAAGGACGGTGTGCCGCTCTACAAACTCGCCCGCAAGGGCCAGGTGATCGAACGCGAGCCCCGCCCGGTACATATCACCTCGTATGAAGTGACCCGCGTGGCCATGCCGGAAATCGACTTCACGGTGAATTGCTCCAAGGGTTTCTACGTGCGCACCTATGCCCACGACCTGGGCGAGCGCCTCGGCACCCTCGGTCATCTCAGTGCTTTGCGCCGCACCCGTTCGGGCAAATTCACTCTTGAGCGTGCCGTGCCCGTCGCCGATCTGAAAACCACTCCGCGAGATATTTTGATCAAAGCCATGATCTCGCTGGCCGAAATCTCCCTGATGCGCGGTGCTTGATAGATAGACAACCCACCCAGTGCTTATGGTCAGCCGACTCAGTTCCATCCTCAAGGCGCTCCCCCCTCTGATCAACGCCTCCAGCGGCTTGGCCGGTTTGCTAGGCGAACGCAAGGACCGGCAGCGCGACCTGATAACTGCCCCCGAGCGTGCCAAGCGCGAGGAAGACATGCTGCGCTTAGGCGCGGTGCTGGCCGATGCCATGGAGCAATTGCAGGCCACTGCGCAGGAACTCCGTGCCCAAGCTCAGGTATATGAATCCCAGCGCTCGCGCATCCGTCTCGCCTGCATCCTCTCCGTGCTGGCCTTGCTCATGAGCGCGGCCTCCTTGCTCCTCGCTTTCTACTCGTGAGCCGGTCGTTTCCGGGCTGCCATCTACCGCTTTTGTATAATACGGCTCCGTTGGCAAGTCCCGCTCCATGCTTGTGGTGGCACTGCTGCGACAATGCAAGTCCCCGCTCATGCTCATGGAGTGTGCCCTTGCTGCTGACGGCGGAATCGACTGGGGCGGATGCCGGTGAGCCGGTGAAAGGCTTTTGAGAGATGGACGACGTCGCTGAAGCCGCACTGCAGCGCCACCTCATGCGCTCTGAGCTTGGTTCCTAACAGCATTTGCTTGGCCCGCTCGACGCGCACCTGGGTGATTTCATGATTCACGCTCTGGCCGAGGTACTTGAGGAAGCCGCGTTCCAGCGTGCGCCGGCTCAGGCCGGCGGCGGCGGCGACTTCGGGCGTGCCGATGGCGTCCGGGTAATGTTCCCAAATGAAGCGCACCGCCCGCGCGATTGCCACGTCGGGCACCGCCAGGACGTGGGTGCTGAGGCGGGTCACCACCCCTTTGGGCGGAATCAGGATCGGCGCGTGCGGCGCGCGCTTGCCATCCATCAGCCGGTCTAACAATCCGGCCCCCTCATAGCCGATGCGCTCCCAGTCCACGTCCACGCTGGAGAGCGGCACCAGCGCATAGTCGCAGACCGTCGGGTTGTCGTCGCACCCGAGCACCGCCACCTCCTCGGGCACGCTCAGGTCCGCGTCATCGCAGGCGCGCAACAAGCGGCAGGCGAGATCGTCGGTGCTGGCGGCGATGCCCAGCGGTTTGGGGAGTTGGCGCAGGGTTTTGACCAGCCACTCATGCGCCTGCTGATGGCTGCGCAAGGGACCCGTCGCATGCTGCGGAAAACATTGGTGGTAGGGAATCTCGTGGTAGCTGCAACCGGCGGCTTCCAGCGTCTGGCGGAAGCTGGGCATGCGCTCGACCTCCATCCAATAGTTGCCGCAATTCAGATAGGCGACGTGCTTGAACGCGCGTTCCAGGAAGTGCTCGGCCGCCAACCGGCCAATCCGCTCGTTGTCATAATACACGCGCGGGCGGCCGATCCCGGACGCCCGATATTCCTCAGGCGTGGCATCCGTAATCCAGCCCTTGGAGAAATCGACCAGCGGCAACCTGGGATACTGCCGCAGCGCCTCGATGTCCTTGACGTGGGCGACCAGCGTGAGAATCCCGTCACCCTGCCACCCCACCGGCGGCAACCCGTTGCGCACATAGGTGTCGTCCAACACCCAGTCGACTTCACGGGCATAGCGCATGATGCCGGTGTGCAGCCGGATGTGGTAAAACCCCAACAGCAGAAGCACACTGCGGCGGGCATGGTGCAACGCCCCGCGCCGCGGCCGGGCGACACTCGCAATGCTGACGATGGCTGACCTTCCTTTCACGGCGTTCATTCTAATCCGCCTGGCGCAAAACGACAACAAGAAATCCGCAAATGGACAACGACAGGAGTCCGGCGATTGGGTATTTTGCTTGAGCAGTTGCTCATTCTGGCAGTTTGCCTGTTCCTTATGAAACCGTTCCTGATCGTCCTCTGTACCATGGCATGGATCGAGACCATCGTCCTTGTCAATCACGCCTCCGCTGCCCAGACCGCGCAACAAAAACAAGATGCGCACAAGCAGCAGAAGGAACAAGAGCGGGAGAACCAGAAAAAACGCTTCGACGCCGTGCAAGCCGTCATGAAGGCCAAGGACAAAAACCACGATGGTTCACTGTCCCTCGAGGAATACATCGACGGCGAAGCCGATGCGGCGGCGGCGGCCAAGGCGTTCGACAAGTTCAATAAAAACAAGGACCGCTTCCTTTCCAAAGCGGAACTCGCAGCCTCACTCGAGCAGTGAGCCCCCGCGCGCCGGGGGGCGAAGGATGACAGGAACCCCCATCCATCTGACGCAAAACGACAACAAAAAAGACGCAAAAGGACAACGACGACGGGCCGGAAATCGGCTACCTTCCTCCTTGCGTAGGTCATTCTCCAGTCCTCGCTTCCCACTAAACAACATCAACAAAAACCAACGATCCCCACCCCCACCCAGCAAAAACCAACCAACCTTGCCGTTCTAACAAACATATGAAAACTAACAGAACAATGAATCGATCCCTCCTCGCCCTCGCGGCGCTCGCCCTCACCCCGCTCGCCGCCCAGGCGTCACTGATCACCTGGGGTTCGGCCGTAGATGTCATTGATGGGGGGGCCTCCGATGTGCTGGCCAACGGCACATTTGTTGACGCCGTGACCACCTATGGGAATAAATCCGGTTCGGATGTGATGCTCAACGGCGTGACGTTCCAGCACTATTCCAGCTATGCCGGCTCCACATTGACCTTCGGCACTTCCGGCATCTCGATGACGTATCCTACGGGTAACCTGAATTTTCCCGGGTCCACCCCAACCACTGATTACGAAAAATTGCTGGGTAATTCCATGTATGCAAACCACGGTGCCGGCACGATCACCTTGGGCAATCTGACCCGTGACACGCAATATCAGGTCCAGGTCTGGGGACCTGTATGGAACGGCGCGGTATCCGACGTGTTTGACGGTCAAGTCACCATCAATGGGTATAACTATAGTGCAACAAAACACAGCCAGTATGCCGTGGGGACGTTTACCGCCGATGCGAATCCCCAGGTGATCAATTTCGTGGCCGGGCTCGGCGGTTATTCTTTCGCGCCCACCGCCGTGTCGCTGCGGGAACTCACCGCCGTCCCCGAGCCCGGCAGTTTGCTGGCGCTGGGATGCCTGATCGGCTCCGGCGCGTTGCTGCGCAGCCGCCGCCGCTGAAGAAGAAGACGCAAGAGAAGAGGAAGACGAGAGCAGGCATGGAGCAAAGCGCATTCCTGACCTCTGACCTCTGACCTCTAATAGCCGATAACCGGTAACTTTCTTCATCTTGTGTCTTGAGTCTTGTCGTCTTGGGTCTTCTTCTCACAATCCCGAGCCTAACAAAACAACAAACAAAAAAGCAGCAACCGCAAACAGCAACAACCATGAAAACAACCACCCCCACGCCCCGCACTTTCCGGGACCTCGCAGCCATCGCCCTCGCCCTCGCGGCGCTGGGACTCAGCCAGCCCGCCGCGCAGGCGGCGGCCATCACCTGGAATTCGGCCGTAGATGACACCGATCTGGCCTCCGATGTGCAGGTCAACGGCACATTTGTTGATGCCGTGACCACCTATGGGAATAAATCCGGTTCGGACGTGACGCTCAACGGCGTGACTTTCCAGCACTATTCCAGCTCCAGTGGCTCCACATTGACCTTCGGCACTTCCGCCATCTCGATGACGTATCCTACGACAAACCTGGATTTTGCATCAAACCCTGCAACCACGGATTACCAAAAATTGCTGCATCATTCGATGTATGCAGACCACGGCAGCGGCACGATCACCTTGGGCCATTTGACCCCTGGCACGCAGTATCAGGTTCAGGTCTGGGCACCTAGCTGGAACAGTACGATCTCCAACGTGTTTGACGGTCAGGTCACCATCCTGGGCAGAAATTTTAGTCAATCCCAACCCAGCCAGTATGCCGTGGGGACGTTCACGGCTACGAATTCCACCCAGGTGATCCATTTCGCGGCCGAGGCCACGGGTGGTTACTATGCTTACGCGCCCGCCGCCGTATCGCTGCGCGCCTTGGTGTCCACCATCGCCGCC
>JBAXOP010000296.1:0-6809 GCA_037133195.1 Verrucomicrobiota bacterium | reverse complement strand
GAAACCTGAAACCTGAAACCTGAAACCTGAAACCTGAAACCTGAAACCTGAAACCTGAAACCAGGGCGTTACAAGGTGACAGGTATTCTTGTGCGGCTCCTCACCTGGCGTGCGTGACGAGCTTGGTGGCGATTTCACCACGCAACGCATCGAATACCGCCTGGGCGGCGGCCCCTTCATCCAGCACACCAACGGGCAAGCCGCGGGCACTGGCGCGAATAAACAAGGAATCGCGCGGGATTTGCGTTTGGCAGACCCATTCGGGAGGCAGCAACTGCCGCAGCGCCACCCCGACGCCGCGGCTTTCCGGGAGGTCGTCCTGCACCATTGTCAGGCACACGCCTAAGACATTGAGGCGCGGATTGATGATGCGCAAGCGGCCGAGTTCCTCCAGCAATTTGGGTACGGAGCGAATCCCCAGCGGCTCTGCCTGCTGCGGAATGAGGATAGCATCGCTGGCGGCGACCACGTCCCCGCTGACGCCGAATAACCCGGCCGCCGTATCGATGAGGCAGAGTTGGAAGCCGCAGGAGGCGACACCGCGCAAAAATGCCCGCACCCGGGCCAAGTGGCCGCCAGCCCCGCCGACGTCGTATTCGCTGGCACGCCCGGCGGCCACCAGCGAGAAAGTAGCCAGCTTGGTGGCCACCACCAGTGGCTCGAGCGGCAGGGTGGGATCGGCTAAAAAATCGTAGAATCCGCACAGGAGCCGGGATTGGCGGGTGAGTGAATGACCGACCGATCCCTGAGGATCGGCGTCCACCAGCAAGGTTTTGACGCCAGCCCGTGCGAAGGCATGGGCTAAATTGATCGACAGAGTGGTTTTACCCACCCCGCCCTTTTGACTGGAAACGGCAATACTGGTCACGCTTTAGGGGAAATTGTCGCGGCACCTTACCTTGTGCTTGCCACAGGGGAAGTTTTTTCTTTAGGTCGTGCTGCGACGCGGCTGATGCGAACTACAGTACAACTCGACCCATATATCATGAAATCCACGGTTGTTTGCAGGCGGGTTTGTGCGGCGGCGTCTATCGGCGTCTTGCTGCTGGCTGGCGCGACGTCCTGCCGCCATCGTTCCTCCAATGCCACGGCGGAAGAGCCAGCGGTGGTGGCCCCCGAATTGCACACCAACAATGTGGCAGCGTTGCCGGGATTGGTCTATCAAAGCCAGGCGAAGTCGCCGATTCGCTGGCAGCCGTGGGCGGTGGAGTCCTTTGAGCGAGCCAAGGCAGCCAAGCGCATGGTGTTGTTGGTCATTGCGATGCCTCAACACACGACTTTCCACAAAGTTTTGAGTGATATGGCAGGCGATGCCGGGTTAGTTGCGCAAATCAATGACAATTATGTTCCAGTTCTGGTGGATGCGGATGCGACGCGCGAGCTGGGATTATTGGCGGCAGACTTGGCGGATGAAATCAAGGTGCCGGTGCAATTGCCGATGTTTGTGTGGCTCACGCCCAACGCCAACCCAGTCGCATGGATCCCGGCTATGGCCGCCGCGCCAGAATCCGTCCGGGATTTATTTGACAAATCCCACGCTTGGCTGATGCGCAGTTGGACTGGCGACTCCGAGTATGTGAAAAAGAATAGTCTAATCGATAATCAGGCGCGGCGGGTGAGGATCGGCAGTCGCCGCAATGAGGACCAGGCCAGCAAGAAGCCGGCGGTTGATGTGCTCAAGGCGATCCGTCAACTCACGACGCTGTACGATCCGGTATCGCGTTCATTTGATGAGGCAGGCGGGCAGTTTCCATCTGGCACGCTGGATTTGCTGGCGAGTGTGGCCATTACACCGTCTGTGCCGAAGGAAATGCGAGCCCGGAGCTTGAAGATGCTGCAAGAGTTGCTCAAGGATGTGTTGCCCAGCCCGATGTTTGATCCGCTCGATGGCGGACTTTTTGCGATGCGGCGTGCCAGCACCTGGGAGTTTCCGGTGTTCGATCGGGAAGGCAGTTGCCAGGCTCGCGCGATCGTCGCCTTGTTGCGCGCCTATCAGGCGACCCGGGATCCGCTCGTGCTGGAGCGGGCGCTGGGAGTGCTGGCCTACGCCGAGAAAACCTTTTCTACCCGCAGCGGCGGCTTTGCACTGGGCGACTCGCCAGGCGAGCGTCCCAAGTGCTGGCTGTGGACCACTGAAGATATTCGCAAGGCCTTGCCGGAGGAAGATGCCACTTGGTGGATCGCGGCCTCCGGTATGCACGGCTTGGGCAATCTGCCATTCGAAGCAGATCCCACCCGCGAGTTTTTCCGCTACAATACCTTGGCTTGGGCTAAACCCATGGCTCAGATCGCCGCCGGTCTCGGGCTCTCCCCTGAGGCGTTCAAACCGCGCTTTGAGACCGCTCGCAAAATTTTGCTAAAAACCCGCGACGAGCGCCTTGGGGGTGGAGTGCGGGATGAAACCGAGCATGCGGCGACCACCTTACGGATGGTGTCGGCCTACGCGGTGGCGTACGGAGTAACCGGCAATCCGCAATTTCGCGACAAGGCGATTGCTTTGCTAGAGCACGCCCGCAAGACATTTAGCGATGGTCCACAACTTTGGATGTATGCGGCAAAATCCCCGCCAGCAATCGCGGCCGGCCGCGCATTCCTCTACGGCCTGGCCATGCAAGCCACCCTCGACGTGGCAGATATCACCGGGGAGGAAAAACACCTGGTTTGGGCGGACGATTTGGCGACCACCTCCGCCGAACGCTTCACCGCCACGGATTTCCTCAAGGAATGCCCGGATAACGCCAAAATCATCGATCTGCCCATTACCGACCTAACAATGCTTTTTGATGAGTCCACCGCCGGGCTTATTTCCATGGCGGAGGGCCGTTTGGCGGCGCGCGGCAGGCCGCTGGTTGAGTCATTCAGCCGGGTGGCCATACCGTTGCCGATGGTGGCCCTGGGGCAACCGGTGATGCACACGGATTTGCTTCAAGCGACCTTGGTGCGGCATTACGCGCCACTGGTCATCAACGGCAAAGACCTCTCGCCAGCTATGCAAACCGCCCTTTCCCGGTTGCCGCTGCGCATGGTCAAACGCCGCGCCGCCACCGCCGCGGATAGCGTTGCCAGCGGCTCAGTGAAAATCGTGCTGGCCGATCAAACGAGCGTGGTGGTGGCCACCCCGGAGGCATTGCAAGATGCCCTCTTGCCAACGTCAGCAAACCAGTGAATACTCCGCCACCTCCCATCTCTAAAGTTTCATGAAATTCCCATCTGTTATCTCATCATTGGTCATTTTCAGCGGTTTTGCCGCTGCGGATCTGGCCCCCGCCGCAGCTGTTGTTCTCAAGGACGGCACTGTCTTGAAAGGTGAATTTACCCTCAAGGACAAAACGGTCCTGAAAGGTGAGGTCATCCGCATCCAAGGTGACTCCTACGTCATCGAGTACCAGGTCACGCCCTCGATCAAGGACCTCAAAACCGTGCCCAAGGCCGATATCGTCAAAATCGTCACCGATAAACCCGACGCCAAGGCGTACGAGTTAATCGCCAAGCTGACGCCCACGCCGGATTTTTTAACGGCCGAGGAGTACCATCAGCGGCTGGCAGCGGTGCAAGCTTTCCTAACCAAGTTCCCCAAGGGATCGATGGTCAAGGAAGCCAATGCGATCCTCAAGACGCTCAGCGATGAAAGCGCCGAGGTGAGTGCCGGGGGCCGCAAAGTCGGTGGGCTCATTATCAAGGCTGGCGAATACCGTGCCAACGCCTTTGATCTGGATGCCCGCGTGCTGGAGACAAAAATCCGCAATGCGGCCAAAAACGCGCAATCGCTCACGGTATTGCGAGTTTTCAGTGAGTTGGACAAGGATTTTCAAAGTGCCGTGTGTTACCGCGAGGTGTTGCCAGTGGTGGTGAGAGCCTTGCAGACGTTGCGCAGCCAAATCGATGCCAGCCTCAAAACATTCGATGCCCGCATGGATAAACGCAACGCTGAACTCGAAGCCATGCCCCCGGCCGACCGCGAAGCCACTAAACGCGCCATTGAGGGCGAGAGCGCCAAATGGGAAAAACTCTATCAACTTGAGAAAGCTGCGGCCCATACCTGGGTCACCCCCAACCCGGATCATAAGCAATCACTCGACGACGACCTCGCCCTGGCCGATTCGGAATTGCAGCGCCTCACCACCGCCCAACCCGCCGCAGCCGATGGTGGCAAGGTTTTCCGCCACACTTGGAAAGTCATTCACAGTGAGGCGGATGCCGAGGAAATGGAAAAAGCTTTGGCCGAAGCAGAGACCGCCGCATTGCCCGAGCGCTATCTGAAACTCCTGCGGGAGGCCGCCAAGGCCAGCGGCGTCAAGCCGACGGAGGAGAAATAACTGCCCGGATTCATGGCCACCCCTCGCACTGCCAGCCGCTCCCGCAAAACCGCGGAGACTGATATTGACCTGTCGCTCGATCTCGACGGCTCGGGCGTGGCGAACATCGCCACCGGTATCCCGTTTTTCGATCACATGCTCACCTTGTTCGCCAGGCATGGTTTGTTTGACCTGACTGTGCAGGCGATCGGTGATCTAACGGTTGACTTTCACCATACCGTGGAGGACACCGGCATCGTGCTGGGCGATTGCCTGCGCGAGGCACTGGGCAATAAACAGGGGATTAGCCGGTACGGATGTGCCTATCTGCCGATGGATGAGACGCTGGCCCGCGTGGTTGTGGATCTAAGCAACCGCCCGCACCTCGAGTTTCGCGCTCCCGTCGGCAGCGCCTCAGCACCGAATTTTCCGTTCACCTTGGTCGAGGAATTCTGCCGTGCGCTCGCCGCCAACTTGCGTGCCAACATTCATGTGGAGTTGCTCTACGGTCGCGATGGCCACCACATTGCCGAGGCTATTTTCAAAGGTCTGGCCCGCGCCTTGCGCGACGCCTGCCAGCGCGATCCTCGGGTCACCGGTATCCCCAGCACCAAGGAATCTCTGTGAAGGTCTCGCTCATCGATTATGGCGCGGGCAATTTGCGCAGCGTCGCTAACGCACTCGCCGCCCTTGGCATCGAACCGCACATCGCTGTCTCAGCGCCAGATCTGATCGACTCGACGCATCTGGTGCTCCCCGGCGTGGGCTCGTTCGGTGATTGCATGGGCCAGTTGGCCAGCCGCAATTTGGTGGATCCGATCCGCCGTTGGGTGCTAGCCGGCAAGCCCTATCTGGGAATTTGTCTGGGCTATCAGATTTTATTGGATTCTAGCGAGGAAAGCCCCGGGGTGGCAGGTCTGGGGCTCGTGCCCGGTACCGTGCGCCGGTTCCAGGAAATGCCCGGGTTGAAAATCCCCCATATCGGATGGAACTCGGCCGAGCCGCGCCGCCCAAATACGGGTAATTGGCAGGGCTTGGGTGACGAGCCGTACTTCTATTTCGTCCACTCATATTTCCCCGTGCCCGACGACACCTCGGTCATTGCCGCGCAAACCGCTTACGGCTCGGATGTCTTCGCCGCTGCCATCGAATTGCCAAATCTGCTAGCCTGCCAATTCCACCCGGAAAAAAGCCAGCAAGCCGGCCTGCGGCTTATCCGCAATTTCCTGAGTTGATGCACGCCATGCGGCACTTGCTTCGTTTGTTCGTGTCGTTCGTTTGCGCCATGTTGGTATCGTGCATCGACGGCCGGGAAGAGTATTGGCTGGCTGGCGATGGCAGTGGCCATGCGACTATCCGCTATTCGGCACCCGCCAGCCTGGCCCGCAGTTGCGGCGGTGAGCAAGGATTGGCAAAATTGTTGGATGAATTCATCAGGCGGACGCCCGCACTAACAAACGCGACGCGCCATGTCAGTTGTGAAGGTGAGCGCATGGTGGTGGAGTTGCAGGCGTCGTTTGCCTCGGCACCGGAACTAGTTGCAGCGCTGCGCCGCGACAACGCCTTGGCAGAAGGTAATCTCAAGGCGATGGTGTCGCCGTTGATCGGGCATTTAAATTTCCGACGCGACTGGCTAACGGTGGATCTCACGCGCACAGTGCAGCCATCCAAATCACTGCCGGGGGCGTTTTTAATGCCGGCAGCGCAATTTGAGGGGCGGCGTTTAGAGTACATTGTGCATTTACCGATGGTGGCGAAGGAGACCAACGCGACGCGTACGGAGGATGGCGGGCGAACCCTCATCTGGGATCAGTCGTTGCGTGACGGACTGAAAAATAATGTGGTTATCCACTTCAAGGGCACCGTGCCGGTTCCGTGGTGGTTGCTCGCTACCCTTACGGCCGTGCTGGTCGCTATGGGTTGGCTAGGTTTGAGGGCGCTGCGCAAGTGGCGGCGGCAGTAGGGGGCTCAGAGGGGCCATGCTATTGATCAAGTTGGATTTTCCCTCTTTGTTTGGAGGCGGCGGGCAGGATGCCCGCAGCACCGTGGCCCGGGCATCCTGCCCGCGGCCAGTAACCAGCCAAGTTACTCAGAAGCTTGCACTGCCGAGTGGCGATTCACCGTTCAAAAAAGCCACCGTGGCTTGGTTGGCCTCGGCCGAACCCTTATTTGATTTCCATGGTGGGGTTTTTTGGCCAGACCCAGCGGACGACCTTGCCGGCTTGCAAGAGAGCTTTGGCCTCGATGATTTTTGTCCCGAAAACGGTTTCCGCACTGTAGCGGACCAGACCGGTTTGATAGGTGCGGCCGCCGACCACTTCAGCGACGCCGGCCTTCCACTCCTGGACTTGCTCAAAGGTGAATTCCTTGATGGCACCGCTGCGAAGGTGCGCCTTCATCAATGCCACCACATCACCCGGGGTGCCCGACGAGGCCGCAGTTGCTGCCGGCTTAGCCGCTGGTGCCGTCGCCGTGGCTGGTTCGGCGGCCGGTTCGGCGGTGGTGACCACCGGT
>JBAXOP010000295.1:0-6838 GCA_037133195.1 Verrucomicrobiota bacterium | reverse complement strand
CCTCGCCAGCGACCCGCCAGAACCGGGCTTTTCGAGGAAGTTTTCCACACCGATCTGATGTTCACATGGTGACAGATAAATTGAATCTGCTCCATCTTTGCGCTTGTTCACATGGTGACAGATAAATTGAATCTCGTGACAGATAAATTGAATCTGCTTGGTTGCGCAGTCTTAACGGATGTGGAGGGCTGCGAGGGAGCTACCTACGACAAATCTGGCGTATGTATTAAGAGGCTTGGAGACATATTGGCACAGGTACCCGCAAACGCTGGCGGGATTTGTCCATGGGGTCAACCGCTGCCTGCGAAGCCGCAGATGTCGAGGTTGGCAAGTTCGTCGTGGAAGGCTTCCAACCTGACTGCCAGCATTCCAGCGCATCCTTGGTCTGTCCAAGCCTCCCAAAGATGGTCAGATCCCCACGCGCAGATCCCTCGCACTCCATAGCTGTCCCTTGGCGCCAAGGCCGCTGCCACGCATTGCCCGTGCTCCATCTTTGCGCTTGGCGCTGAACCTCTCCCTCGCCTGCGCAAACGCCTCGTTTACAAACTCCTTGCTGCCGATCACTGCTCCGTCCGTGAAATATCTCACCCGGCACTGCAACATCTTCGCGATTCCAAGATCCTTCAAAACTGTGTCGTTGTCTTTGCTTTCTACCATCTCAGCCGTGTTCAGCGTGTTTTGACCCACGCGATTTTCGGCTCCGGTCACGTCGGTTCGCCCCGGCTTGCGCTCTAGAGCCAGGCCCATCAAGCGCCGGTAGAGACGCGATACCTCTTGCCATTTTCCCGTCTCAAACCCCACTCCCTGATCGCAAAAATACGCCCGCACCAAGCCCTCGCGTGCCTTTTTTCCGTTCCCTTTCTTCCCGCCGCCCACCGCTTCCCCATAACTGCTCCAGCGGTAATCCGCCGGGTCTTTCACCATCCCCGCACGCACTGGATTGAGGTCAATGTAGGCCGCTATCGTCCGCGCTGCCACCCCGCTTTCCACGATTACGCTCTTGAACCGTTCTTCCCACAATGTTCCAGACCGTGAATGCACTCGGTTGAACCACCGCGTGAACCGGATCAACAACCCTTTCATAAACTCGCTCAGGTCATGCATCCGGTAGGTGAATCGGGCGTGAATGGCCGCCACACGTGCAACACCCGCAGCTTCGTCCTCGCCAACAGCGACCTTCCTCGCCTCAGCCAACTCCGCCGCCACTCCCGCCACCACAACTTCGGAATAAAGCCCGCCCAGACGTTGCAGCAACTCCACGTCACTCAGCCCGCCATCCGCTATTGACGGCACCTCCAGCAGTAAATGAAAATGGTTAGACATCACGCAATACGCCAATACCCGGCAGCCTGAGAAATTCTCATACATCCGCATATACATTCGGAACGTCTCGCATTCCCGCTCCTCAAACACAAAGCGCCTATCCACCACTCGCGAGATACAATGGTAAATCACTGGTTTCGTGCCCGAATCCTTCCAAGTAGCCAGCCACCGTGATTTACGCATGTAACCACCATACCACCGAACATAGCTCAATCCAGAAGATTCTCTATTGTTTATCTGTCACTGTGTGTGACCAGCCTAACGGAACGCTTCCAGACCCGCTTCCAATCGGTCCGCCTCCAGCCACCGGAAAGCGAGGTTCTCGCGGCCTTCCTCGCCCGGCGCTGGGGCGCTCCCATCACAATCACCCGCCAGATCGCGGAAGGGGCCAAAGGAAATGCTAGGGCGGCGATGGCGGATTTGGAGATGTGGATGGGGTGAGGGATAATGATAACTATTTCTTCAAAGCGCTGCTGAAAATCGTTGCAGCACTGGGCTTCCTGCACGCGTTTGCCGAAAATGTCAGATTTTTGATGAAATGTGTTGACGGTCGATGGCAAATTGGTCTATCAGCAATACAGTCCATTGAGAGCAATCCCACTAATAGTTCTGGCTGTCATGGCCCTTACCCCACCCGTCCGCTCCCAGGAGGTAGTAAGGACGATCTCCCAAGACGGTTCCACTTTGCTTGCCACCGAGGGTGTTCCAGCTCAACCTGAATCGCCAACAAGCGTTGAACCCGCCATCACGGACACCCAAAATGAGGAGGCGCTAGCCCTTTCCGTGCAGCAAGACAGGGCCGCCGCCCGCACATTTATTCCCAGTTCATTGGAAGTGCCACCGTTCACGCCGCCGGTGCCGGTGGTCCGCAAGCCTCACCCGCCCATCCGCGCTGACGCCTCAGTTACCGTTCGGTCCAAAAACTCCCGCACTCTCACAATCCAACGCGGCGAAGCATCCACCCAACCGGACTTGCCGCCGCCGCCCCCACCACCGCCATGGGTTGAACCCACCGAACCCACACCCGAGGAAATCGCCCGCCGCATCTGGGAACACCGCCACAACTTCAACCTCGGTGCCACCGTCTACGACCACAAGGTCAGCGTGGTCAATTGGACCGATCAGGAAACCCTGGTGCGTTATGAGGCCGTGTGCGGTTTTGACATTGGCTTGCTCGCAGGCCTCGGCGGTTTCGTTCACAAGGGCGAGAACTACAGCTTCTGGCTCATGCATGGGGACTTTGACACCACCACCGTGCGGCGTTTTGCCAGTCAGTGGTTCCTGGACATTCCGGAAGTCGCTCCCGGCGAGATTATCATTACTGACGGCGATCCCGAGGATACGATAGCCACCGCCCCCATGTTCGTCATCAAAAACATCGTCGCCGCTGAAAAATCCAGCCTCCTCGCCTATCAAGTCGCCCGGAAAACCTACTTTGCCGCCAGCGCCGCCTGGCACGCCGCGCACCCACCCATTCCGCGCAACGAAACCTTCATCCTCCGGCCCCATCGCGGCAGTCGCTACCTGCCCGCCACCCAACCCACCAAGCCATAAACACCATCCTGCGACGTCTCCTGCCGCTTGTGCTCCTGTTGGCTTTGGTTCTCACCGGCCGTTCGACCACAGGCGTCGACGAATCCCTGGAATTTGTCTCACCGCCCACAGGCAAGAAGTTCATCCGCTGGTACGGGGTGACAGGCTGGACATACTTTGTGCAGGTCTCCGATCCGGCCGACCACCTGAAGACCTGGACGTTTGCTCCGATCATCGAAGGGGGCGATAACGGGACAATCAGCTACGAAATCGACGAGCCTACCGAGGGACTCCCTGACAAAGGGTTCTTACGCCTCAAATACACCGACCAGGTCCCCGGTCCTAACGAGGACCTTGATACGGCCGATTTCGATGGCGACGGCATATCAAACAAAAATGAAATCGAACCCGGCGGAAGCCTTGCCCAGACCGATCCTCTGAATCCAGATACTGATGAAGACGGGCTTCCAGATGGCTGGGAGCGGACCAATGGTCTCGATCCAAATGACGCCACCGGTGACAATGGCGCAGGCGGCGACCCCGATGGCGACGGATTAAGCAACTACGACGAGTTGTGGAATTATTGCAATCCAAACAATTCCGACACCGATGGCGACGGGCTTTCCGACGGTGATGAGGTTCATGTTTACGGCTCATATCCGTGGTGGAATGATAGTGATGGCGACGGAATCAGCGACTACGATGAGGTCATGTTCTATGACACTGATCCCATCAATTGGGATTCTGATGGGGACACGCTTTCGGACTATGACGAAATTTTCATTTACGGCACCGACCCTTTGGCGATGGACACCGACGGCGACTGGATGTGGGACGATTACGAAATTGCAAATAACTTAGACCCGAACGATCCCGCGGATGGCTTGCTTGATGCGGATGGCGACACGCTAGCAAATCAGCTTGAGTTCGTTTTCAGGGATGAGGGTTACGACCCCTTCACATATAACAACCCTGCCCTATTCCCGTGGGCAGACGATCCGGACTGTGACGGATTGAGCACTCAGGCGGAGTTCTGCACCTACCACACCAACCCCAGACAACCGGACACAGACGGCGATGGGTATAACGACGGCTGGGAATTGGCACATGGCTTCAACCCGAATCTGAACAATCGCACAGCAGGTCCGGCCGGCCAAAATCCAAATGCCGACCCGGACGGTGATGGCCTCACCAATGAAGAGGAAGAGAAGCTTGGTACGAATCCGAACAGCGTCGATACCGATGGCGACGGTATTAACGACGGCGTCGAGGTTGACCAAGGCAGCAATCCGAATGATCCAAACGACAGTGCCCCACCACCGAATGGAACCGTGCCGGTGAATATCACCTTCGGGGATGACAGTGGAAGCCATTCAGAGATCTATCAGGTACGGTTAACTCCGTTAGAAGGTGATACGTTTGGTGTGCACTTTCACACCAACCGGAACTACGGCCCGTCGCCGACCGACACATTCCGCTTGCCCAAAGGCGCAAAGTACCTGATCGAGTTGAAGCACATATCCACCAGTCCGAAGTATCGCGGCCCACCGAGTGCGGATGCTGTCCAAAGTCCGGAGATCGAGTCATTCCTGATAACCCAGCCCCAGTCGCATCATGATTACGACTATACTCTCAATATTGACACATCTCAAGGAAACCTGGTCGTCGAAGACCCCGACCACATTATGGGAACGTCCGCCCCTTCCCTCGGCAAGACATTTGTTATCAGCGGCAAGCACGCCACGCTCTATGTGCCGTTGTTCAAGCCGAAAGAGGTTTCATTCTCAAACTCGACCATTGGCAGTCTGACCAATGACGATGTCAGCACCACCTACGATGCTCCCCATTGGCAGGACGGCAACGACGATGGTGTTGCGCAAATGCCGGGCGAACGCAACTACCCGATAGCCTACGTCCGCAACACCCCGCCGAGCATCGCAGGAAAGATCAAGGTCAAGCCCTCGGGGCTGACTTCGGTAAGTGGCTTTTCCGCGAAGATCAAAGTGACCGGACCCGGCAACATCAAGATCAACGAAACCGCCGCCACTATCGGAACGGATGAGCTGGAACTTCCAGCAACCGCCTCAACGGGTAATTTCGAGAACGAGATCGATTACCTGAACCCCATGACTTTGTCATGGGAAGTGGAAGTGAACAACAAAGACCACTGGTGCGAAGCAGGAGATACCGCGAACCGCACGTATGTGACGCTTGGAGTTCCTACTACAGCATTACGGCAAGAGACGCTCTTTGATCTTGGTTGCCGCAATGCGGTTGGCGAATCTGTCGTAGAATCGGCACGCGACGCCATGTTTGGAGAATTTACTGACCAACAGGTAAGTAGATTAGATGGCGTCCAAATGACCTACTGGATGAATAATCAAATGGGATGCACGGACACGCCAGAACTTTTGCAACGATCTGATGGTAACGGAAACTGTCAATCCTGGGGTGGTTTGTTTAGAGATATTCTTCGCACGCATGGTATCGCAGCTGAGCGAATTCGGGTATGGCCAAAAAATACTGACACTTCGGTTATCGTTAAGAACTGGAGCTTTACCAGCCCTCCAAGTGGGCCGCCGAACTTCCTCGCGAACTAAAAACATGAAAATAATATTACATTTAGCGTTCTTGATTTGCATTGTTTCTTCGGGCTGTAATAAGTCATCCAACGATGTATCTCAGCAGGACAAGTCTAGGAGCGAGAAAAACTCAACTGAAATAGCCTCCTCGATGGATTCAAGCGAAAATCATCAACGGACAACAGACACTATCAACAAAGATTCGGATATTAATCCAAAGACTATTGCGTCAGAAAACATCAGTAGCGGCCTAGCTCAAAGTGTCTTGAAAAATGCGAAGATCGTGAGGAGAAAGTTGAAGGCCGCCGAAAAATTTGGCCTTGAAGAGATTAACAAAATAAATAGATCTATCAACGACAAGCCCATATTGGTCGCAGATGATGATCTCCAGATCAAATCACCAGATGAAGCATTCGAGCGAATAAACATTAGTCTGTCGATGGCATCTCCTCCTGAAGTATTCGGCGAAGATGAAAGCTATTATTATTTTTCAGGAGGAGTGTCAGTTGGTCGGATTGATGATTTTTCCAGTGGCATACGAATATCGAAGAATGGAGGAGCTATTCACATTTGGCAGCGTCGAGAATAAATTCAAGAGCAGAATCGGGTCCCGGGGAGTGATTAGCTCCCTGGTCCCACAGCACCCTGCGTACGGCTCCGTACAGGGCGGTTCCAATCAGACTCGGGCATCAGGCCCGTAGTGAAGAACCATCCAGACGGCCATCATGTCCAGAACACCTTGTTCCTCTAACCAACTGTTGAATGCCAGGAAATTGCTTTTGTGGTGAAGGCCATTGAAAGAGCCGGTGGCCGGAGCGGAGGGCGAAAGAAATGGGAGTGTCGAGATTCATGGGAAATTCTTTGACACCGCAGAATACCCATCCGTCCGGTTAAGCCAAGAACATTGCTGGAAAATCTATCTCCTCTGTGCCTCGCTGAGTTTGATATGCCTCGTTCGGAAAGTCTTGTGGTGATCTAACTGATAAGAATTGATAGATTGGCGACAAAACGGGCGTTTGAACGCGTCTTACCCCGTTGATTGTGAACAGGAAATCTATTATGCGGGGCGACAAAGTCCCCGGGTCTCCCCACCCCCATCCAAATCATGTGAAAGGTGTTTTTTCAGCTTTACACTTTTTTTGCACGAAATAACAGAAAAGTTTTGTTAGCTTTGGGGCTTCTATGGATTTGCAATCTATTGTAGTAGAACGAGTTGCGAACTTACAAGACTCCCGAAACATCCCCAGTTCCTCTCTAACAGTAAGTGTAAAGCAGTCTAAAGTAAACCCCAAAAAAGTGGCGAAAATGGGTGTTTTTGTGGCGGTTTTGTGGCGGGTCATCCGTAGGTGGCGGCGGTCAGGAATCCGGCTCGTCCGGGAAGAAAATCCGGGGTTGCCACC
>JBAXOP010000294.1:0-6882 GCA_037133195.1 Verrucomicrobiota bacterium | reverse complement strand
GCGGTTCGAATCCGCTACGCTCCACTTTCCCTTACCTACAAGGGAAAGTGGCCACCCAAAAGGCCGAAAGCCCAAGCTGGGAATGAAAGTGAGAACAAATCCGCCATAAAACCCTATTGGCTTTTAGCGTGGTGGCTCCTTAACCCGAGTGACTCGGAAGGCTAGTACCATTTACGATTGAAGACGGTTTGCAGTCTCGCGCAGGACTGCGTTTTCTTTGATGAGCAAAACGCGACGGCGACAGAGGGCGCGGAGATAGGCGCTGAACGGAAATATGCAGAAACATCTTCGCGACGCACACGCTACATCAAATCCCCGCCAACACCTCCTCGAACACCGTGAGCGTGTCATCCAGATCCGCCTCGCTGTGCGCGAGGGAAAGGAAACCGGTTTCGTAGGGGCTCGGCGCAATGTAAATGCCTTTCTCCAGACAGCCCCAGAAGAATTTTTTGAAGAGGCCTAAGTCTTGTTGCATCACATCACTGACGTTGATGATATCGCGGTCCGCAAAGAACAAACAGAACATTGAGCCGACACGGTTGACGCGGTGCGGCACACCCTTGGCCGCCAACAACGCACGCAGACCGGTCTCGAAATGCAGGCCGAGCTGATCGAGCCGTGTGAAGCCGTTGTGAATGGATCCGTCGGCCGAAGCTAACGCGCCGTGGCCGGCCAGCGCCCGCAACTGGGCCAAGCCAGCGGCCATCGCCAGTGGGTTACCGGAGAGTGTGCCAGCCTGATAGACCGGGCCAATTGGCGCGAGAAAGTCCATGACGTCGGCACGTCCGCCGAAGGCACCGACGGGCAGACCGCCGCCAATGACCTTGCCGAAGCATGACAGGTCTGGAGTTAGATTTTCGAGGCCCTGCACACCGGCCTTGCCGAGGCGAAAGCCGGTCATCACCTCGTCGAAAATGAGCAAGGCTCCGTATTGTTTGGTCATCGAGGATAAGAGGTCGAGAAAGCCGGGCCGGGGAAATACCAGGCCGGCATTCGCGGGGTAGCTCTCGACGATGATCGCCGCTATCTGCTCGCCACACGCAGCGAAAACCGCTTCCAACGCAGCGGGATCATTGTAAGGCAACACCAACGTGTGCTTGGCAAAATCTTTCGGCACCCCCGCCGAATCCGGCTCGCCGTGGGTCAGCGCCCCGGAGCCGGCCGCCACTAACAATGAATCGCTGTGGCCGTGGTAGCAACCGTCGAATTTAACAATCTTATCGCGTTTGGTGAACCCACGGGCGAGGCGGATAGCGGACATGGTGGCCTCGGTGCCAGAGTTACACATGCGTACTTTTTGCACAGAGGGCACCCAATCGCAGATGGTGCGGGCCATTTCCACCTCGAAAGGATTGGGGATACCGAAGGAAATCCCGTCCTTGGCCACCTCGTGAATCACATTGATGACGGCAGCTGGCGCATGGCCGAGAATGTTCGGCCCCCATGAACCGATGTAGTCGATATATGTCTTGCCGTCGATGTCTTCGATGCGGCAGCCCTTCGCCCGGCGGACAAAAAACGGCTCTCCGCCGACGTTGCGAAATGCCCGCACCGGCGAGTTGACCCCACCGGGAATGAGTTGCTTGGCGACGACAAAAAGCTTCGAGGAGAGACTGGCTTGGGTGTTCGTGGTCATGGTAAAAAAAACGGCTGCATGCCGCGCGCGAGTCTTGCGCGGTGGCGGCCTGCGCGTCAAGTTAAGGAAAATTGGGCGGAGCGAGACCGACATGAGCGGAGCGAACGCCCCGCAGGGCGAGCGCGTCAAGTGATGGGTCGATCCTGGATGGTCGTGCCGGCTTCAAGGAGTGGGGGCATGGCTCTTTCCTCTGATTGACGATTGCGGCACCTGTGATTTGTATTGGAGGTCTGCACCGGGACATTATGCCTTGGTCAACCAGCCCGGCTTCCACCCCAAGGAGTATTGAGTCCTAAAAAAGGTAGCACTTGACACCCGGCGCAGACTGACATCAGCCTGCGCCGTTCCGTATTTTCGTTTCTGTTTTTTCCGTTTTGTGTTTATGAATTTTCCATCGATTTGTGTGTTCGATAGTGCTGAAGTTGCCGTGCGTGAGCTGGCGGGCGAACTCAGCGAATTGATTCGAAACCGCGCCGCTCAGGGGCGAATGGAGGTGCTCGGACTGGCCACCGGCCGCACCCCGCTGCCGCTCTATCAAGAGCTCGTCCGCCTGCACTGCCACCAAGGGCTGTCCTTTGCCAACGTGGTGACCTTCAACTTGGACGAATATTTGGGGTTGGCCCGCGAGCACACGCAAAGTTATTGGGCCTTCATGCACCGGCACCTTTTCGATCACATCGATATCCCGGAATCCCACATCCATCTGCCCAGTGGCATTGTGCCCGAGGCGGCCATCGCCGCCCATTGTGCTGAGTACGAAGCTCGTATCCGCGATGCCGGCGGACTGGACTTTCAGGTGCTCGGCATCGGCGGCACCGGCCACATCGGCTTCAACGAACCCGGCTCACCCAAGGACTCGCGCACCCGTCGCGTCCTCCTCGATGAAATCACCCGCCGCGACGCCGCACCTGCCTTTGGTGGCATCGACCATGTCCCCACCCAGGCCATCACCATGGGCTGCGGCACCATTCTCGAGGCCCGCCGTATCGTCTTGCTCGCCTGGGGCGCTCGCAAAGCCGCTATCGTCAATACCGCGCTTAACGGCCCACTCACCGAGCAGGTGAGCGCCTCATTTTTACAGGAGCACCCGAATACCTCGTTCTATCTGGATCGTGGCGCCGCTTCCTCGTTGGAGAGTGAACCGCCTTGCCGCAGCCAGCAGGCACCTCCGCGCCGCGTCTGCGTGCCGGGTTAAGGTAAGAAACCGATGGCAATTTCGTATTGGACGGGAAAATAGCACGAAATGCGGTTGCGTCGGGCGGCGTTCGTCCTTATGAATTTCCCGGTGAAATCAGCCATACAATATCTGCTGCTCGGAGCATGGTGCTTATTGCCTATGTCGAGTCGTGCTGCCGAGTCCTGGCGCGTTTTCACCGACACGAGTGGCCGCCGCATGATCGCCAAGATTTTACGAGTGGAAACCGAACAGGTGATTTTGGAACTCAAATCCAATAGCCAACAGGTTACAATTGCCATAGACCAATTGTGTGCGGGCGATGCGCTGTTTGTCCTCCAGTACCATGAGCCGGCCGAATCCGAGCACCCGCCAACCACCGCCGCCACTGCGTCCACCGCCGCCACTGCGTCCACCGCCGCAACCGCCGCATCCGCGGCCGCTGGAGTTACCCCTAGCGCGGCCGCAGCAAGCCAATTTTACCCACGCAGCCGCAAGGAAATTGAGGTTGGCATCAAGGAGATTGCCAAACGGGCGAGGCCCAAGGAGCTGAGTGCGGAGGTCCACGAGGCAACCAAACAACTTAATATATACCGGTTTCTCTGCAGCGTGCCATCTACCGTGAAGGGCGATGTGGAGTGTACGAAAAATGCCGGGGAAGCCGCCCTCGCCTGCAAGGCAGCTGGCACCATCTCCCACAGCTTGGGCCATTTCACCGATCACTGCAATCTTTCCACCATGGGCAATATGGCAGCCACCGTTGGCCAATACATAGAAGACAGCGGGGACAACAACCGCGAGGCCCGTGGCCACCGCGCCTGGTGCCTCAATCCACCGATGGGCAAAGTGGGTTTTGGCTCCGGAGGTAAGGGGTTTTCGGCGATGTGGTGCATGGATAATAGCGGCACTCCACAGAAAGGCACCTGGGCCTATCCGGGTAAGGGGTTTTTCCCCCTCCAATACGTTCACGGCAACGCCTGGTCGCTCTATGGCTTGGCCTCCACCGCCAACCCCAAGGTGGAAATTTTCCGCCTCGCCAAGCGGCCCGATCAGCCGTTTCCCGCCACCGGGGATATCCCTGGACACGAGGTCAAGGTGCGCCATATTTCCAATGCCATGATGAACGGCCTCAATTTTGAACCCGCCGAGCCAGCCAAACGCGGCATCTATTGGGTGCGCATCAGCTGTGAGGGCGTTCACGAGGGATATCTAGTCGAACTCTACTAACCAACATATGATGATTAACAAAAAACTTCCCTTCGCCATCTGCACGGTGGCTGTTCTGGCAGCAACTCCGCTACGGGCGGCGCTCACCCTCAACCTGTTTGCCGATGCGGGCACGCCCCAGATCGCGATTGACGGTTTCAACGCCGCCGCCAACCTTTGGTCATCCAAGCTGGCGGATAATATCACCGTTAACATCGAGATCGGCTACACGTCCCTCGGCGCCAATATCCTCGGCTCAACCAGCACCTTTGGCGTGGAATACTCCTACTCACTCGTGAAGCAGGCGCTCGCCGCAGACCGCAGTTCGGCCGATGATTATTCGTCCTACGCGGCACTGCCCACCGGCTCCAGTTACAGCCGCCTGATCAATCACACCAGCGATAATCTCAACAGCGCCACGCCTTACGTGGACACGATGAACCGCGTCGGGATGTCCAACGCAAATGCCAAAGCACTCGGCCTGCTCGCGCCGAACCTCAACTCGTTGGATGCGATCATCCGCTTCAGTTCCGATTTCAACTTTGATTTCAATCACGGCAATGTGGCACCAGGCAGTTACGATTTTGTTGGCGTGGCGGCCCACGAAATCGGTCATGCGCTCGGTTTCATCAGCGGCGTGGATGACATTGACGGCAATAACGGTGCCCTGCCTGGAGCTAACTTCAGCTCGAACATGATCGATCTATTCCGCTTTTCGGCGTTGAGTGTCGCCCAAGGATCTGGTGTTACGGATTATACAGCAGACCCGCGTGACAAGTATTTTTCGTTAGATGACGGTCTGACATCCATCGCGCTGTTTGCCGATGGAATCAACTACGGCGATGGCCGGCAAGCCAGCCATTGGAAAGACAACCTCGGCATCGGTCTCTTGGATCCGACCGCCTCCTATGGCGAAATGCTGAACATTTCCGCGACTGATCTGCGTGCTTTCGATGTGATAGGCTACAACTTAACGCCGGTTCCCGAACCGGGCAACGTACTGACGCTTTGCGGCTTGGTGATGGGGGCGATGTCGCTGCGTTCCCGGCGCAAGGATGTGTGCAAATGACTAGCGCATCCAATACCACAGCACGGCGGTCGCGCTGCAGACGACGCCCAGCCATAGCCGGTAATCCTTGAACCAAGCGACCGTGGATTCCGGTGCCGCCCCGTCCCACAAACAATGGATGGTGGTGTCCACCAGCTTGGCAGCGGCTGGCCGCGGCGTCAGCAGCGACACGCCTACCAGAAAGGTGACGCATATACCGGTGACAAGCATGGCGCGGTGCAACCAGTGTGTTAGAAGCGGTGTATTGAGGAACTGGAACCACTGCTCCGCCGGCTTGAGTTGATTGTTATACAACATCACCGGGCATAACACGAACGACACCAGCATGCAGGCCATCACCCCCTGGGTATTGATGCGTTTCCAAAATACGCCGCAAAAGAAGATAAAGGCAAAGGGCATCATCAGGTAGGCGGAGATGTTTTGCAGATAGATGAAAAGCGATTTGTAGCTGCCGATGATCGGTGCCCACACCGCGCCTAACACAAACACCGCCAACACGGCGATGCGCCCGACCAGAATCTGCCGCTGCTGCGTAGCTTGTGGCCGGAATCGCAAATAGAAATCCCGCGTGAAAAGCGTGGCGATAGAATTGTAGGTCGCGCTCAAGTGGCCCATCAGTGCGGCGGTGAGCCCGGCTATTGTTAAACCTAGCAACCCCTGCGGCATCAGGTTTTTCAGCAACGTCGGGTAAGCGTCGTCATTGTGTTCCAAATGGGGATAGAGAGCCTTGGCAATGAGGCCGGGCATTACGATGAGCAGCGGGTTGAGGGTTTTGAGAAACGCGCAGAACACCGCGCCGAGGCGCCCTTCGTTGAGGTTCTTGGCCGCAAACACCCGCTGCACCAACACTTGGTCCATCGAAAAATAAAATGCCCCGACAAAAAACACCCCGATGAAAACCCCCGGCCAGGGCAGGTCTGGGTCGCGAGCCGGCCGCACCATCGAGAACATCATCGGGTCGAGTTTGGCCTGCAGCCCACTGAACCCGCCGACTTGATGGAGACCGATGGTGGTCAGCGCGATGGCAGCGGCAAGCAATACCGCGGTTTGGATGGCGTCGGTATAGACCACCGCCCCGAGGCCGCCCTTCATCGTGTAGAGCGCGGTGACTAGGCCGACGCCCCAGATGACAGTGAGGCGGTCCCAGCCCAGCACATCCGAGAACACGATGGCCGCCGCCCATAGCGAGATGGCAATTTTAGCGACAATTGACATGGCGAGCATGAACCCGGAAAACAGGAGGCGCACATTCGGATCAAAGCGTTTTTCCAAAAACTCTGGCACCGTGTAGATACGGGTGCGAATGTAGAGCGGCAGGAAAATGAGAATCAGCGGCACTAGGCAGAACACCGCGATCCATTCGTAAGCGCCGATAGCCATGCCCATGACATAAGCAGTACCGGCCAAGCCGACGAAATGCTCGGTGGAGATATTGGCGGCATAGATGGACGCACCGATAAATGGCCAGCGCAGCTTGCGTCCCGCCAGAAAGTATTCCTCGCTGCTTTGTTGCTGGCGCCCCGCACGCAGCCCTATGGTGATGACCACCACCGCGTACACCGCCACGATCAACCAATCCCAGAACGTAATGTGCATGGCCACTGTCTAGCGTTTAACTGGCCGCTTGCAATCGCCAATTATCCTCGGCGGGGCCAGTCCCGCCGCTATTTGAGCGCGTCGCGGCACCATGCCAGGGCCAGCAAGGCGTAACCGGTGCCGTAAGGGCGGTGGTAGTTGTAGAGGGGATAGTCCCACCACGAACCGTCCTTTTCCTGATGGGAGAGGATGATGGCGGCG
>JBAXOP010000293.1:0-6883 GCA_037133195.1 Verrucomicrobiota bacterium | reverse complement strand
CGAAACATTCGCCGCCCTTGCCGCGACGATGGCGAGCCCAACAGAGGAGCCCGAACTGACCGTCAACCGGGCCATAAGGCTGCTGGTAGAATGCCGTGAGCAATATTGCCATCTGGTGCGGCAACTCGAGACAGTGCAGCGACTGGGAAACATAGATGATTCCGTGCAAACGGAGAGAAGTGTGTTTCTTGCCAGATGCGGGCTCTCACCAAGGGACATTGAACTCGCTCTATCGGATACCAAGCGTGACGTGGAAATACGAGTGCCGCTCAGCAAGTTCCTGAACGGATGCAAGCCACGGCCCGAGTCCAAGTCGGATTATATGACGGCGGAGTGGCGTGCCTACAGGGAACATCTGGTGAGGTGTCCTCAAATGAGTAAAAGCAAACTTCTTGACGCCGTGGATGCAGTCATGCAAACCGACCGGGAAAATGGACTTTCCATTTCCGACGTGTGGAATCACCACAGAATGTTCATGGACTTTCTTGTCGATGCTCGAAGGGCCAAACGCTCCGAAGCATCAAAAAAGGGCGGCAGGCCAAAAATATCTCTTGGTGCCGTCAAGAAAGCCCGAAAAACGCCACAGGTTGGAAGGCGGCAGCCGTGAGTTTCCGAAAAGCCACCGCAGGTTCTTAGTGACCCGCTCTGACTTTTCAAAACCCTGCCGCAAGTACAACACGGCGGGGAGAAACGGGAAAAGCCAGTTGCTAAGGCTTTTAGATGCATAAACCGCAAACACAAATCGAATGGGCGCGTGAAAAACATATCACGGCGCGTTTCGGACTGACTCACATGATTCTCTTCACCCTGCGGAAGGATGGGAAGATTCGTTCCGTTTCGCTCAAGGGGGAAGGCAAATCCCAAGGGGCGAGGCTCTTCAATGTCGCGAGCATCGAGGCATATCTTGCAAGTCAGGAAGATCGCGAAACGAATGGGGACTGAGCCTCCAAGTGAAACCTTCCGACCCTTGGATTCTCCCGCAGCTTAAAGTTGTACGTTGCGCAGAAGTCCATGGTGACGGCCCGAAAGTGGGCACCGCTCCCCAACCGTTACAGGGCTAGGGTTTCTGTTTCCGCAAAACCCCACCGCCCAAAAAGAGGACTCGCGCGACATGGACACGTTGAACCCCATCGCCGAACTCGCCGCCGCCATCGCCGCCGCCATCGCCACCCATCGCCAACTCGCCGCCCAGGCACGAACCAACCTCGAAGCTGCAACCCCCGCCCTCATCGCCACCATCCGGCATGGCTCCGACCAATCGGCCAAGGTCGAAGCCGTTCTCTGGAGCTGCTGGAACGGGGCTCTCTGCGATGCACTAGCCGGCCTTGATGCAAACCTCGCCAAAGCGGTCGTTGCGATGATCGCCGCCCGCGCTCACCTCGCCGGAGACGCCGACGACATGCTCAGAAAAATCATCCAGCAATCCGGCAGCCAACCGCCATCCGCACCATGAATTCAGTATTCGAGCAGCTCTTCCTCGACAATAGGCATATCCAAGCTGCCGGCAATGGCGATACCGATCTGGTCGAAATACTCCTCGACCAGGGCGCGGACATCCATGCCGCCTGCGAATGCGCACTTCGCCGGGCGACAGACAACGGACATACGGGAACCGTTGCTCTGTTGATTGAGCGCGGAGCGGACATCCGTGCGGTACATGACATAGCCCTGAGGTCGGCGGCCAAAAACGGCGATCCTGAAACGGTCGGCCTGCTACTCAGTCGTTACAAAACCAGCGAGCTGCAATCGCTGCAAGAAGCCACGCGCAGCCACCTTAGCGGCATGGACAACCTCCTTCCGCTGGTGCGCATGGAGATCGCCCGTCGGCTCGTACAGCAAATCATAAACGACCAACCAGTGGTGGTGATTTGAGGGCAACTGTCAGGAACGACAACTCAACGCAGATTCGATGCCCGACACTTCCTGCCCGGGGAAAAGAATGTCGGGTGTTCTGCCTTTTCCCCGATGCCAGTCCAGTCAGATGGTTGCCGCTGGGCAGGGGAACGTTGGCCCATCGCCCTCCGATTGCGGTGGACGCACGGGCAGCGTCCGCCTACCCTCCCGCCGGGCCGGGTACCATGCTGATCTCAAGGAAATACGTCGCGGAAATCGAACTGAAGCGGGATGAGGTCGAGTCCTTCGGCCGCTATCCATTCTCGCTCGCCGCCGTCCGCCCGCTGAACCGGCTGGAGTTCCACCCGGCGGTCACGTTTTTCGTCGGCGAGAACGGCTCGGGCAAATCCACCCTGCTCGAGGCAGTGGCCGTCGCCTGCGGCTTCAACGCCGAGGGCGGCTCGAAGAACTTCCGGTTCGGCACCCGCGAGAGCCACTCCGAGTTGCACCGGTTCCTGCGGGTTTCCCGCGGCCTCCCCCGGCCGCGCGACGGCTACTTCTTCCGCGCCGAGAGCTTTTTCAACGTCGCTACCGAGATCGAGAAGCTGGACGCCGAGCCGGGACCCGCCCCGCCAATCGGGCCGTCATATAGTGAACACTCGCTCCATGAGCAGTCCCACGGCGAATCCTTCCTCGCACTGGTGCTCAACCGCTTCCGAGGCCACGGCCTTTACCTACTGGACGAGCCGGAGGCAGCGCTGTCGCCCAAACGCCAACTAGCGGTGCTGACGCGCATCCACGACTTGGTGCTTGAGCGGTCACAGTTCATCATCGCCACCCACTCGCCGATCCTGATGGCCTACCCGGAGTCGATCATCTACCAATTCTCGACCGCCGGGATTGAACGCATCGACTACGAGGAGACCGAGCATTACCGGGTCACCCGCAATTTTCTGGCCAATCCCCGCCGCACGCTCGACATCCTGTTCGACCGGGAGGCCGGAACCGAATAGAGAGCGGCGGCCGTCGCGTTACTTCGCGGATAATCTTGAAGCACTCTGCCGCCCATTCGCATGCATCCCCCACAAAACCGCACGAATTCCCAACGGATATTCTTGGCAAACCTGCCCAGGTGTCTATTTTCGCATTTGAGGAGATTCACCATGACCCTAAAGAGAATCCCAGTTTTCCCGCACACTCCCGCCGGCCCCCCCGCCTTGGGTGGCTCCGACGGTGAATGCGTTTGCCGATTTACCCCTTTTATCCCCATTTCTCCCTCTCCTGTCCGGCCACCGGCTTTCCCAACGTCCTTCACCGTGAAGGCAAGTTCGTGGCAATCAGCGCAATATTAAAGATCA
The DNA here is from genome assembly GCA_037133195.1 of Verrucomicrobiota bacterium. Classification (GTDB taxonomy): domain Bacteria; phylum Verrucomicrobiota; class Verrucomicrobiia; order Verrucomicrobiales; family Akkermansiaceae; genus Luteolibacter. Next base: position 3,692 of record JBAXOP010000293.1, on the reverse strand, counting down.
CCTCAAAGGGGCCAACTCTGTTCCTATCCATGACATAGCTAAAAACATGACCACGAGACAATTCTGGCAAGCTGTCGAATGCGACCCGGCGTGGGCTGCCAGCCTTACCGAACCGGTGGAGGTCACGGATTACTGCTATATGGCTGGCCGTGGCATTACCCACCTATCGCCGCTTCTGCATTTTATAGGCCTCGATAAGAGCGGTCAGGCTGCCAGTTTCGCTAACTGTAGCCAACTCAGAGTTGCCGAAGGTCGCTTCGCAGGATTAGTGGATTTCAGCGAGTCCGGAGTTGAAAAGATTGTAGACCTAACCATCACCTCTCCCAACATCGAGGGCATTGCCGCATATTTCTACGACTGTAAGAATTTGAAAGTGGCTGGCGGCAAATTTCCTGGATTTGTCGATTTTGGCAAATCGGGAATTGAAGAGATCGGGGATCTTCACATCACCGCTCCCAACCGGGACGGCGCCGCCGCCAACTTCACCGAGTGTGACCATCTGAAAATGGCCAAAGGTCACTTCGCAGGATTCGTGGATTTCAGCGAATCCGGAATTCAAAAGATCGGAGACCTACACATCACCGCTCACGACAAAAAGGGCGTCGCCGCCCTATTCGGCAACTGCGGGAGGTTGAGAGTGGCAGAGGGCACCTTCCCTGGATACGTCGGATTCGATGGCTCCGGAATTGAAAAGATCGGAAAGCTTTCCATTTCAGATCGCGCCAAGGATGGGAACGCCGCCTCCTTCGCCAACTGCGAGGATTTGAAGATAGCGGAGGGCGCTTTTCCTGGGGCTGTCGATTTTAGCAGCTCTGGAATTAAAAAGATCCTGGGCCTAAAGATAGCCGCCCCTAACAATGATGGCGTTGCTGCCCGATTCGTCTGCTGCGGGAATTTGACAGTGGCAGAGGGCACCTTTCCTGGGTATGTCGGATTCGATGGCTCCAGAATTGAAAGAATCGAAAAGCTTAGCATTACACTTCCCATCGGGAATGGGAACGCCGCCGCCTCCTTCTGCTACTGCGAGAGTTTGAAAATAGCGGAGGGCGCTTTTCCTGGGGCTGTCAGTTTTAACGACTCCGGAATTCAAAAGATCGGGAGGCTTCGGATAGACGCGCCTAATAGGAATGGAATTGCGGCCTTATTCAACAATTGCAAAACACTAGAAGTGGCCGAGGGCGAATTTCCTGGGTATGTGGAATTCAACGACTCCGGAGTTAGCGAGATCGGGCCTCTTCGCATCGACGCACCCAACGACTTAGGTCAGGCCGCATCGTTCGGCGGCTGTGCCAGCCTCAAAGAGGCCGCTGGTGATTTTCCTGGATTTGTTAATTTCGCCAACTCAGGGGTCGAATTGATCGGGAATCTTAACATCATGGCCTGCGACACGCAGGGTAACGCCGCCTCGTTTTTCGAATGCTCTAACCTGGGAGTGGCCGAAGGCACCTTTCCCGGCTACGTGCATTTCAAACGGACGGGCATCGAAAGGATTGGGAACCTGGTGATCACCCATCCCAATGCAATCTTGCAAGCTGCCAGCTTCAAGGAATGCAAAGCACTCAAACTGGCCGAAGGCACCTTCCCCGGCTCCGTGGATTTCTCAGATTCAGGCATCAAACGAATCGGTAACCTGAAAATCACCGCCGTTACCAAAGACGGCAAAAAAGCTAAATTCACCGGTTGCCCCGGCCTTCGCCTGCCGATCACGTTCGTCGGATCGGAATATGAAATGGATGACTCTGCCCGCGAGGAAATTCTAAAGCGGATCGCTGCGGCCAAAGCCGTGGGCGCGACTCCCGACCTCGAAATCTGACACTCAACACCATGAACCAAATCTCCGCAGACGAATTCAAAGCATCTGTCGACCTTGACCCAGCGTGGGCCACCACACTGACCGAACCAATAGAGATCACCGATTACTGCGACATGGCTGGATCAAAGATCACTCATCTATCGGCACTACTCAGTTTCACGGGTCGGGATGAAGAGGAACGTTCCGCCGACTTCTCCCGGTGCCCAAACATCATGGTGGCTGAGGGCACATTCTCAGGATATGTCAGCTTCAGCGAATCTGGACTCGAAAAGATTGGAGAGCTAACCATCACAGCTCCCGACAAAGAGCGCTCCGCTGCATCATTCCTCAGCTGCAAGAAATTGAAAGTAGCTCGTGGCAAATTTCCTGGATGGGTCAGTTTCAGAAACTCTGGCATTGAAAGAATCAAGGATCTCCAAATCGACGCGCCTAACAGTATTGGCACCGCTGCCTCATTCGACTTTTGCGCAAACCTTCAAGTGGCCGAGGGCACATTTCACGGATCTGTTGATTTCAACGGATCCGGAGTTGTGAAGATCGGGGATCTAAAGATCACCAAGCCCGACATCAAGGGGTACGCCGCCAGCTTTCACGGCTGCCTAAATCTGGACGTGGCGGAAGGCTCCTACCCCGGTTTTGTGGAATTCGGACGTGCGGGCATCAAACGCATCGAAAACCTGACGATCACTAACCCCGACAAATTCGGGAGGGCCGCAGACTTCTCCGATTGCAGAAAACTCGATGTTGCCGAAGGCTCCTTCCGCGGTTCCGTGGATTTCTCAAATTCAGGCCTCAAAAAGATCGGCAACCTGGACATCACCGCCGTTACCAAAGACGGCAAAAAGGCTAACTTCACCGGGTGCCACGACTTTCGCCTGCCGATCAACTTCATCGGATCGGAATATGAAATGGATGACTTTGCCCGCGAGAGAATTCTGAAGCGGATCGCTGCGGCCAAAGCCGTGGGCGCGATTCCCGCCCTTGAAATCTGACAGTCAGGTGGAATCGTGGTTTGCCCCCGCCGAGCAAATGATTCATCACGCACTGCCGCCCAACGCGGTGGCCGACTGGGACTCCACGGTGGTGGTGCGCTATGGCCACCAGGAGGATGCCACCATCGGTTACAACCCGCAAATACCCGGGTGCCCCAGCCATCATCCGCTGGCCTGTGTGATTGGCGGCACGCGCCTTTGCCTGCACATGGAATGGCGCAAAGGCAACACGGTGAGCGCCAGCGGCTGGGTTGAGGCGATGGAAAGAGTCTGGCGCAGTCCCATCGCGCAGCATCGCATCCGGCTCAACCGAGGTGACATCGGCTTCGGGTAGGAATCCATCATGGCCTGGCACGAACAAGGCACAGGCAAACGTCCCGCTTTTCTCTTCAAACTCACCGCCAATGTCAAACGTGCGATTACCGCTATCCCATGGGACACCTGGCAGGGACGCTCCAACAAGGGACTTGTCCAACTCGCCGAGCTGGATCTCAAACTCAGCGGCTGAAGCTGCAGTCGCCGAGTGGTTGTTGAGCGCACGCTCAAGCCGCTCAATGCGAGTCCCCAGGGAAGCTTCTGGCAGCAATGCGAGGAGGAGTTCAGCGCGTCTGTCACCAATCTAACACCCGAAGAAGCCGACGGCTTGCAAATCGTCTAGCTTTACCGGCAGTGGGGCGACGCGGAAAACGACTTTGACGAGCTACTCTGCTCCGATCGCTACTCGAATTCCGGCTGCGGGGGCACTTTCTCCGTCCATTAGGAAGATGTCATCCCCGGTGCCTCGCTGGCCGCCGCCGAACAGCTCATCCTCATCCGCGCCCTGGCCGCAGCAGCCACCGCCCACAAACTCGCACGGGTGATCCATGCGATGATCGGCAGCGGCCAAA
>JBAXOP010000292.1:0-6986 GCA_037133195.1 Verrucomicrobiota bacterium | reverse complement strand
ACTTTAGTAGGCAAGCCGCCCCGGTCCACAATGTTCGGGTAGACGCGTAGAAGGGTGGTGCCTGTCGCTTGCGAGGCTATCACTACTTCGCCGCCGTCGACCGTCGGCCGGAGCGTGCTGGAGACGTTGACTGTCCCGAGGTTTCTAGTAGTGCTCCCAACTAATAGAATTCCGTTCGCAGTAAGAGTGGTACCGACTGCTAAAGAGAGATCGCCACCAGTAAACCTTATGGTGTTGGCCGTTTGCCCCCCTGCCACAGTGGTGGCAGATAAAAAGACGTCTGTCGACGAGCCGGAGCTGGTAAAACTGGTTTGAGAATTAGTATCGACGCCGTAGTTGGTCCCCCGGATGTAGCCGGTGCTGTCGTAGCGGGCGTAATTAGCCGTGGTTCCTCCATCGTTCAGGTTGAAAAATATGCCCCGGTCATTCGAGCCGGAGCTCAGTGGCACGGTGCTGCCGGGTGTGGTGACGACGATCTTGTTGGGCGTCGCGCCTGTCGATGACGTATTTGTCACAATGTTGAAATTGGCCGTTGCGCCAGCCGGGCGGGGGACCATGGAGCCAAACGTCAACGTGGCGGTGGAACTGGCGCCAGCGGCCGTCGAATATACGTTTCCCTCTCCCCTGCTAAAGCTGAGCACGCCCATGCCTTGGGTGCTGGAGGCCGCTTCCTTCACGTTAAAGGTGCTGGTGGCCGTGAAAGTCAGGGCGGTGCCGCTGGTGCCGTTGAGGCTGCCGGTACTGCCGTCACCGACCTGGAGTGTGCCAGCGCCGATGATGGTGTCGCCGGTGCAGTCGTTAGCACCGGAGAGGATCAGCGTTCCGGTACCGGTCTTGGTCAGGCTGGTGGCACCGGTGAGCTTAGTGCTAATGGTGTCGGTAGCGTTGTTGACAATGATGCTGGATGTGGCGGCCAAATTGATGGCGGTGCCGCCGGAGAGGACGATGGCACCCGAGCCGGACGCGAACATAAGAGCTCCGGCGTTCTGGGTTCCGCTGACAGCTACGGTGCCGGCGCCGAGGCCGATCCCACCGGCTCCAAAGTTGATGCCATCGCTGGTGGTGGTCGTGTGGGCGGTGGTCGCGACAGCGCCGGAGTCATCCGTGCTCCAGTAGGCATCGGTTCCCCAGGTGCCGCTTGCGGGGCTGCCAAAGCCGGCGGTGGTGCCGTTGACGTCCCAGTAATACAGACCGGCGTGAGCGGATTGCGGGAGAGCGGCGCCGAGCGCGAGGGCGGCGAGGGAACCTGCTAGGATGCGGGAGAGGAGGCGGGGGCGGGTGGATTTCATGGTATGATAATGCGGTGGCTGGAGATGCCGATGGAGGGTAGGAGATGGGCGGGTTATATAGGATATTTTGGCTTCAGCTCGGTTAACGATTTAATTCGTGCAAGCGAATTAATGAGGAAAAGTTACCGAGTTCCTGAGGCCCGCCAATAATTAAAACGGGGTACAAACGGGGTACAGGGGGTGGGGAAAAAACTGAAAAACTGAAAAACTGAAAAGCTGAAAAGCTGAAAAGCTGAAAATCGTCCCTTTATTTTCTTTGTCAGCGGCTCGGCGCTGGAAATTCGATGCCCAATTTCCGGCATTTACAGTGCTGTAATCCCGAGCACTTGGATCGTTACGGAGCGCTGGCTTCAGCCGGCGCGTCTGGCCGGCTGAAGCCAGCGCTCCATTGCACAGCCCAAGTTATTCAGAAGGATTCAGGTTTCAGCCCGCATCTGCTAGGTATATCTTGGGTACGAAGCCTGGTGGGTTTTTCAGATCGAACAAATCCTCGCCGACATGCACGAGGTGCCAACCGTTAGCCAATACCGCCTGGCGGGCCGCCGCGCTGCCTTCGACGTATGCCACCATGCCTTGGAATTCCTTGCCACGATGCTCCGGCATCCAGTGGAAAAGATGATTCATTTTCCGCTGCACCTGCTTGATAGTCGCCAGGTTCAGGCTACTTTTCACCTCCACAATCATTCCCTTGTTAGTTGCGCCATTGCTATAGGCCAACACATCGTATTCCTCGCCTTCCCCAGCTTTTTCCACCGCAAACCGGGGCGTGATCGCCTCCATGCCAAAGTCTGCCCGCAGAATGCGCTCGATAGACGAAAACGCCAACCCTTCTGCGAAGGTCCCAAATTTGTTGCCCAAACCACCGATTTGCTTGCCAAGTTCCTTGAGTTTGCGGTCCGTCTCCTTCATCTGGCGGTCCGTATCCTTGATCGAAAGGGATGCCTCCTTCACGATTCGATTGGTCTCCTGCTGGGAGATCGCGATGGATTCAATGAGTTTCTTTAGCTCAGCAGTGGACATACCGCAGGGTCGCACCCACCCGCTGGGGTGTCAAGGCGCTATCTTTGGTGAGCAATTGATAGACTCAAGCCCCATGAATTTGGGGCCAATCATTCTCTTCAGTTAGGTGAGACGACTAGGCGGACGAAGAGTTTGCCGGCACCGGGTGGCAGGGTGTAGGAAACCGATCCGGCGGTGTTGCTGAGTTTCGGATCGCCGGCGGCTACTGGCGTCCAATTCACAAGGTCACTCGATGTCTTGACGACAAACTGGCTGCCGTAGGCGGAACTCGGAATGTTGCCACCATTGGTCCAAGTCACCGTGTTGCCGATGATCCCCGGAAGAGTCGCGGGGCCGGTCGCTCCCATGAAATAGGCGATGCCGTTTGGCACCCCGTCATGGTTGGTATCACCTGTCACGCCGCCGGTGACGCTGTTGGCGGTTGCCCAACTTGCGTAGGTTGCGGCCACTGGCACAGCCATCACGCTGACATTGCTGATATTGTCGAGCCACCCTCCCCTGCCGCTCAGGGTGCTGAATTTAAGAGTGAGATTGGCCGTGACGGCAGTCGGAATCGTCTGGGTCAACGTGTAGCTCTGCCAGGTATTCACAGTCTGGGTGGTCGTATCAAAGGTTTGGCTGTAGGTGGTGGCACCGACCAGGAATGACGCCTGCAATACCCCTGAGCCAGAGTTATCTTTACCAACATCAAACGTCACCGAAATGGTGTCACCCGCGCTGAAGGATTGCGACCCCAGATTCTGATTGACCCAGTTGGCTGAATTCATCATGTTGGCCATCCATGTGCCACCGCCGGCAAGGGCAGGGAAACCAACCGGAGCGGAGCTATATCTAATCCGGCCGTAACCGCCCATGCTGGTAGTCCACGGGGATGGGATATACATCCAATTGCCATCTGACCATGTATTGTCACCAGGGTTGGTGATATCGAAGCTACCGTTGAGCACGGTGATGTATTTCGCATAATTGACGGTCACCGCCATGGTGGCATCCGCGCTGAAAACCGTCGCATCGTTCACCTGATACTTGAATGAGTCATTGCCGCTGTAGTTCGTGGTTGGCGTGTAGGTGAGGGTGCCGATGTTGGCCACCGGAATGGCCGCGCTCGGAATTGTGGTGATGTTCGTACCGCCCAGGCTGAGTGTGCCATGGGCCGGCAGCGAGGTTATCTTAATCGCACTCAGCACGTCGCCGGTATCTACATCCGAGAACGGAAAATCACCAACCGCAAACGTCTTGACGGTGCCTGTTGGCAGGCTCGCCGATCCGCCAGCGGAGGTGGGTGCATGATTCACATGCGTCACATTCACCGTCATCGTCGTAGTGCCGATGCTCCACAACCCGTTCGTATTTTCGACCATGACCCCAAACGTCGTGTAAGGAGTACCGAACCCATACAATGCCGACTGATAGATCAAGTTGCCGATATTGGCAGCGGCAACCGTCAGCGGCAGCATGCCACTCACTACGGTGGTTCCGTTATACTTCAGGGTGCCCAGCGTCGGCAACGAGGTGATCTGCACAGCGGCGAGCGCGGCCAAATTTGGATCCGCGTAGCCGAAATTCCCCGCAGCCAGTGGTGTGGCAATATCCTCCGTGGCCGTCAGCATGGCATTTGTTGAGTTCGGCGCGCTCGTTGGAGTCACTGTGATATGACTGATTTTGTCGAGCCATACCCTACCGCTCAAATTGCTGAATTGAAGACTCAGATTGCCCGCGTTCGCCAGGGTTTTGGTCATCGTGTACGCTGCCCAAGTGCCCACACCCTGGGAAGTTGTATCAAAGCTTTGGCTATAGGGAGTGGAGCCGACCCTGAAGGTGGCAGTGATGACCCCCGACTGCGTGGTATCCTTCCCAAGGTAGAATGTCACTGATAGAACATCACCCGTGTGGACGCTGGACAGCAGGTCCTGAGTGATTGAAAACCCTGCGTCTGTGAAATTGGCGTACCAGATACCGTCCGCCGCGCTGGCGAAAGCTGCTGCCCAATGACTCTGGCCGTAGTTGGAATCCGGGGACGGGTGCCACACGCTGGCGATATGCGCCCAATTCGTATCCGTAACGGCCCCCGTCGTCTCGAAGCTCCCATTGAGCACCATGATGTCTGGCGAGACGGAAATCGCCATGGTGGCATCCGCGCTGAACAGCGCCGCATCGCGCACCTGGTACTTGAACGAGTCGGCACCGAGGTAGTTCGCGGCCGGCGTGTAGGTTAGAGTCCCGATGTTAGCCACGGGAATGACCGCGCTCGGAACGGAGGTGATGGGCGTGCCATTCAGACTCAGTGTGCCATGGGCCGGCAGCGAGGTCACCACTTTGATCGCGCCCAGTGTGTCGCCGGCATCGATATCCGCGAACGGGAAGTCCGTTGCCGCAAACGTCTTGACGGTGTTGGGTTTGAGAATCACCGCAGCGCCGATAGAAGTGGGCGCATGGTTGATGGGAGTTACATTGACCGTCAACCACGCGGTGGAACTCCAGACATTATTTGCATTGGCGACCTTTATCCCAATCTTCGTGTAAGGCGAGCCGTACCCATTCAAGGCCCCCTGGTACGTCAGATTGGCGAGGTTGGCCGCCCCCACAATAGCGCCACTCGCCACTGCAGAACCGTTAGACTTCAGGGTGCCAAGAACCGGTAATGCGATGATTTGCACCGAGCCGAGCGCCACACTATTCGGATCTGAATAGCCGAAATTGGCGCTGCTCAGCGCCGTGGCCGTGTCTTGCACCGCCGTCAGCACGCCACCACTGGTGGTCGGGGCGTTGGCGGCCACCACCGCAGCCGGCGTGATGGTGACATTGCTGACGAGGTCGAGCCACGACACATGGCCGCTGACGTTGCTGAAGCGAAGGCTGAGATTGCCCGGTTCGATGATCGTTTTTGTTAGCGTATAGGACTGCCAGGTGTTCGCAGTCTGGGTGCTCGTATCAAAGTTTTGGCTGTAGGCGGTGCCGTCGATCATGAATGAGGCCTGCAACACCCCTGAGCCACCGCTATCTCTGCCAACGAAAAAGGTCACCGTTAGGGTGTCTCCCGCTCCGACGCTGGTCAGCAGGTTCTGCGTGATCACACCGACTCCAGAATCATTGAGGTTGGCGATCCAAGCGCCACCACCGGTGAGGGCGGGCATGTTCGTGCCAGTTCTGTGAACTTGACCCCAAGGGCCGCCTGAGTGAGTCCACGGGGCACCTACAAATGCCCAATCCGGACCATTTGACCCTCCCGGTGTCTCGAAGCTCCCGTTCAACACGAAAATGAGGTTTGGATCCACCACGGTGATTGCCATGGCGGCATTCGCGCTGAAGGCCTTGCCATCGCTCACTTGGTAATTGAACGAGTCAGCTCCGAGGTAACTCGAGTTCGGCGTGTAGATGAGAGTGTTGGTACTGGTCGCTGGAATGGCCGCGCTCGGAACGGTGGTGATGGGCGTGCCGCCCAGCGTCAATGTGCCATGGGCCGGCAGCGAAGTCATCTTGACCGATATCAACCAATCGCCGGCATCCACATCGGTGAACGGGAAGTCGGTTTTCCAAAACGTGTAGTAGCTGCCACCTTTCATGGTGAACGCAGCAGCGGTGGAGGTCGGCGGATGGTTGGCATACGCAACATTCACCGTCATCACCGAGTCGGCGATACTCCAGACGTTGTTGGAGTTCATGACCTTGATGCCGATGGTCGTGTAAGGCGTACCGTAGGCATACAACACCGGTTGGTACGTCAGGTTGGGGATGTTGGCCGCGGTCACAATATCGCCATTCGTCACGGCAGTGCCGCTCAACCTCAGGGTACCCTGGAGCGGCAGCGCGGTGATCTGCACGGCAGCGAGCGCCAAGGAATTCGGATCCGCGTAACCGAAATTGGCTGCCGCCAGCGCCGTTGGCACGTCCTCCGCCGCCGTCAGAGTGGCAGCGCTTGAGGCCGGATAGGTATGGTCGGCGGCGACCGTGACGGTATAGACTTTGGTGGAACCATCCTGGCCGGTGAGGGTGTACGTTTGCGGGGCGGAGAAGTTCAGGGTGGCACCGGATGCCGGAGTGCCCGTTGCCTGCGCCGAAACCGTGTAGGCCGGTGCCAAGCTGGTCAGGGGCGTGCCAAACGGCACGGTCCAGGCCACGGTGCGGGCCACGGTGTCAATGGTGGCGTAGCTGCCGGAGACGTTGGCACCGAAGGTCAGGAAATCCTTGGACGTGGAAGTCGTGGCGAAACTCTGTGACGCGGCGGCCCAGATCGTTTGCGTTCCGTTGGTGGCGCAGCAGTTGAAGTAATAGGTCGTGCCGGGGACCAGATTGGTGAGCGTTTGACTCAGATTGATCGAAGCCGCGTTGAGCCCCGAGCCGAGGGATACCGAGTTGGCCCAATTGGCTGGGTTGATGCCGCCGTTGTCCGGCCCCCAGTAGGCGACCACGTTGTAGGTGTTGCTGTTGCTCAGCAGCGTGGCGTTGATAGCCGCCGTGGTCGTGGTGATGGCGCTGGCGGCCTGGTTGGCGAGACTGCCGGTGGCTGGATAGGTCGTGGCGATCCCGTATTTGGCTGCCAGGTAACCCCCGACCAATGCCTCGTCACTTGGCGAGAGCGCATTGCTATAACCGAGGATCTCGGCAACGTCAAAGTCCGCGCCAGCTTCGTTTTCGGTCCGCCCGATCTGGCAATACGGATAGGCCGCCAGATTCTCC
>JBAXOP010000291.1:0-7009 GCA_037133195.1 Verrucomicrobiota bacterium | reverse complement strand
GCTTTGTCGAAGGCGGCGGTGCCGCGCTTGCCGTGGCCGGTTTTCGTCGGGGCGGTAGGTGAGGCGAAGGGGCTCTCCGCCTCGCCGGGCGCGTTGGACCCCTGTTTGCTTTCCAGCACAAAGGAACCGCGCCGATAGAGGTCGATGAAGCCGGTGGTGGTGGTGCCGTCGGGATTCCTGCGGGTGACGGCCCGCTCAAAGACGTAGGTGTTGTGGGTGTTGTCCGGCGCGGACGGATCGGGGCGCGGCAAATCGAGCAAGGTGCAAAGCTCGCAGAGAAAGCTGGTGTAATTGGCACGCTCGGCGGCACCGGAGGATTGCCAGCGTTCGATGAAGGCGGTGATTTGCTCGGGGGTGGCGTCGGTCATGGGACTGGGAACGGTTGCGCCGCGACGGAAAGCTAGGTGCCGGTCGGAAGCGCGGGAGGATTCCAACAGATTTCCGGCGGGGTTGCAAGGACCCGCATCTGCGGATTGAAAGGACTTTTTGAAATTGCCAATAGTGTCCTTGTCGGCGAGATTCTAACTTGTTCGTAAAAAAGCATACAGGGCAAAGGAACGGCAAGAAGGCACTCCTCTTGTTTGGGGGCAGGCGGTGAGGAGCCCCCACTGTTCGTTTGGAGAGATTTTAACGGCACATCCGACATGCTGCATAAAAATAGTCATGGTCTGTCAGTTTATTCTTGTCATTCATGCATCCCTGTGACGAGCTAACCGCGTCTGTTACGGCGGACCAGGTCTGATAAACCGCGCATGTCCAAGCTGTTTCTTAGGGGGCAGCTAATGGGCACTGCGGTCGTTCTGTTGCGGTTTTATCACTCCCTATCCACCAGGAAGAAAAGAGTGAAACATAATATCTAGCCATTTCATCCGATGATCTCACGAATTCTTTGCTTCGGTTTCATAATCCAGAGTTTGCTTGCGGCACAGGCCCCCTCTGCAACAGAGCCTGCATCCACCACCGCGCCAGCCGTCACTGTACCTGCCGTCACTGTACCGACTGTCGATGAAACGCTACCGCTGACCACTCCCGCCGTTGTGACGGAAACCGCGATCATCGGACCTCTTGCCGATGGCTCCGTGTCTCTGCCTGCGCCAGTCCCCCCGTTGCCGAATTTCAAGATCAAGAGCACCACCAGCAGCAAAATTATCAGGGAGGAACCCTCCGGTGTCCCCGGGCTGCCACCCCTGCGCAAGCGGGTGACCGCCACGGTGCATCTCGTAGAAGACCCGCATTTGTCAGCAACTCCGCCGCCATTACCGCCCGTAGATATGAGCGATCCTGAGGCGCTCGCTCGGAGAATCGCGCTTGCAGCACACGATCAAAAAACCAAATTCGTGTTCCTATCTGCCACAGTTTACGATCACCAGCGGACTTTGTTGATCTGGAACCCTATCGGGGCACCTGATACTGTAATGACCGCATGGAGCAACATCGACTTCAATTACATGAGCGGATTTACCAGCTACACCTACAAGGGCTGCACGTATTCGCTGCTGCTGATGCTAGGCAATGAGTTTACGGTCGTTAGGGAACGGGCGGCACAAAGGACCGGACGACCATACATCCGGCCGGTGTTTCCGGTACTGCCCACCGACGCTCCCGGCTTTGTGGTGACCCAGGGAGACACGGGCGACGCTCAGGCAATGGATGTCATCAGCGGGCTTCACGAGCTTTACAAAGTGGAAGGTACACGCTTGAAGGCGGCGTATGAGGCCCGAGCCAAAGCCAGTATCGAGCGCGAGGCATATCTGCGGGCCAATCCGCCTCAGCCAAAAGATGTCACGATTCATGTCTGGAAGATGGAAACCCCTCCTAACCAAATACAGCCAGCCGCCAATGTTAACAATCATCAAGGAGGCAATCCATGAGCTATCACACCGGACTGAGGGTTGGCATGGCATGGCTTCTTGCCTGCGCCGGAGCGCTGTCGGCTGATGCACCCGTTGAGATGGCCCCGCAGCCGCAGGTCGCCATGACGCAAGCCAGTAGCGGCACTTGGAAAACCGCCTGGCAAGGCGTGCCGGGCCGCACCTATCTCATGCAGTGGAGCGATGACTTGGTGAATTGGAATTACCTTCCCCTAACCGATGCTGGGGCTGGCACCAAGGCGTATGGCGGTGCATCGTCCACAAACAAATTTTTTGTCCGGCTTTTCTGCTCTGATGAGACGCCGGATCTGGCCAAGTCCGGCATTTGGGAGCCACCACTCCTGCGGATTGGCGGGGCGTGGACGGTCGTCACCACGCACAGGGACGCTAGCCCTGCCGTCGGCGTCAGGCTGTCGCTGTATCGCTGGCCTGCGGCTTCCGCTGCCCCACTAACTGCGCCGCTGCTCCTGGCTACCACCAGCGCGGACGGCACCTACACGTTTGACCCCTCCGCCCTCGGCACGGACAACCGGGTCGAGGTGCGCATCACCGGCAGTCCCAACCAACGCGTCTATCTCCCGTGGAAAGACGGTCACGAACCCGAACCTGGCACAATCTCTCTGGGCGGAGACGGCATGACACTGACGGGCCTGCTTGGTGGATCGGGCACGGGCCAAACGCCGGATTATTCAGTCCCTCCCAGCGGGGGCGAACCGCCTGCGGAACTCCAGCCCGTCTTCCGACTGGAGGATTATCTGACCCTGGATGGCAACGGACATCACGTGTTTCCCCTGGGCTTGCAATTTGTGCAAGACCAATACTCTGACTCCACAGGATACCACTCGGACAATCGTCAAACTGCAGACGATACTACCAATTGGAGACGACCGTTTATCTTGGGATACGCCAAAAGTTCTGGTGGGCAAATCATCCTCTCAGATAACTATCAGGCACAAATGTCCGTGGCATTTGGCGATCCCGATCTGGAAATCAACGTCAAGCGGAATATCCTTATCCTGAGCGTACCCCGTGGTGAAGGTTGCCAGGCAGACACCCCGAGTGTTGCGAATCTGAATCAAGGATTCACGCTGAAGGATGGGGTAGTGAGCGACTTGAGTTCTAATGCTCTGCCCTATATGGCAGCCGATTTTGGGGCGGGACAGGCGGAGGCGTATATGCGACAACTGGTCCTGGGTCCGGTTCCCATGTATGTTCCCAAGTCGGTGTTGGGTGGAAAACCGTTCTTCTACAATGAACTCGGGAAAATTGAATTCCACTCAGAGTTACCTTTGGGATGCAATCTGAAATCCAATTTTTCCGATCCCTCCGCGTATGCCGCGCAATCGGTTCCCGCCAGGATTTTATGGACTGCCACGGTGACGGGCACCAACAACTGTTATGTCAAGATCACGGACGAGAGTGGCCAATTCAGCGGAGAGGGGCAAAGTGTCACATTTGAAGCAGGCTGCCGGAATCCGCATATCTATCTGAGTTTTATCAGCAAACTCGCCTCAGATATTCTGTTTGATGAGCCATTCAGCGTCACCCTCAGCGCCCAAGTCAAAATCGCCACTGCGACGCATCCGCCCGGTGAAGGGCAGACCAATTACACCTATGACTATACCACAACGGATCTGGGTTCTTTCACCACGGACTTCAAATTCAGCGCGGCGGACAACTCCCCGGCGGCACTTGCGCAGCGGCAACCTGCGCAACTCCACGGCCTCACCGGCAACACCCCCGAGGGAGGCGGTTTCAACGGCGGCCAGCGAAGCAAAACCCTGGAACCTGAGCGCCGTATTGGTGTGAATGGCCTGCCCGCGCCCGCCTCGCCTACGTTCGTGGATGCGCTCACCGGGCGATTCCATCACAGCGAAGCGGATTTCTCGCTGGCCATTCCGGGGTCTGATCTATCGTTGTCGGTGAATCGCTCAGCTTCCGAAAGCATCTGGACGAACGCCTTCGGCCTGCGGCCCACGGAGAATCCGCTGCTGGCTTTTGGTCCGGGATGGGACACGAACCTATCAGCCTCGCTGCAGCGGGTGATCTCATTGCAGGCGGATGGCTCGGCACTGGCGGCCGCAGAGGGTGGCTCCCGCCTCCTGCGAAGCACTATCACTGTGCGCGACTATCAGGGCGGCGCGTTCGGCTTTCTGGAATACACCAACGGCGACGGAGTCACGTCCTACATCCCGGATCCCACGATGTTGCCGGAGCGCGGCACGGCGGGCATCTCCCTTACCGCGGATACAAACGGCAACGTCCTCACCTTGGTACAACCGCAGCTCGGTCTAACCCATGTGTTCGCCAAGACCACGGTTGATTTCCAAATACCTAACAACCGTGACACGCCGACCACGGATGGCCAAAATCCGAGCGGTTATACTTGTTGCCAATACTACCGGCTAACGAGTGTGACGGATCGCTTCGGAGTCCAGCTCAGTTACCAATATGGAGACAGCAGTCCCCAGAACCTCATCCCGCAGCTCATTTCCGTTGTGGGCCGATCCGCGCTCCAACTCCGCATCCAACAATCCGACGGTAGAATCCAGGCGTTCTGGGACCCTTCCGGCATCAAGCATACCTATACCTATGAAGGTCAAACCCTTATCCAGTCAGGCGGGGGGGCGGCAGCCTCATGCAGCAAGCTGACCCATCACAAGATCGGCCCCCTCACTGCTGCGTCGTACGGCTATCAATATGTCACCGAGGCTGATCCGCGCCCGGCGTCCATGCTGCTACAGACCACGGACAGTGCCGCCTACACCATTCCCACATATCACATTGCGCTCAATTCCATCGCCAATGGCATAGGCAATGCCGTCACGATCAACTATCAACTCTCTCACGCCCGATCATCCTACGCCTCCACTACCGACAATAGCACCTATCATCCGGCAGGTGATCCGTTGTTGGTGCAATCCATTGTCCTGCCGAACGCCAAGTCGGTTGCCTTCGATCTTCAGCACACTCTGAAAAACGGCCAACCGGCCATTCCCGCCACCGGTGGCTTGGCTGCCGTGGCTGCCAGCCCGCCCGTGCTTTCCATTTTCACGGGCGTCACCGACGTTTGGGGCAATCATTGGAACTACTCTTACGCCACGCCCACCTGCTATCCGTGGATGCTGACAGGCGCGGATACCCCATACCTGCCCTCCGCCTCCGCCCTGTTCTTCCCCAAGCTCACACGCTCCTGCACGGAGGTGGCTGACAGTTTCGTGGAGTACAACTACGATGCCACGGCCGGATTCGAGCTGAGCCTAGCCAAGGATGCCGCCAACCGCACCAGCGGCGCAACCCACAACGAGGCATTCACCCGTCCCGCAAGTCCCTACTCCGCTCCGCAGGTTTCCACCAGTGCCCGCATTCACGACCACTACGCGCTCCCAAGCACCACCACCGATGTTCTGGGCCACACAACCACCTATCATTATGTGTCCGGGGGTAGCAACCCGCTCAAGTTATACCTGCCCGACACCATCACGGATTCACGCCAACGCATCATCGCACTCGACCGGGACGCGCTCGCCCGAACCTTGTCTATCAAGCTCCTGTCCGCCTCGAATGATTTCCTCTCTGAAATGGATTTCACCTATGGAAACGGCAACTTCCCCGGCGCTCTCACCAAGACTACCCGCAAGATCGTTGCCGGTGCCAACGATCCGGCGTGGGTCGCCGACCTCGTCAAAGACACCCTGCTTGATGCCTACGGGTTTGCGTCAATCATCGGTAACGATGCTGCCAACCTTCACACCACCATCACCCGCAGTCCGGCGGGGCGCGTCCTTGCCGTGCAATCGCCCAATGGCAGTACCCGTTCCAATATCTATGACTCTTCCGGCCTGCTGGAAGCCACCTGGCTTGAAGATGGCAGCAACCTCACCTATCAACACGACCCCGCCGGGCGCACGGTGCTCACCCGCGATGCCCTTGGCCACGCCACCGCCATCGAATACGACTCCATGGGCAGAATCGTCACCGCCGTCCGCGATTTGGACGGCAATCTGAGCTACAGCCCGGCAACCGGTCTGGAGGGCGTTGACGCCACCACGGACATTGTCTCCCGCGCCACGTATCAGGATGAAACCCACGAGGTTCACCTAACCGATCCGAGAGGCTATATCTCCGTCCGAGTCCTTGACGCCCTCAACCGTACGACCAAGCTCATCACGCCCCACAACGAATGCGCTCCCGGCACCGTCCCCACCGAGGCAGCCGACTTCGTGACCTCATTCACCTACGATCTGCTCCAATCACCCAGCCAGCCTGTAAAAATCACCGATCCACTCAGCTTTGAGACCCTTTTCAAATTCGATGGGTTCGCACGCCTTGAAAAAATCTTGCGCCAATACGGCAGCGGCGATGCTAACAATAAACTCTACTCCGGCACCTTCTACGGCTTTGATGACGCCTCGGGTCTCCCCAATAGCATCACCTCCATCCGCACTCCGCTCGATTCAGAAGGAGCGACAAGCGGACCTGACATCCAATCTATCACCAGCAGCATCACCTATGATGTTCTGGACCGTCCGCAAACTTCTGTCTTTGCCGAGGGCACGGACAAGGAGATCCAGACCCGAACAACCTATACCTCCACTGGCATCCGTTACAAGGATGAAACCCGCGATGCCCTTGCGCCAGCAGAGCACTGGAGCGCCCGTGAAATCGAATGTGATGCCCTGGGCCGCCCGGTCACGCAATACCTACCCGAGGTCACCGACGCGCTAACCGATGAGCCAGACCGGCCCACGACTCGCATTTCTTACGATGCTTGGGGCGAGATCCATCAACTCACCGACAGCTATGGCAACGCCACCACGTTTGGCCAGGATGTCCTCGGCAATCTCGCCTATAAAAAATCCCCGGCGGTAGTAGATGCCAAGTCCGGCCTAACTCTGGAACCCACCACCATCTACCGCTATGATCCCGTGGGCAGGCTTGACCGTGTGGTCGATCCGCTCGGCTATGCCTGGTCTTACGAGCACGATGCTGCCGGGCGTCTGACAAAAACCACCAGTCCCATTGTGCGTCCAGAGGCGAACCCCGCGCACCGCCAGGCCGTGTGGCAATACTTCCATGACCCCGCCGGAAACCTGACCCAGGCCATCGACCCGGAAGGTCACTCGACGACCCGCATC
>JBAXOP010000290.1:0-7014 GCA_037133195.1 Verrucomicrobiota bacterium | reverse complement strand
CGGTTATCATCGAGGGCGTTGATAGCCTCGGCGACGACCTGCTGTTTGGGCACATAGAAATAGCGGTGACCGGGCATTTCGCGGGCCTCACCATGGCGGCGCGCAACTTCTCCGAACTCGGTTTTGACGGGGCCCGGGCACACGGCGAGTACAGGGATGTGGTGGTCGCGCAGTTCGATACGCAAGGCTTCGGAAAAACTCGTAACATACGCCTTGGTGGCCGCATACACGGCAAAGTCCGGCAACGGCAGCAAACTGGCCAGCGAACTAACGTTGAGAATCGCGCCGCGGCGGTTGCGTATCATCGCCGGCAACAAGGCATGTGTGAGGTGGGTTAGTGCCTCGATATTGAGGCCGAGCATAGCACGCAGCTTCACCCAATCGGCAGTGACAAACTCACCGTAATCACCGAAACCTGCGTTGTTGACTAATAAATCCGGAATACAGCGCCGGAGGATCAGGTTTTCCACCAGATCGTCGCGCTCGCCGGCGTCGGTTAGATCGGCGGCGTGGACTAACACCTCGACCGTAGGATGCAAGGCGCGGATGCGTTCACCGAGTTGTAGCAACAACGGTTCGCGGCGAGCCACGAGGACGAGTTTATCGACGCGCGGGGCGAGTTGGAGGGCGAATTGCTCACCCAGGCCTGAGGAGGCGCCGGTGATGAGAGCACAAAAGAAATGGGCGGGCTGGGGCATGGCGGGATATTACACCACACCGCCAACCCGCGCCATTACAGATTAGGCGATCTGGTTTTCGCCGTTCTGGTTGACTTGAAGGACGCGCAGCGGCAGGCGCACGAGGATTTCGCCGTCGCAGCCGATATCGATGGAGAAGATGCCCATTTTTTGGAAGCGCAAGCCTTGCAGGTTCATCACGATGTTGCGGGTGAGGAACGGCACGTTTTTAGGGAATTGGACTTCGAATTCCGGCTCGATGGGCATATTGTTAGGGTCGAGTGATTCGCCGTCCTCATCGATGATATTGATGGAGAGTTTGTGGCGACCGGCGTCTTCCGGGGTGAAGCACATCCGCATGGCCAGGGCACATGAGGGATGAACGACGGGCACGGCGCGGGCGACGAGGGTGTCGAAGGTACCGGAAATCACGAGCTTACCGTTGTAGTCGGCGGCAAAGTCACAGAGGGTGGCAATTTGAATGTCCATAATGGGGTGTGGTAAATATATTGCAGGTTTGCCCGGGTGGCAGGAATTGCCCGCGGGGCAACTTGTGTGAGGCCAACGGGGCGAAAGGTCCAGCCTAAATTGCTCAAGGCACGCCAATGTTTTCGTCACGAACATCGTCGTCCACTGGCAGGGCGCGGGGCAGGCGGGGCGCTGGTGCCCCGTCGTCGATCAGCATGGGATCGACCGGTTGTGCCCGCAGCGGAACCTCCACCGGAGTGACCGTCGACAACCCACCCGCGGGTTTTTTCTCGTCACTGGTGGATTTGGCGTCAGGTTCCTTGTCATCGACCACGATGAGTGCCCGCTTGGGCGGCGCTATGATATCCTTGATGTCGTCTTTGATCGGCTCAAAAAAATTGCGCACCATCGGCGCGGCCATGTGTCCGCCTGAGATGATTTCGCCGGGGCGCCCTTCATAAAGCACGGCAAAGGCATAGCGCGGGTTCTCCTTAGGTAAAAACCCGGCAAACCACGCCAAATTCTGGCTTTTCCCCTTAGGTCCCCATTGAGCGGTGCCGGTTTTGCCGCACAATTGGGTGTAGCTCAAGGCACCGCTGCCGCCAGTGCCGTGGCCGCTGTTGACCACGTCGCACATCCCCTCGCGCACCACCTCGACGGCCTTGGCATCGACCCCGAGCCATTTTTTCCGCTCTGGCGTAGTGACTTTGACGACCCGGCCGCGGGTGTCCTGGATTTGGCTGATGAGTTGGAGTTGCGGCAGGGCACCGCCATTAGCAATGCCGGCCATCGCTTGGGCCACTTGCAGCGGTGAGGCGAGCAGCGATCCTTGGCCGATGGATAGATTGGCGGTGTCGCCATCGAGAATCCGGCGGTGTTCATTTTTGAGCATCCACGTATCGTTGGGCACCAGCCCGGCTGTCTCACCAATGAGTGGCAAGCCGCTGCGCTCACCGTAGCCTAACTGCCGCGCCAAACCCAAAAACGCGTTCGGACCTACCTTGATACCTACTTGATAGAACCAAGGGTTGCAGGAGCGGGCCAAGGCGCGACGGACGTTGATGGATCCCTCGGGGGTTTTGCTCCAATTGTTGAAAACGTGGTTGCCGACCTGAATGGACGCCGGACAATCGATGGTGGTATTTTCGTTGACGGTGCCATTATTGAGTGCGGCCAAGGCGACGACGGGCTTGAACGAGGAGGCAGGGGGATAGGCGGATTGGAAGGCGCGGCCGAACAGGGGTTGCGCGGGATCGTCCTGTAACATCTTGAACTCCGCGTCGCTGACCCCCGGAATGAAATGGTTCAAATCAAATGACGGTCGCGACGCCATCACCAGCACCTCGCCGGTGATTACGTCGATGACCACCATGGCCCCGCGCCGGCAACCGTTGCGCAAGACTTTTTCGGCGAGTTTTTGCCAATCGAGATTCAGCGTGGTGACGATCGTGCCGCCTGGCCGCGGCCGCGACACCTGTTCCTCAAGCAATTTATTGCCGCTCTCATCGAACAAAAGGCGTTTCATGCCGGGTTCGCCGGTTAGTTGGCTATCGTAAAGTTTTTCCAAACCGGCGCGGCCCTCATTTTCTTCCCACATCGGTTCGTTGAAATTGATTGGGCCGGTGGGTAATTTGCCGACGCTGCCGGAATAACCGACGATATGCGAGGCGAGATCCCCGAACGGGTAAAATCGCCGGTACATCGGATGGAGAATCAGCCCGGACGGCAGCTTGGTTTCAAGCGTGCGGGCTTCTTTTTCCTCGATTAGGCCAGACACCAGCAGCGGCAGCCAGCGTCGGTTGCGGTAATGATCGTAGAGTTCTTCGTCGGTTTTGGTCACCGGGCTCTTGATGAGTTTTTGCAAGGCATCGAGCCGGGTCCGCCCCCACCGCACGATGAACTCCTGATCCGCACTCTCAAATTGCTTGTATTGCAGCCCCACTTGGTAGGCTACCTGCGTCTGCGCCAACGGCCGACCATCCCGATCCGTGATTTGACCCCGCGGCGCCGGAATCTTCCGCGTGATTGCCCGCGCATCCCGGCGCGTCAAAATCGACCCATTGCTGGCCGATTTGCCGCCGGGAGCCACCAACGGGGCTGCCAAATCAGCGATCGGTGCCACTTCCGGTGGCTTGGCTGTATCCCGTTTTTGGGCAGCCAACGGCCCCGCTGTGACCACGGCCAGCAACAATAACAAGTTGGAAATTTGGCGGTTCACCATGCGCTGCGGCGCAAACTAGCGTCATTGCCCGGCCTCGGCAATCCTCATTCTTAACTTACTGAGGCGTCTGTGGAATAGACGACGAGTGGAGAAATTTAAAGATTGGGGGTAAGAAGACGCCGGTCATGACGTGACTACGACGAGAATCAATGCGTATCGAACAATGATTTTACGCGGTGGACTTCCAGAACATCACCATGTTTCGTGGTAATGGTTGTCTGCGTGGTTCTGACGGTGTTGAAAACTCGGCGGAATACGTCCGGGCTAATCAGCACTTCCCCACCTTTCGCGCCGTCGCCTAGGCGGGAGGCTCGGTTCACCGCATCGCCGATCACGGTGAAATCAAGCCGGTCAGCCGCCCCAATAAAGCCATGCAAAACAATTCCACAGTGAATGCCGATGCCGATTTCACATACTTCTTTGTGTCGCGTGGCGCGGCGTTGAGTCACCGATTTCGCGGCTTCTTGCATCGCTAGACCGGCTCGCACCGCGTGTTCGTGTTGCAGTAAATCAGTCTCCGGCGTACCAAAAATCGCCACCACCGCATCCCCCACAAATTTGTCAATGGTACCATCAAACCGGAAGATTGCGTCCACCATTTCTGCGAAATAGTCGTTGAGCATTTCACTCACATCCGCCGCGTCCATTCTCGCGCATTTGGCGGTGAATCCACGGATATCTGCGAACAAGATGGTTACTTCCGATTTCTCTCCGCCGGGGAGCAATCGACCGCGTCTGGCACGATCCAGCAGGATATTGCGGATTTTAGGTGAAAAGCTGCACAAAAGCGTCTCCATCATGCGAGCATTGGTCTGCAAGTCTTGCTGGAGTTGGTAATTGGCGACAGCAAGGGATGCGTAATGACCGATGGCCATCATCAATCGGAGATTTTCTTCTGTAAATGCGGCGTCATACTTTGGTGAATCAACTGCGATAACGCCAATCGGCGCCCCATTCCACAGCAGTGGCACGTACATGCCAGTTTGGGCCTCCTGATGGCGCATCGTTTCGCTCAGCCATGCATCGTCGCTTCTCCTCCAGATAAAGCCACAACCATCGCTCATCGCGCGGCGGGCCAGCGTCGTGCTGACCGAGTGGCCGCTGGCAGGCACATAGGCTTTTAGCAACAGCTGTTTGGTTAGAGGATCTTGAAGAAGCAGGGTACTGTGAATCGCGCCGGGGATGATATCGATCATTTGTTGGACGATGACGCCGAGCAAATCATCGAGATCCTTTTGCGCCGCGAATACGAGAGGTAGGTTAAACAGGCATTCCAATCGTCTTTTTTGATCATCCGTGGAGGTATTGGCTACGATCGAGCTGGAGTCATGGATGTCCAGTTGCCTTTCAATGCTGATATTACGCTCCAATTGTTCGTTGGGCATGGTATCGGACAAGTCATTCTCCGGCGCTTGTTCCTGAATGGATAGGGTAAGTTCGGTTTCTCCGATGAGGATCACATCGCCCTGCGAAATGGCTGCACGTTGGCGAATCCGCCGTTTATTGACGAGTACTCCATATTTGCTTTTTATATCCTCTATCCAAATGGTATCTTCTTCGATGAGCAATCGGGCGTGCCTCCGAGAGACGGTCATGTCCGGATGCAGGTCCAAATCCGGAACATGCTTCGGATCGGGGCGGCCAATAGTAATCGAGTTTTGGCTAAATTTCCAAACTGCCTCGGCCCCTTTGTATTTGGTTGTGATCTGGATAATGCTATCTGGGTTTGGGAGAGCGCCACCATACGTGCCGTGGCGCGAGGTCGTAGAATAGTCGTAGTCCGGCGCATTCATCTCTAACGGCTTGGGAGAATGTTGGGGAGAGTGGGGACGCTGCGCCACGTAGCACTACGAATTTCCAGGTGGGCGCATTTGACCTGCGCACAACGGAGAAATAGGGATACTAGCTGGCGGTGACAGTGATTCATGGCGTGAAATCCTCGCCGAAGACTAGCTTTCCTTACTGAATTGCCAAGGATGATTTTATTGCCCGGTCCCCGACGGACCGCAGCGATGAAAATCGTCAACCCGCTCACTGGCGGCAGGCTGGGCAAGGGAGCCTGGGCTAGGGAGCCACCACATTCTTGAGGTGGTAGCGGAAGAACAGCCCATGAATGAGTGCCGAAGGCGCGGTTCATGGGCGTTGCTTCCGCACGACGACAGCAAGGTCGTCGTGCCTTAACTGACTTTGCCATCCGCGACATGGAAGCGTGCGATCGCGGCCACTTCCGGAGTGTCCCGGAGCCAGTCGAGGTGCGTGGTGGTGATCCATTTCTGGGCCGTGGCGGGTAGATGGTTCATCAGCGCATTGCGGCGACCGGGGTCGAGTTCGCCGAAAATGTCATCCATCAGGTAGATCGGTGGTGTTCCGGCGCGTTGTTCCAGCAACTTGCCTTGGGCGAGCTTGAGTGCGAGGGCCAGCGTGCGCAACTGCCCTTCGCTGGCGAAATCGGAGGCGGGCATGCCGTGGAGTCGCAGTCCGAGTTCGTCGCGATGGGGGCCTACGACGGCTTGGCGCAATCGCGACTCACGCTCACGGGCCTGCAACATGGCCTCGCGCAAGTCTGGACCGCTGGCGGGCAGGTAGTGCAGCGTGAGGAGTTCATCCCTGCCGCTGACGATGCATTGCGCGGCGGCGGCCAGCGGCGAGAGCGCGGCCACCAAGCGCGTGCGGGATTCCATCAGAAGGGTGCCGGTGGCAACGAGAATTTCCTCGTAAGAGAAAATTTCCGCATCCCGCGGCCTGGCGTCTTTGAGTAACAGGTTTTTAGCTCGCAACGCACGCCGGTAACGCGACCACGCGCGGCGGTAGTCAGGATCGAGTTGGGTGCCGAGAAAATCCAGGTAACGTCGGCGTTGTTCCCCCGGCCCGCGGATGAGGTCGAGGTCCTCGTTGCCCATCCACACCACCAGGCCGCCGTCATTGAGGTAGGTCCCTTGGCTCGCACGGTTTTCGCCGTCCACCTTGAGCAACAACCCATCGCGCGATTGGCGCACCTGCCGCTCTTGCTGCCACGGGTCGCCCGCCACGCCGAAGCCATCAGTGCCGCTGCGAGCCAGCGTGGCGAGGCGGTGGCTGCGAGGTGAGTGGAGGCGCACCAATACGCACAGTGCCTCGAGGATCGAGGTTTTCCCTTGCGCGTTGTTGCCCACAAACACGCCTCCGCTCGCCGGCACCTCAATGGCCAGCGATTCAAAACAGCGGAAGTTCATCAACCGGAGCGAGCGGAGCACGCCCATAGCCGTAGCGCGAAACCCCCGCCTTGGAAAGCAGGGATCCTCTGCGTGCTCGGAAATCGCTGCAGGGCTTTGACGGCCGTGAGATAGCCAACCATTGAATGTTCGAGGAATTGGATTATTCTGCTAATCATCAGATGCGCGCTACAACACTCTTGGTCCCATGAATTCCACGATGCCACGCCCCCTTGAAATCATGCCGACTATCCCTGCATGAATCGCTTTTTTCAACGTGGGGGTGCATGGGTGGCCGCGCAAGGAGTTCTGCTCACGGCGGTCGCTCTGTTGGCGGTATGCTTTCGCGGTGGCGCCTCTCCTATTGTGGTGCTCGCGGGCGTGGCATTGATGCTTGTGGGTGCATGCGTCGCGCTTTCCGGAGCGATGGCGCTCGGCAGAAACCTCACACCCTTTC
>JBAXOP010000289.1:0-7072 GCA_037133195.1 Verrucomicrobiota bacterium | reverse complement strand
TCAAACATTATTGCAAACTTGAAGGACTGACCCCAACACCAATTTGGCGTGGGTCTGATCATAATTAGTCTGGGCATTTCCATACCAGTGATAATTACAATCATCGCTGTCAAACTGATCTGACTAAGGTAACGGCCTCAGATCCCAAAGTCAGCCGATCTTGACGAATCGCATGATGAAATTCACTCTGGAATATCCGTGTCAACAATGGACGTTAGAATCTCCTTGGTCAGTGATGTGAGACTGGACACACGATTGGCTTGAAGCTCCATCGATTTTTCAAACATGTTTCTTACATATCGGCCATTACCAAATGACCTATCCCGCTGCTCATACGCCACCTTGAACAGATTCAAGGCCTTGGTTCTGGCCTCGTCTGTAAGACTATAGTCCAGCGCTTTGCATTGAAGCACAAAAATTTCCAGCATTTCATCCGGCACGTAATCAGGAAACTCGATGTACTTATTAAACCGGGACTTGAGACCTGAATTAGCGTTGATGAAGGTTTTCATCTCTTCAGTGTATCCAGCCACCATTACGACAAGGCGGCCCCTGTCGTCTTCCATTCTCTTTATCAATGTCGCCAGTGCCTCCTTGCCGTAGTTCTCATTGGAACCCTCCACCAGCGCATACGCTTCGTCAATGAACAGCACACCGTCAAGAGCCGAGTCCACAGCTCTGTTGACCTTCCCCGGCGTCTGCCCAGTGTACTCAGCAATCAAACCGGATCTGTCAGTTTCTACCAACTGACCTTTTTCAAGAATGCCTAGCAAATTATAGATCTTGGAAACTATTCTTGCGACGGTCGTCTTCCCGGTGCCAGGTGAACCGGTTAACACAAGGTGATACGACACCTGGGAGCTTTTTAATCCTAATTCTTCCCGCTTTATTTGAATGCTCGCGAAGTTTATGAGAGTCATAACCTCCTGCTTTACGGATACTAGACCCACGAGTAAATCCAATTCGTCCATCACTTCCTTTAAGGACTGATTATCAGGCGACTTCGAAACTTTAGCCGTGTTCTTGGCGATCTCCGGAATTGGATTGTGAACCATTTCGTAAATTTGCTTAAGTAGCACTTCCTCATTGCCAGATACCACGCCATCTGCTTTGGCAATTACAGTGGCAAACTGACACAAGGTGACAGCATATTTATCAAAAAGTGGATTGCCAGATTTACTGAGAAGTGCTGGCAATACAAAATCGGGTTTTCTTACAAGCGGAGGTTCATCACCCTTCTGTATGCTTATAGATATTGGGTAGCTTGACGCGGCGGCACTATTTAATAATGTCTTTGCTTCCTCTGTCCATGTGCCCTGTTCATAGAGATCAACAAACACTTCATAATCCATTGATTTAATGGTAAAGTCACCTCTAATATAGTTCGACACAAACGCTAGACTACTCATTTCAACAAGCCTTGCATCTATATTGTCTCCCAATAAAATCTTAAAAATACGGGCAAGATCAAACAAAACGCACTGGCGGATAATTGTCCCGCTATCCGTCGTGCCCTTGTTTTCAAAGTTCTCCACTGATTCGAGCATCGCTTTATCACTTTCCAAAGTGTTGATCATCTTTAACACGTTATTAGCGAATGTTAGAACCAAATTAAACTGCGGCCTCGTTATGGGTGGCGGTGGTGCGGGTCTCTCTTTGACTCTTGATCCATTCTCAGATTCTTCTGATGAACTGTCAACGCTCGCTAGACTGAGCTGTCCACTCTCCCGAGCTATAACGGCATCCTCTAGGAATTCAATATACTTTGCAACAATCTTCCGTTCACTGGTTTGAAACTTTCCATCACTTATAGACACATAGTCGCCAATGCGCTGGAGTTCGCACAGCATCAAGCGCGCAGTATCCGTGTTGCGTTGGATAGCTGCATGAAAGAAACTCGGAATCTCCTTTGATTTAGCCGACCACACTTCTGCATACTCGTTCAGAAAATTCATTTCTTCACTGGGTTTTTCACTAAAAAGCGCCAAATGCCTAATGAAGACCTTTTCTGCTGCATCATACTTTCCGTCAGATAATATAATCGCCGCCGTCAACATCCGAACAGTGTTCTGTGCATCGTCTCGGAGTATTTTGATATTCTCGGTCGCTACTGACGCAACCGTATCAACAAGTTCCATAAGGTTCACGATGGCCTCGCGCACCGCCCATTCATTGCCGTCACTAAATGAATACATAGTCATGATTAATCAAAAGGGTTGGAAAGTTGCCTGAGTATGCCCGCTCATTGAAAAGCTAAAGATAAGTCCAGAGAACGGGTACAAGTGATTTTGAGGGAGAGACCGGATAAACTGTGGAAACCAGATGCAGCGAGACTGCGGGTAGTGGATTTCTGAGAGTAAAAATGGTTGGAAGTGGATCTCATGGCGATTTGCATTACTGATAAGAATACCCATCCGGCCCGCAGCGCCAAGACAATTACCATATTCATGGGCCGAGGTGGCATTTCTAACGGAGGTAAGACTTCTGCCTTTTCCTACTCCACAGCGGCCTCCGCCGCCCTCAGCCCCAGATCTGATAGTAATCCTTCGTGATTCCACTGACGGGCCAGCACAACCTCCCGTTTGCCGATCTTGGCGGACTTGGCCAGGTTCTCTCGGGCCGGGAGCGCCTCCAGATTGAAAAACCTGGCAGCCAGCTCGGGCACCACGGCGCGCGGCAGGATGTGATCGAGTGCGATGAAATCCCCGGCATGTCCACCCTTGGTGATTACCGGTGACCCGCCTTTCCTCAGCTTGGCCATACCGTCAGCGGTAAAGCAACCGAAGTCCTCCAACTTCTTCCTGCTCCAGATGATAGCCATCGCATCCGCCTTGGCCGTTGGCGTGCCGCCGTAACCATCCACCACCTGGGCCGTTCCAATGACCTTGCTGACATCACCTCCTCGCTCACGGGCCGTTTCCAGCCAATACAGGACTTTGTAGAGACGAGGGTTGGCGGGCCTGTCGCCCTTGAGGGTCGCGACCTTAGCCGGGTCCAGCAGCGGCGCAAGGATCTGTCTTGCGATCTCATCCGGCGACTGTGGAGGTTGGGGCGCAGCGTACAGGCGAAGAGTGAGGGCGGCCACAAGAGCTAGCAGGCGTAGGAACATGCCCGGCATGATGTCGGAGCTGGGCCAAGTGGCAAGAATTATATGGTGACCGATCAGTAGAAGTTCAAACCCCGAATTGCACGAATATCGACGAATGATCAGGCACTTGCGGATTCTGCCGGATTGGCTATCTTGCGCAGTGATGTGATATCCCAGCCCACTTATGCACCAGGCTTTTTCATGTTTGTTAGTAATGGTCGCGTGCTCCGTCCCGCTACACGCCGGCCCCGCGCATTACGATCCGTTGCAGGTGGCGGACGTGAAGATCGTGTCGCTGACGTTTGATGTGAAGGACGCCAAGCATGACAGAAAGTTGCCGGTACGCGTCTATCTGCCGGCAAGCGCCCGGCCGGCGCCGGTGGTTTTGTTCTCCCACGGGCTCGGCGGGTCGCGCGACAACAACCCGTATCTGGGCAATCACTGGGCTAAGCGCGGTTATGTCGTGGTCTTCGTCCAGCACCCCGGCAGCGACGAGAGCGTCTGGCAGGATGTGCCGCCGCTGCAACGGCTGGGTGCCATGCAACGGGCCGCCTCAGCGGCGAATTTTCTGGCGCGGGCGAAGGATATTCCGGTCGTGATTGATGCTCTGGAGCACTGGAACAATGAAGCGGATCACCCTCTCAAAGGGCGCCTCGACCTCGCTCACCTCGGCCTGTCCGGCCATTCGTTCGGAGCCGTCACTACCCAGGCGCTCGCTGGCCAGACCTTCGCTGGCACCCACGCAACGTTGCTCGAACCGCGCCTCAGCGCCGCCGTGATGATGAGCCCCAGTCCACCGGCCCTCGGCGATCCGGCAGTGGCTTTTGGGCGGATCAAAATCCCGTGCCTGCTCATGACCGGCACGCTCGACGACAGTCCCATCGGCAATACCCGCGCGGCGGAGCGC
This sequence comes from Verrucomicrobiota bacterium, assembly GCA_037133195.1. Classification (GTDB taxonomy): domain Bacteria; phylum Verrucomicrobiota; class Verrucomicrobiia; order Verrucomicrobiales; family Akkermansiaceae; genus Luteolibacter. The sequence goes on along the minus strand of JBAXOP010000289.1, from coordinate 3,077 downwards.
CTGAAGGTTTTTCCGCAACTGCAACTGGCCCCGGCCTGGCAGGTCGTTTTCGACAAGGCCACCCACATGAGTTTCGGTGAACGCGACTTGCTGGGAAGATCACAGACCGAGCCCCGCTACCACCGCGCCATCCTCGCGCTGAGCACCGCACTCTGGGACGCCACCCTAAAAGGCGATGTCCAGGCAAAATCCTGGCTCAGCGGTGATGGCGCGAAGGGGGTGCTCGCCCCTGCCGATTGCTGGGAAATGAACCGCAAGGCACGCGAGTGAATTCCGGGGATTGACTCGCTGGCGGTCTTCCAGTATGTACCCGCTCGTCATGAAAAAACGTGGAGGTTTTTCTCCAATCCGCCAAGGGGGCATCCTCCGTTGGTCCACGGTTTGTATTCTTGCAGGCGGCATGGCCGGAATGAGCGGCTGTGAGGAAAAGTATGTGGCCACGGCGCAGGACGAGAAAATGGCCGAACTCCAGGCCAAACTCGATGCCTTGGATGCACAGAAGGCGAAGTTGATCAATGGCGAGGTGGATAACAACTTTAACCTGCCGGGCGTCGGATATTATCATGCCGAGGCCTGCGATTTTTTCGAGCACCCGTATGGCTATCAACAGGACGGTCGCTGGTTCGCCAATGGCAGTTGGCAGGACCAACCGGTGTCAACCGTCAACGTGGCGGCCAGTCGGCCAACCCCGGAGGCTCTCAAAAAAGTCGAGGCCGCCTTGGACCGGGAGCAACAAGCACTGGCTGCCCAAGGCCAGACGGCAGCCACCACCACCACCAATAACTATCATTACGGCCCCGGTATTGGCGGTTCCTTGATGATGTATTGGCTGCTTGCCGGCAATCGCGGCAATTTCAATCCGGGCATGGGCTTCCAGCGGGCAGGCACCCAGGTGGACTCCTGGCAACGTGGCGTGGACGAGCAGCGCCGCAGTGTGAGTTCCTACGCCGCAGCCAACCCGGGATACAGCCGGATGGTCGCGCAAAGCCACAGCACCGGCAGTCCCGTCAAGTCCGGCCAATCGGTGCGCGGCGGTTTCGGGTCCAGCAGCAGAAGTTCCTCCGCGAGTTGAGCCCCTACCGATGCAACCCAACATTCGTCTCCAATCCCGTCTCCCGCGCCATGGGTGGCAATCCCGTGTCGAAGACGCCGGCCTCATCTGGCACGGCGAGGGCGGCGTGCCGTATTGGAATGAACACCAACATTTGGTGCTCACCCTCGAAGCGGCCGAGGTGTTGGAGGATGCCGCCACTGAGTTGCATGACTTGTGTCGCGACGCTTGCGAACAAATCATGCGGCGCGATTGGTGGGAGCGTCTCGCCATCCCCCAAGCCGCCATCGGCTTGATCCAAGCGTCCTGGATGGCCGCCGATTTCTCGCTCTACGGACGCTTCGACCTGGCATGGAACGGCCACGACCAGCCAAAGTTGTTGGAATACAATGCCGACACCCCCACATCGTTGCTAGAAGCGGCGGTCATCCAGTGGCAATGGCTCGAAGACACCTTTCCCCAATGCGACCAACTCAACTCGTTGCATGAGGCGTTGGTTGAGCGCTGGGGGTTGGTCGCCGCCGACACGGTGCACTTCGCCTGTGTCTGGGACAATCTGGAAGATCGCCAAACCATCGCGTATCTAGCCGAAACTGCCGAGCAGGCGGGCAAATCCGTGGTGCTCATGGACATGGAGGAGATCGGCTTTTCACCGGAGGGCCGCTTCACTGATACCGACGAGCAACCGATCGCCAAACTCTTCAAACTCTATCCATGGGAGTGGATGACACAGGAACCGTTCTTTGCCGAGATCGGCCAGGAACGCGGCCGCTTTGTCGAACCGGCCTGGAAAATGATCTTATCTAACAAAGGGTTGCTACCCATCCTGTGGGAACTCAATCCAGGCCATCCGCTGCTGCTACCCGCCTCGCTTTCTCGCGACGCACTCACCTCACAGGGTGTCTCGCGCTGGGTCGAAAAACCATTCTTCGGCCGCGAGGGCGCGGGGGTCTCCATTATGGAAAATGGCTGCCGCGTCGCCGGGGGCACCGCCGGGCACCAGGGTGAACCCCTTGTCTATCAGGAATGCGCGGATCTCTTCGTCGCTGAGCGCAAGCACTTCGTGTGGGGCTTGTGGATGGTCGGCGACGCATGCTGCGGCCTGTCGGCGCGTGGCGATCTCTCACCAGTCACCGGCAACCTCAGCCAGTTTTTCCCACACCGCATCGAGGGCTGAGTTCTGTGCTCACGGTCTTCCGCCTCCAGCGCCAGGAAACTTGGGAGCAGACTTTTTCGGTTCATCGCGGTTGCGGAAGAGCGTGTAGGCTCCCCACTTGAGCAGTGCGAAGCCCCCGGCGGCTAGGATGAGTAAATGCTCAATGGACCCGCCGAAGAAAATCCAGATTTTGGTTTTCTGGATCGCCAGGGCAATGGCGAAGCTGCACCCCATCATCACCATCAAGCCAGACAAGCGGTCGAAGCCTGGCACCTGATCGAATGCCACGTACTTGCGCACAAACACCAGAGTCACCACCATTGCCACGATCGGCAGGATGGAAACCAGCAAACTTAAATCCAGAAAATTTTCCCGGCTGAAGAACAGGACGTAACAGCTGATCACAGCCGCGAACATCCCCGGCACGCAGGCCAGATAAACCAGCACGGAATAAAGATACTTCCACGGGGCCTCGCCGCCCTTGCCTTTCTGGTGAACTTGGCCTAGCAACCACGTGAGGGCGGGCAAGGCCACCCATACCGTAGCCAGCACCAGCGGATGCTGGTCAGCTTGCTGCATTAATTCGCGGATTGTCATATGATGGGTAAGAAATTCCTGCTGCGATTGCCATCGCGTGCATGTCGGCAAGCACAGCAGACCCGCCGCCGGATGCAAGTGCAGAATCCCGGCAGTGCAGAATCCCGGCAGGAGGGGGAGATCTGCGAAGTGTCCTTAAGCAGAGATTTAGAAGGGTGCATGACACAATGCGGCACTCCACGCCCGCTCCGGCCAATACGGTTGAGTTAGCACTCTCTTGTAATTTGCGGAAAGTGTGAGAAGGTCGGTTTGGGAAAGTCTGCGAGGGGTCAA
>JBAXOP010000288.1:0-7098 GCA_037133195.1 Verrucomicrobiota bacterium | reverse complement strand
TTGGGCGGCACGCCATGGAGCGCTGGCTTCAGCCGGCGCGTAACTTGGGCGGCACAGTTACTCGCCGGCTGAAGCCGGCGCTCCGTAACGGCGCACATCCGGGCCAAATCACACGGTAGATTCACTGCTCCGGCGCAACCGCCGCTGGCTCCGGCGCAACAGCCGTTGGATCCGGCGTGGCAGTTGGGTCCGGTGCCGGCGTGCTGGGTGGGATCGGGGGATTTTGAGCGTCGCGGCTGGCTTTGAGGGTTTTGCCCTTGGCCTGGATGGCGCTAAGCAACCAACCGCCGGTTTCCTTGTAGTGACGGATAGATAGGCCGCCAACGAACGCCGCCAAAGCAAGCGCCAGGAACAACGTGAAGAGCATGAATCCCTTGCCTCCGCTTGAGCTTGACGCCCGTTTCTGCGAAGCGCCCTCAACCTCAGCGGCCGCCGACTCAGTGTCCCGGCGTTCCGGCAATTCATCCAATACCTTTTCGAGCCGCAGTTCGGCCGTTTCCTCATCGCTCAATTGAAAATCAAAAGCCACATCGCCCAACGTCACGGCGGCCCCGTGGCGCAAGCCAATTGTCTCGCTACGGCTGCCATTGAGCTTGATGCCATTGGTCGAGTCCAGGTCGCGCAATTCGTAACCGCCCTCAATGCGCACCATTTCGGCGTGGCGCAGCGACACGGACCCACACTCGATGACAATGTCGTTTTCGCTGCCCCGCCCGATCATCACCACTTGGCGGTCAAGTGGAAAACGATATGGCTGGGGCATCTTGTCTGGAACGGTAATGGTTATGCGGGGCATGGTCGTGAGCGGTTTGTTCAACGACTTGTAGCGTCACAGGAAAAAAAATCACGGAAAATCCCCCGGAATTTGATTTACATTGCAAAACCCGCGACATCTGCTCAGTTTTCCCCCGTCATGGCCAACCCGACAAACGTCCTCTCCAACGGAATCGAGATCACCGGTTCTATCCGCTTCACCAACGACATGATTATCGATGGAAAGGTCAACGGTGAAATTATGTCTGACAAAGGCCGGGTGACCATCGGCGAAAACGCCACCATCGTCGGCGACATCAGCGCCGGGGAGGTGAAAATCTACGGCAAAGTGGAGGGCAAGATCACGTCCCAGCGCTGCGAACTCAAGGACAAGTCGTGGATCAACGGCGACATCAAGAGCAAGGTGTTCTCGATGGAAGAAGGTGCCAAGCTGTCCGGCCGCACCGATATCGGCGGCTGAGCACTGCGCCATCAGTAGCGCTGCAACAACTCGAGGTATTTGCGGTCGAGCTGGTGGCCTTCGAAGGCCTCGTAAGTGACGTCCTTGCGGCCGCTGTCGAAAATGCCGAAAGAGCCGCGGAAATTCCACAGCGCCCAGCCCCAGCCGGCGTCCTGCCAATTGTGCAGGCAATCCTCCGCCCAGCGCAGCACCACCTGGTGCGGCGTGTGTTGATAGGCACCCCATTCGCCGACCATCACGCCGCCGCCGGCCGCGGCAAACGCCTGCCACGGCGGGAGGGTTTGGGCGTGCAACCAGGCCCGGTCGTGGGGCACACCGAGCATGGGTTTTGAAGGATCGGCGGCATCGTAGCACAAGGGGTCGGGCACTTGGTCCCACGATGGCGTGAGCCGCGCCACAGCCTCCGGCGCACCATCGCCAGCGCGGATCCCTAACAAGCCTAGCGTCAGCCAATCGCCCTCGATCACTCGCAAAGTGAGGGATTTGACCGGATGGGGCAGGGTGAAATGGAATTCCACCTCGCCCTCGGCCTGCCAGCACTTCCAGCGGGGATCCAAGGTGTTTTTGCGCCACGGCCCCTTGTCGGGCCCGGCGCTGAGCGATTGCCGCCAAATTTCCTCGCCGGTGTCGTCGCTCGCAGTGAGCACCGCGCTGCTAGAGAGCGTGGTGACCACCATTCGCACGCTGGCAGCGGCGGCCAACTGACCTCTGATGTGCAGCGGGTGCGACAACGCACCCTTGGCCGGACTGATCAACGTGCCACCAGTGCCCCCGACGTCCGGCCAGCACGGGACCGGCATTGCGCCGGTGCCCTGGACCCAGCCCGCCTGGTAGTGGGTGAGCTGAAACGGCGCATAGCCGCGGGTCATCATCGCGATTTTCAGCGGAATAAGCTCGGGCACTGGCACGGTCCCCCATTGCAGGCCGTCGCACACCACCAACCGTTGCGGGTCCTCGGCTCGGATCGCCGCCACCACCTCCTTGACGACTGTTAGGTATGCCTCGGCGCTCACCCCGCAGGGTTCGTTGAATAGGTTGAAACTCAGGTTATTGTTAGGCACGCCCTTGTAGCGCCGTGCAAACATCGCCCAATGACGTGCGGCGGCCTGGCGCGCATCCGCATCAATCCACAAATTTTTCGTCTCGGCGGGCTTGGCCACTGTCCAGCCGGGTGCCCGGTGCAGGTTGAGGCATACGTGGATGCCATATTGGCGGCCCCATGCGAGCGCCTGGTCGATCTGGCCGAGCGCCTCTTCGTCGAAGCGATTCCAATCGCCAGCCACAATATACCCGCGGTAATCCATCGGCAAGCGCACGAAATTGAAGCCAAACTTGGCGATGAGCCTGAAGTCGTCCTCACGAAACGGCTCATGTTTGCCGGCATAGTTGAATTTTTCCAATAAATTGAATCCGCGCCAGCGTGGCAACTTGGCCGGCCCGGCGTCGGGCAAGGGAGCGGCAGAAAGGGATCCGAGGGTCAGGAGCAAGGCAAGGAGCGGGCGCATAGGGGGGGGGCGGTCATGAATGATTACGGTCAGGGCTTCCCCAGCTCTTTCCGCGTTTTGAATGACGAGGTAGCAGGCATAGCGGGACATCATCACGGTCTTGAGCGGACGCTGAGCGCCGCTGCCGATCTCCACCATTTCTGTGACGTCAACGAAATGGTCCTTAACCCGTTGACCGCTGTTGAAACAAACCGTCCGTGCGGACTCGATGACGGTTTGAAAATTCCGGTACACGGCGTATCCAAGGACCTTGGCAAAGTTCCGACTGGATCAGAACTCGTTGCCCGCAGGATTGGTGCGGCGGATTGCTCAAAGGGGGTGATTTTCTGGCTCATAGGTGTGAGTTACTGGAGTGCGGATGTTCGCTCTCGCCGACCGCCCGCATGATGTCGGCGTCGATGACCCAATCGCTCATCACTTCATGCACGCCTCCACCGCGTCCAGAAGCGGTCTTGCCGCAATCTTCCACGTCAGACCCAACACATGCAGTGCCTCGCTATCGGACACGCTCCCTGGGTGAAGTCTTGCGTCTTGAGGTCTTGGCTCTGCGGCGCAGCCACGCAAGAATTCATTTGCAAAATTAGGTTGCGGACCGGGAATAGCCGCCTAAAGTGCCTTCGACTGCTGTGTGCGTTCGATTTGGTTGCAAGCCCGAACCGATGCGATGGAACCGGGATCATTATTTTGCCAGATAGGTCACGCCTTTACTGGAAGACCTTTGAAGGCAAAACGATCCCACTTATTGAGCTTTAGGAACGTGGCTCTTTGCGCCAAGGACGGCACAGCGGTTTTGTTTTTTCTCGGGGGATCGGAGTTGATTTTCCGTTCAATATCGCGGACCTTCCCTCCTCCATGAAATGCTCAGGCGCAGTTTTTCTCACCTGCTTGGCGGTCTTGCCGCCGGCAGTTGCAGCCGTGGACGAGGCACCCGTGAACGAGGCGGCTCAGTCGCGGCCGGTCGTCACCGTCACGCCCCCATCCCCCCAAAAACCCGCCAACCCGCCCTCCACCCTGCCGATAGCGGCGCCTACGCCCCAGCCCACTGCGGCGCAACTCGTCGCGCAACTCTCCGACGAAAGTTTTCAACAACGCGAAGCCGCCAGCGCCAAACTTTGGAAACTTGGTAAGAACGCCCTTGATGAATTGCAAGCCGCCGCCGCGGGCATCGACCCCGAAGCGGCGCACCGGGCCAAGGAGTTGCTCCACAAGATCGACCTTCACATCACCCCGGACACCGATGCGTCGGTCATCGCTTTGGTGGAGCGTTACAATAAGGCCGCACTAGCTGAGAAAATTCCCCTCCTCAAGGCCATGCGCCAAAAGCATGCCTATCGCCAAATCCTCACGCTCTACGCTGCGGAAAGCGACCCGAAAACCCGCAGCGACTTGCAGGCGATCGTTAGCGGCATTGCCATTTTCGCTGCCCGCGAGCGCTTGGTTGAGGGCGACGACGCGGGAGCCCGTGAGTTATTGGAGTTAGCACCCGCAGATGCCAAGAGTCTGATGACGCTGGCGGCGTTTCACCGGGCCAACGGCACCCTCGAGCAAGAACTCCAACACGCCAAAACCTCCAAAGCCAAAGGCGCTGCCGCTTGGCAACTCGCCCTCCAGCGTGCCGCCGGCCGCCTTAGCGATGCCCAGGCTGCTGCCACCGAGGCGGGCGAACCCCTGCTCGCCGCCACCATGCCCATGCCCGCGGGCGATCCGCTGCCATGGCTGGAACAACACCCGGCCAACCGCCGCGCCAGCGTGATACTGACCTTTATTCACCGCTCGCCGTCAAGCACTGGCAGGAGCATGGCCTGCGCAAAAGTGACCTGGAACCCTGCCTCAAGCTGCTCAACTCGCGTAATCAAACACTCCGTACTTTCGCCACCAACTCGCTTTTCCTTCTTGGCGAACCCGCGGCTGCCGAAGCCAGTTACTCGAAATCCTCACCCTTGGATGCCTTCATCTATTTCGAGGCCACGGAGCGCATTCCAGAGGCGCTGGCCGCCATCGGCCTCGACCCCGATAATCCCGACTTCACGGCTTGGGTCCACACGCGTTTCGACCGCCTCCACAAAGAGCCCGAATCCGGTGAGGCCGCCACCAGTGAGTTGATCGCCATTGCCAGTTTCCTGGAAAACCGCGGCCTCACCGAGGACCTCGCCAATGCCTTCGACGCCCCGCTGGCACGCCTCGCCAAACAAGATCCGGATGTCTTCACCGGTTTCCTAGGTGCCCTGTTCAGCAATCGCTTTGTCCACCGCACCGGCATTCTTGGCCCGCTGATGGGCGCTGGAACCACTTGGGCCGGCGACGACGCGGAGCGCTGGGAACAACTCGTGCTGGCCGTTTTCGGTGACAATGAGGACAACCTCGCCTGCTGGAAATGGTTCGCTGAACTCCAACCCGACGCCTCCCGCAAACAGCGCCTCGCCGCCATGCTCGCTATCTCCGGTTACGGCGCAGACCCCGACCACCTTCGCGACTCCTGGCTCGCCCTCGCCTGGGCCGCCATCACCAAGGCAGATGCCGACGAACAAACGGTCCTCCTCAAGCGGCTCGTCGCGCTGGTCGGGGCCGCCGACGACGCCGCCACCAACCTGAAAATCCACGACCTGCACCCTCCCGCCGCGCCAGCCACCGAGTTGGACAGGGCGGCTCTGCTTCAGTTGCTGCAATTTTCCGCGGTCGGCCGCTGGGAGGATGCTTCCCAACTTATCCTGCAACTTTTGGCAAGCAAAACCGATCTCACCGCCAATGCCCGCCCCGACCTCCATGCCTATGCCGCCTCCTGCCTGCGCCGTGCCGGCCACCCGGATGCCGCCGCAGTTCATGATGCATGGGTCGAAAAACTCGCACTCGGTGATGCCGCCAGTGACGTATACATCGGCCATGGCTATGCCTTCGGTGCCGACTATGAGCGCTGCTCGTTGTGGTGGGAGCGTGCCGCCCGTGAGGCCGCCCCGGAAAGCGAGGCCTATTCCGAAATCCTGCTCACCTTATCGACCGATCAGCTCAAGCGCGGCCTCTGGAGCCAGGCCGCCGCCACCTCCGAGGCGCTGGCCCAGATTTACAGCGGTCGCAACTTCGGCAACAGTTCGCCGCTGGTGTTCTTGCGCTTGCGGCTCCAAGCGGATCAAGCGCATGCGCTGAGCTTGCTGCCCTCCGAGCGGGCAGGCGCTATCTCCTTGTTGGAAAAATGTCACGGCCTGCTGCCATGCGATGGCTCCCTAGCCGATAGTTTTTTTCCTGCCTTGCGCCAGGCCGGGCTCATCCAACAGCACGACGCTTGGTTCGAACTCACTTGGAAGCACCTTCAAGCCGTCATCCAGCGTTACCCGCTATCCCACAATACCCGCAATACCACTGCTTGGCTCGCTGCCCGCGCCTTGCGCCACCTTGATGAGGCCGAGGCCCACCTCCACCAAGCACTCGCCAGCCATCCCAACCAAGCCGCCTATCTCGATACCATGGCCGAGTTGCAATTCGCCCGTGGCAACCGCCAACAAGCCGTCGCGTGGTCCGATAAATCCGTCAACGCTTTGCCGGCCGACGACGATGTCCGGCGCCAGAATGCCCGCTTCATGCACGATTCGTTGCCGGAGTAGGCAGCACAGCCAAATCATTTACCACCGCGTTCAGGAACTGTGGACTCGGGCAAGCCTGTGCTCCAGCCTGCAATCCCGAATTGGATTTCGCTCCACAGCATGGTTTCGTCGGCGAAAATGAAGCGGCCTAGAAACGCTTGGCTGTCGAGCAGCAATGGCAGCCACTGGCGGTCGTCGGCCCACATGCGGTGATAAGGGATGGCATCAACGGCTGCCCACAGAGGGATGGCCTCGGCGGTTTCGGTGGGGGTTCCGGAGAAATTCTCGGCGCGGAAGACATGGCAGAGGATGTCCGGGTGGTCGGACATGGAAAACCACAACTCGCCGAGCTTGCGTGGGGCATGCGGGGTGATGCACAGTTCCTCCTGGGTTTCGCGGATGACGGCTTGCAGGGGTGTCTCGCCGGGCTCGATTTTTCCTCCTGGGCCGTTGATTTTACCGGCACCGAGGCCACGCTTTTTCTCGATGAGCAGCACCTGCCCGTCGCGTACAATGAACATCAGCGTGGCGAGCATGACTCCTTGCCAGGAACTCCAGTCAATCGGGGAAACTCTCATCTGGCTATGCTCGGCTGGCAATAAGGCTATTTCCCCGGTTTCTGCTGCTGGCGGGCTTCCTCGTCGCGCTTTCTCTTATCCTCTTGCTGGCGTCTGGCTTCGGCTTGGGCCGCTTGCGCCGCTTGGGCGGCTTGGGCGTGCCGCCCAGGCGCTGCTTGCCCGCAAAGGGGTTCTTGTTGCGGCCCATGCGCTGCCCCTTTTCTTCT
>JBAXOP010000287.1:0-7165 GCA_037133195.1 Verrucomicrobiota bacterium | reverse complement strand
GATGATAGCCATTGCTGTAGCGGCGGACGAGGTCTTTCTCATCCGCAGGCGGCATAAGCACCTGTCGCAGGCCGGTGCCATCGACGTGCACCTCATAGATGCGGTAGCCGACATCGTTGGATGCCTTCCATGCAAAGACCAACCTTGTTGCGTCGAAGGAAATATCGAAGCGCTCGAACACGCCATTCTTCATGTCCGGAACCAGGTCCTTCACCGATCCGTCCTTGAGATCCAAAATGCAAAGGTTGCCGCCGGGTTGATAACTCCCTTGGATGTATTCCGTGTAATAGTGGCCACCATTGTAGGTGTATCGCTTGATGAACGCTATCTTGTCGATGCCCTTTGCAAGCAGCCACTTGGCCGAGATCGATTGTTGGACCTGGTCAAAACCATCGGTCCACTTCGTCAGGGATTCAGCCGAGGCCTGGTCATTGAGCGCGCGGCCCTGCCTGGAAACCTCCTCCAGTTGCTTCACATAGGGCTCCGGATCGAAGCGCTTACCCGGCATCTTCGGAAGCTGGTTCAGGTAGCTTGTGGCCAGGTCGATCTGCGCGGATGCCGTTGCCACCTTGCGCCGCTGCCCCTGATTCCATTGGCAGGCCTTGATATACACCTCTCTAACACCATCAACCCGGCGGAAATGATCCGCCTTCTCCGCACGCTTGCCGGCTTCTGCGGCCATGGCGGGGCAGCGTTTCGCGGCGGCCACGGCATAGCGCTGCGCCAGCTGGGCGGGGCCTGTCGTCGGTTCTAGCAAGCAGTCCTGCTGCGCCCATTTGCGTTCTTCCGGTGAGCCGTCGAATCTGAATGAGCAGGCGATCCACCTGATCCGGCTCAGATCGGGCGGCACTTCGAAATACCCCCATCCGTTCAGCACGGCGGCGCGCCCGACCTTGCCCTCGATGAATTTCAAACGATCGCCGCAGCCGAGACACGCCACTTCATCCGCATCGCCATCTAACTTCATGCGCAGGGCCGGAGCGCCCTGGGCGTCGATCTCGCCGCCCTGCATCGCACAGCGGATTTCATCGGCCGACAACGCCCTGCCGTGCAAGCGCAGGTCGTCGAGCTTGCCGACATAGGAGAACAAGGTGTTGCCCATCTCCTCGTAGCCACGCCCGATTAAGAAAGGCGCACCCGGCGCGTCGGGCTTCATGTCGCAAGTCCCCGTCTGCTTCAACACGCCATCCACATAGAGGTATTGCTTTTTCGCCCGGGGATCCCCAACAAACGCGACGTGATGCCATTGGCCATCGCTCGCCCTGGCTCGCGCGTTGAAACCGCCGCTGGCATTGCCTGAAAAAAAGATCTCCTCTCCCCAGGTATGGAGTTCCTTCCAGGATGGCCGGGTCGCTCCATCACTGGATGATGTCGAAAACAGAGTGGTGTTCGGGTTCTCCGGATTGATCCACGCCGCAAAGGTGAAGGCTCCGGCACACGGCCCCACTGGCTCCGCCCCATGGACCGGCTGGACCAAGCCGATAGAACCGATCAAGACGAGGCCGATTTTCAGTGCTACTTCGTTCATGCGTGGTGTGAATGTTAGATAGAAGCGAACCCATGACACCTCTCAATAACTTCCTTCCACCGGCGCACCGGCAAGAATCTGGGGTCCCGCCCCGACTCCCAACCGTTGCACGCCCATTTCGGCAAACATCACGGCACGGCTCCAATCACGGATTCCCCCGGAAGGCTTTACCTTGGCTCTGCCCTTGACCGTGTCCAACATGATTTGCACGGCCTCAACCGTGGCGCCATCGCCATTGAAGCCGGTCGAGGTTTTTACAAAGTCGGCACCGGCGGCAACGGCCAACTCGCAGGCTTGCGCGATTTGCTCCGGAGTGAGCAGGCATGTTTCGAGGATCACTTTCACCAGCACGTTTACCGGTTTGGCAACCGCCACCACCGTCGCGATGTCATCCCTAACAAACTCATAATCGCCGGAGAGCAGCTTTCCGATATTGATGACCATATCGAGTTCGTCGGCGCCGTCGTCGATGGCGAGGCGGGCTTCCAGCGCCTTGGTTTCCGGGCGGGACGCGCCATGCGGGAAGCCAACGACGCAAGCCACCGTGACGTGCGACCCGCGGAGGAGTTTTTTGGCATAGGCGACATCGGTCGGCCGCACGCAGAGGTCGCCGATACCATGGGTGATGCATGCCTCGGCGTTGTGCCGGATGTCTTCGTCGGTGCAGTTCGGTTTCAGGACCGCGTGATCCATCATCGCGGCGATTTGCTGTTTGGTAAATTTCATAAAGTTGATATATTGGCGATCATTGCTTAGTGCATTTCGCGGCCGCCGGTGATATTGACGGCCTGGCCGGTCATATAGTCCGCTCCGCATGAGCAGAGGAAGACGGTCACGGCAACTACATCCTCGATGCCGGCCAGGCGGCCCAGCGGGATTTTGGAGGTGAACTGTTTGACCACCTGCTCGCGTTCCTGATTCAAATTTTCGATATAGTTGGCGGACATGAACGACCACACACCGGTGTGATCGGTGATGCCCGGACAAACGCAGTTTACGTTGATGCCATCTTTGGCGAACTCGAAGGCGAGCGATTGGGTGAGGGTGATGATGGCCCCCTTGGCCGCCGAGTAGTGACTGCAAAGCGCCGAGCCGGTCTTGCCGGATTTGGAGGCGTAATTGACGATCTTGCCGTACTTGCAAGCTTTCATCAAAGGCGCGACGTGTTTGATGAAGAAGAATGTGCCTTTGCAATTGACGGCAAACACAAAGTCCCACTCCTGCTCGGTGATGGCTTCAATCGGATTCTGCCCGGCGACGCCCGCGACATTCACCAGAATGTCGATCCGGCTGCCGAAGCGCTCCGCTGCGGCAGCGACGACTGCCGTCACCTGGGCCTCGTGGGTGACATCCGCCGCGAGGCCCGCCACATCGAAGCCGGCTCCGGTGAGATCGGCGACCGTTGCGTCGACGTCCCGTTGCTTCAGATCCGTGACAAACACCCGCGCCCCGCATTGGGCCAGGCCTCCCGCCACGTTTTTGCCGATCGCGCCCGCGGCGCCGGTTACCAGGGCGGTTTTGCCCGAAAAATCCAGGAAGTTGTTCATTGGTGAGAGGGATTAGTTTGCCAGATCAATTACGGACATCGTCTGATATTCATCCGCCGTGTTAGGACCGAAGGTCAGATCGATGTTGGAAACATATACCTTGTTGCCGCGGCGGATGCATTCCGAGGGTGCGTCGAGCGCGCCGCTCTTGCCGTCGCCGGGGGCGTTCTTGGCGATGATCTCAGCCTTGCCGCTGTCGGTCGAAATCCGGGCGATGGCATTGCCGATGAAGTCCGCAACCCAGATATACCCCTGGCCATCAAACTGGGCCCCGTCCAGGCTCTCGATTCCCGCCGGCTTGGCATCGCAGAAGGGCTTGAATGCGGCCACTTTTCCTGCGGCGTCGAAGGAAGCTTTCCAAAGCACGCTGTCGCCGAAATTGCAGACATAGAGGTTGCCCGCGGAATCGAAGGTCAAGCCGTTGGCGCCGACCGGCCATTTGCCGGTTGTCGTCAGGGTCAGGAGGCAGTGGGGATCATCCTTGCCGGCCTGGATTTTCACCGGCTTGTCCGCGGAAAGTTCTGACAAGGGCAAGCGGTACACCCCGCTGGTATGAGGATCCTTGGTCTCGAATGATGTGTCACACACATAGATATCATCGCCTTTGACAGCCAAGCCGTTGGCTTGATTGATGCCGTTGGCGACGGTCTCGACACGGGCCGCCTTGCCGCTTTCAAAGACCACCCGCAGCAACCGCGAGAGGCCCTTTCCCTTGCCGGCAAACATCTGGTTGTCGTTCACATAAAGATGGCCGTCGGCACCAAACCCGATGCCAAGCGGGCTGACCACACCGGTTGCGGGATGCACCGGCAGTTCGATCACCTCCTCGAGCTTGTCGTCTTTGGTGATGCGCATGATGTGCGCCGGTTTTTTGGATGCCAGGTTGTTCATAACGAGGTAAATGTCGCCGTCCTTCAGCGTCATGCCGTCCGGATTGGTGCACTTGCCTGTTAGATCGAAGAGCAGCGCGGGTGTTTTGGTAGGCACCGCGGGGGTTGAGGGTTTCGGGGAGGCCCCGCCGGGCAGGCCCAACAGGGCGGCGGTGGCAAGCGAAATCGAGATGTGTTTCATCATATTGGTTGTCTATCGGGTGGGTGATGGTTTGAAAAACGGTCCGAGCGCCTCGACGGCGGCACGGTAGTTGCGGTAGCGCTCGGCATACACCTCCGCCAGCGCCCGGTCAGGTTCTTGGCGACGGGCGACCCGGGTCATGGCGGCAACCGCCTGTTCATACGAGCCGTGAACGCCGCAGGCCACCGCGGCGGCGAGCGCCGCGCCCAGCGCCCCCAGTTCCGTGCCCTCCGGCACTTCCACCGGAAGCTGGAAAATGTCGGCGAACATGCGCACCCACACTTCGCTTTTCGAGGCTCCGCCTGTTAGACCCACGGCTTCAGGCCGCGGGCGGAATTTGCAGAGCCGGTCGAGATGCCAGTTATGGGAGAAGACGCAGCCCTCATAAACCGCACGCATCACCCGGTCGCGGCCATGGCGGCTTTCCATGCCAATCAGGCAGGCCTTGTATCCCGCCCCGACATTCGAGCCATAAAGAAACGGCAGAAAGAGCGGATCGTCTTCTAGCGGTTCCAGACCGGCCACCACCTCATCGGCCCACTTCCAGACCGAGCCGCCACTGTGTTGAGCGAGTAATTGTTTCCTCTCATTGAGGAACTCGGCGACAAACCATTCCAGGTTGCCCGCGCCGGTCGGGCTGCCTTCCAACATGAGATACCACCCCGGCATGCTATAGCAGGTGGTCATGAACAATTCCTTGTCGATGAGCGGTTGTCGCGCGATGTATTGATTGTTACCCCAGGTGCCGGCCACCATCACCAGGCGCGACTCGTCCACACAGCCGGAGGCCAAACCGCAGGCGTCGATGTCGAACATCCCGCCGGCCACCGGGGTGCCGGCTCGGAGCCCGGTGAGGGCCGCGGCTTGCGGCGTGATGGTGCCACAAATGTCGGCCGTTTTAACCAACGGGGGCAGCAGGCGTCTCATCTCGGCGATGCCGAAGAGTTCCAGCACGGAATCGTCATAGCATTCCTCGACCACGTTCATGAGGCTGGTGGCACTCATGTCGGTGAGTTCCATGGCGACGTTGCCGGTGAGTTTGAAGCGGATGAAATCCTTGGCCATCAAAACGGCGGAGGCGCGGGCAATGCTCGCGGGCTCGTGGTCCCGCAACCATGCCAGCAACGCGTTGGGCTGCGCGGGCCAGATGCATTGCGCGGTGAACGGCAGGGCCGCGGCATCGACACCGCGGGCCACCCAGTCGGCGATGATCGCGGCGGCCCGGCTGTCTGACGAGTTGATACCGTTGCGGACTGGCGCTCCCTGCGAGTCGATCAGATAAAGCCCGTTGCCGTGGCCGGTGCAGGCCAGGCACGCGATATCCGCAGGATCCACCCCGGATTTTTCGAGCGCCTCGCGAATCGCCGCGGCGGTTCCTTGCCACATGGCGGTCATGTCGCGCTCGCTCCAACCGGGGTGCGGGGTGAGGATTTGCACGGAGCGGCCGGCGACCGCGAGTTCGCGGCCATCAGCGGAGAAGACCGCAGCCTTGGACATGGTGCCGCCGTTGTCGATGCCGAGGAAGTATGGTTTCATGGCGGTGATTGCTACCCTTGGTCGGTGGCGGGCGCCGTGTCATCCTTGAACAACAGAAGAAACAGCGCAAGCAGAGCGACGGTGAGTCCGGTGGTGATGGCCCAGATGGACTTCCAGTCGTAGGCTTTCACGGAGTTGACGGTGGTGGTGTAATGATCGATGAGCGCGCCGTTGGCGAAGTTGCCAACGAGAAGACCCAATCCAAAGGTGACAAGAAAAATGAACCCCTGGGCCTGGGCCTGGATTTCCTTGGGCGCCTTGCGTGCGATGTAAATTTGACCACCGACGAAGAAGAAGCCGAAGATGATGCCGTGGACGAGGATGCCGACGAAGTAAAGCGCGTCGATCTGATAGACCCCGCCGAGATAGAAGGCGACATAGCGGAGGACCATGGCGAGCAGGCCGGTGGCCATGGCCCATTTGACTCCCATTTTGGCCAGGGCGACAGTGACCATGAGCATGAGGAACATTTCGGCGAACTGCCCCCAGTTCATCGTGATGGTGATATACTTGAATCCCTGGGCCTCGAGAAACACCGAGCAATAGGACCAGTAGATGGTGAAGGGAATCATGGCGAGAAAGGAAACGAGGATGAAAACGGCGAAGTCGCGGTCTTTCATCAGCGTAAGCGCGCGCAGACCCAAGGCATCCATCAGGGACATGGGTTGCCCTTTGGCCGGAGGCGCGGTGTTAGGGAGGGTCAAGGCAAGCAGGGCACTGACCACACTCACGGCGGCGCCGCAGAAAAGCGGGGTGGCGGTGCCGTCGAACTCGGAGACCTTCAGGACTTTGATCGCGACCAGACTAAAGGCGCCGGATGCCCACCAACCGATGGATCCGAAGACACGGATTTGGGGGAATTTGTCGGACGGAGAATGCGACATGGCGATGGCGCCGGTAAGTCCCCAGGTCGGCATGTAACATAGCATGAACGCCAGCAGGCAGGCGAACACGGTCACCGGATTGCTTTGCATGCCGGCGACCGCCAGAAACACCGCTCCTAGGAAATTAACCGCCGCCAGGACCTTTTGACTCGGAAAAAACCGGTCGGCGATCATGCCGATGACCGGGGAGGCCAGGCAACCGATGGCCATGGAGCTGAGAATCAGCGATTTGGACAAGCCCGAGACCCCGATCTTGTCCAGATAGGTGGCCAATTGCGACCAGAACACCGCAAAAAGCATGAACTGGAAAAACATCATCGCGCTGAGCTTGATCCGGGTCGGCAGGGTCATCGTATGGTCCATGGTGGCGTGGTGTTAGAATACCCGTCAGCGCATCAGCATTCCGCCCGTTAGATCCATGGTGGTGCCGGTGATGTAGGATGCGGCGTCGGATGCGAGGAAGACCACCGCGTTGGCGATGTCCTCCGGTTCGGCGATCCGTTCCAGGGGAATCCGCGAGAGGTAATAATCCAATTTTTTGGCGAGGTTGGCGGCGACCATTTCGGTTTTGACCATGCCCGGGGCGATGGCATTGACGT